>NZ_JBHZAL010000011.1:0-229743 GCF_042754245.1 Nocardia sp. NPDC059228 | reverse complement strand
GGGTGGGCGACTCTTTTGGGCCGGTGGGCGCGGGGGTCGTATTGTTGCTCGGCGGTGTAGGTATTATCGAGTTTTTCTGGGCCGCGAACCCGCCCGGAGCGAAGCGGAGGGCAAATTGGACACAGAGTGTGATGCGATGGGCGCATGACGCGAGCGGGATACGACGTGATCGTGGTGGGCGGCGGCCACAACGGCCTGGTGGCCGCCGCCTACCTGGCCCGGGCCGGGCGTTCGGTGCTGGTGCTGGAACGCCAGGCCCACACCGGTGGCGCGGCGGTGTCCGAGCGGGTGTTCCCGGGCTTCGACGCGCGACTGTCGCGCTACTCCTATCTGGTGAGCCTGCTGCCCGAGCGCATCGTGCGGGACCTGGACCTCAGCTTCGAGACCCGCAAGCGGCGCATCTCGTCGTACACGCCGATCGGTGGCACCGGGCTGCTGGTGGACAACGGTTCCGAGGCCGCCACCCGCGCCAGCTTCGCGCAGGTCACCGGATCCGAGCGGGATTACGAAGCCTGGCAGCGCTTCTACGCCATGACCGGGCAGCTGGCCGAGCGCGTCTTCCCGACCCTGACCCACCCGCTGCCCACCCGCGCCGAATTGCAGCGCACGGTGGACGATTCCACCGCCTGGGAGACGATTTTCGAACGGCCCCTGGGTGAATCCGTGGAGGCCGCCTTCGCCGACGACACCGTGCGCGGCGTGGTGCTCACCGACGCGCTCATCGGCACCTTCACCCACGCCCACGATCCGGCGCTGCGGCAGAACCGCTGCTTCCTCTACCACGTGATCGGCGGCGGCACCGGCGACTGGAATGTGCCCGTCGGCGGCATGGGCGCGCTCACCGACGCGCTTGCCGGCGCGGCCCGCACGGCCGGGGCCGAGTTGAGCACCGGATGCACCGTCACCAGCATCGAGCCCTACGGCGACACGGCCGACGTGCACTACCTGCACGGTGATCACGGGCATGTGGCCAGCGCGCGGCACGTGCTGGTGAACGCCGCGCCCTACGTGCTGGCGGGACTGCTGGGCGAATCGGCCGAGAAACCCGAGGGCGCGCAACTGAAGATCAACATGCTGCTGCGGCGACTACCGAAACTCCGTGACCCGCAGGTGGATCCGCGCACCGCCTTCGCCGGCACCTTCCACATCGCCGAATCGGCCGGTCAGCTCGAGCGCGCCTACCGGGAGGCGGCTGCGGGCGCGCTGCCCTCGGCCCCGCCCTCGGAGATCTACTGCCACACCCTGACCGACCCGTCGATCCTCGCGCCGGAGCTGAACGAGCGCGGCTTCCACACCCTCACTCTCTTCGGGTTGCACACGCCCGCACGGCTTTTCGCCGACGATCCGCGCGGCGTCAAGGAGCGGCTGGTGGATGCCACACTGGCACAACTGGATTCGGTGCTGGCCGAACCGATCCGCGACTGTCTCGCCCTGGACGGCGAGGGCAACCCGTGCCTGGAGGCCCGCACCCCGGTCGAACTCGAACGCGAGATCAGCATGCCCGGCGGCCATATCTTCCACGCGGACCTGTCCTTTCCCTACCGCGCCGACGATGCCGACGACAGCCCCGCAGCCCGGTGGGGCGTCGCGACCCGGCACCGCAATGTCCTGCTGTGCGGCGCGGGCGCGGTGCGCGGCGGCGGTGTCAGCGGCATCGGCGGCCACAATGCCGCCATGGCCGTCCTCGAAGCGGGCTGAGCGAATCCGCGTGCGGGGCTGAGCGAATCCGCGGGCGGGGCTCAGTCCAGTTCGCCGTGCTCCGCGTCCCAGCGGGCGCGGGCCGCGGCCACCGCGTCCATGTGCGCGCGGGACCAGTCGGCCAGGTAGAAGGCGACCCCGGCCAGGCTCTCACCCATCTCGGTGAGCCGGTACTCCACCTGCGGCGGAATGGTCGGGTAGGCCGTGCGCTCCAGGAACCCGTCGCGCAGCAGCCTTTTCGTGGTGAGTGTCAGCATGCGTTGCGAGATACCGGGCACGGCGCGCTGCAGCTCGCCGAACCGGCGCACGCCCTTGCGCAGTTCGACCAGCACCTGCACGGTCCATTTGTCGCCGATCCGGTCCAGGGTGTCGCGGATCCCGCAGTGGTCATCGCCACACGGCCCGGCGGGAACAGCGGCTGCGGCCTGGTCGGTAACAGCGGTGTTCGTGACTGACACCGAAGTGCCTTCTTCCCAGGTCGCCACCGTCGTCGGAAGCTCGGTCAGGTCGTGGTCCACGACCTTCGCAACGCAAGGAGTAGCGCAATGATTCTCGTGACCGGCGTTTCCGGCGCTCTGGGCGGACTGGTACTGGCGGGCCTGCGGGCCCGGCCGGCTCTGGAGGTGGTGGCGGGCACCAGCTCCAGAGCCGCGCAACACAGCGACAACACCGCCCGGCGCATCGATTTCGACGATCCCGTATCCCTGACCGCCGGCTTCGACGGCGTGGACACGCTGGTGTTCATCTCCGCCGGATACGCCGAGGACGATGTGGTGACGGCCCGCCATGGCGCGGTGGTGGCCGCCGCGGCCGCCGCCGGAGTGGGGCACGTCATCTACACCAGCCTCTCGGCGTCGGCCGGGCACACCACCATCGCCGTCCCGCACCTGTGGACCGAGAAGCAGCTGGCCGCAGCGCCTTTCGAGGTGACGGTGCTGCGCAACGGGTTCTACAGCGAGGTGCCGGTGGGCCTGGCGGCCGGGGCGGCCGAATCCGCCGCCGCCACCGGGGTTTTCGCCGTACCGTTCGGCACCGGCCGCATCTCCGGGGTGTCGCGGGAGGATCTGGCCGAGGTCGCGGTGCGGGTGGCCGCCGAGGTCGAGCGCGGCGTGCGCGCCGGAGCGTCCACCGCGCACGCCGGTCGCACCTACGAGCTCGAGGGCGTGACCTCGGTCAGCGGCGCGGAGATCGCCGGGCTGCTGAGCGAATCCCTCGGCCGCCCGGTCGAATACCGGGACGTGCCGCTCACCGAGCTGCGCGACAGCCTGCTCGGCGGGGGCCTCGAACCGTATCGGATCGGGCACACGATGTCGCTGTTCTCCAACCTGAAGGCGGGTTTCCTGCACGCCACCCACAGCGATCTGCCCGCCCTGCTGTCCGGTGCGCCGCGCCCGATCCGCGCCGAGATCGCGGCCGCGGTCAGCGGGCCGGGAGCAGCTGGGTGACGAGCCAGAGGCGACGGGGCAGCTCGCCCTCCTCGAAGGAATGCCGGTCGCGCAGCTCCCATCCGGCGGCGAGGCTCTCGACGAGTTCCGCGGAGAAGAAGTGCACGGCGAAGCCGCCGTGCTCGTAGATGTCGTCGCCGAGGGATGTGCCGCTGCCGAAGTGGGCGTCGTCGGTATTGCGGACGGTGTAGACGAAGGCGCCACCGGGTTTGAGGACGCGGCGGATCTCGGCGACCAGGTCGCGGATCTCCTGGGTACTGAGGTCCATGCACAGCAGCATGTGCGCGTACACCGCGTCCACGCTGCGGTAGGGCAGCGGAATCGGCTGGCGCACATCGTGTTCCAGGGTGCGGACCCGCTCGCCCGCGCCTTCGGCGACCGCCCGTTCCTGTAATTGCGCCAGCGCGACGGCACTGAAATCGGTGGCGGTCACCCGAAAACCCTGGCGCGCCAGGTGGAGTGCGTCCCGGCCGTGGCCCGCGCCCAGTTCCAGCACGTCGCGGGCCCCGCGCTCGCGGAACAGGCGCGCCGCGTACACGGCGGCCTCCGAGGGCTCGTCGCCGTACATCTCCGGATGCGTGCGGTAGGTGCGCTGCCAGTGCTCGTGCTGGTCGCTCATGCCCTCAATCATGTCCGACCGGCGGCGGCTAGGAGGTGCGACGGCCGTCCGCGCCGTGCTGGCCCATGATGTCGGAGCAGCAGCGGATGAAATACCGCATGACCGGATCGGTCTCGGAGGCGTCCGGCCACACCACCGCCACCCGGGTGGGGCCGATGCCGTGCACGGGCCGGAACACCACGCCCGGGTACTCGGTGCGGGCGGTGGAGGCGGGGGTGAAGCTCACGCCGAAGCCATTGGCGATGGCGCGCAGCCATTCCTCGGTATTGCGGGCGATGGCCCCGATGATGGCGGTGTCCGCGGGCCGCGCGTCCAGGCCCATCCAATAGTCGCGCCACCAGCCGGTTTCCGCGGGCGAGGCGACATACGGCTCGTCCCACAGCTCCCGGAAGGCGATGTCGTCGCGCTGGGCCAGCGGATGGTCCTCGGGCAGCGCGATCCAGCGCGGTTCGGCGAACAGCTCCCGCAGGTGGTATTCGTCCTGGCCCGGAAAGGGCAGGCGCAGCAGGGCGACATCGACGTCGCCCTCGTCCAGCCCGGCGGTCGGGTCGGTCCAGCCGCCCTGGTGCAGATCGACCTGCCAGTCCGGGTGCAGCCGGTGGAAGACCCGGATGATCTCCGGAATGTGGCCGTCGGCAGCGCTGTTCACGCAGCCCAGCCGCAGTACCCGGGAGGCGCGGCTGGCATCGCTCTTGGTGTCGCGCAGGATCCGGTCCCAGGACGCCAGCAGCGCCGGGACCTGCTCGGCGAGCACCTTGCCGGCCGCGGTGAGCGTCCAGCCCGCGCGGGAACGAATGAACAGCTCCACACCCAGCTGCTGTTCCAGCTGTTTGATCTGGGTCGCCAGCGCGGGCTGCGCGACATGTAGTCGCTGCGCCGCCCGCGGCAGGTTCTCCGCGTCCGCGACTGCCAGGAAGTAACGCAGCAGTCGCGTATCGATATCCATGCCACCAGGTTAGGAAGAGGGCAACCGATAGGCATACCCGATGGCTTGGAAGCCGGGATTCGGGCGGGATGGTATCGGCAGTTCCGTTCCAGAGCCGGGATGCATGGGAGTGAGATGGCTCGCGTCCGGTGGATCCGGGCCCGCCGCGCGCTAGATTTTGATTGCTACGAAGTTGCTCATCTATGGAGGCGAGACCTACGAGTCTGTCGCGGCATCATCCACGGCCCCGGCGTGCGGGGCGCGGCCGGGGCGCGCTGTCGCGCAGCCTCTACGGGGCCACCCGCAGGGCCGCCGGATCCATGGATCACTGGCTGCGGCGGGTCAGCCCCGGCGCGATCGCCCCGGCGGAGCAGGCTCCGCCGCCGGAGGAACCACCCGTCTCCGCCGACCTGCTGGATCTGTTGCGGCACATGGGCGTAGCCCTCATTCGCTCGGGCGAGACCACCGGCCGGGTAAAGGACATCCTCGACGAACTGGCGCGCCGCTACGACGCCACCGAGGTGCACTTCTTCGTGCTGCCCACGGGAGTGTTCGTGCGCGTACAGGATTCGCGCGGATCGGCGATGGACCTGCTGGAAGCCGACTCCGACACCCTGCGCCTGGATCAGATCGCCGCGCTCTACGAACTCATCGACCGGATCACCAGCGAACTGCCGCCGCCGGCCGAGGCCACCGTGGCGCTCGAGGAGATCCTCGCCTCGCCGCAGCCGACACCGGTGTGGCGGTTGCTGACCGGCAATGTGGTGCTCACCGTGGGGCTCGGCCTGATGCTCAACCCCACCTCCACCGCCCTGCTCGGCTACATCGTGCTCGGGCTGGCGGTGCAGCTGCTGATCATGGCGGCCGACCGGTTCCGGCTGCTGTACACCAGCTTGCCGGTGCTCGCCGGGGCGGTGGTCACCCTGCTGTCGTTCGGCTTTCCCAACGCGCTCGGCGGCGGCAATCCCTCCCAGCTGCTGATCCCCTCGGTGTCGAGCCTGCTGCCGGGCGCCATGCTCACCAACGGGTCGATCGAGCTGGCCACCGGATCCATGATCGCGGGCGCCAGCCGCACCATCTACGGCTTCAACAAGCTGGTGCTGCTGGCCTTCGGGGTGCTGGTGGGGCTGCAACTGCTGGGCACGCTGCCCACGGTGTCACCGCAGCCCGGACCCGGATTGGGCTGGTGGACACCGATACTCGGGGTGCTGCTGATCGGACTGGGCCACAGCCGGCGGGCCAGCGCCCCGCCGAGATCCCTCGGCTGGCTGCTGATCGTGCTGTACGCGGCGTTCTGCGGGCAGCAGTTGGGCACTCAGCTCGGCGGCGGGCTGCTCGGCTCGTTCCTGGGCGGCATGGTGGCGGTGCCGGTGGCATACCTGGTGCAGCGCTTCAAAGATGCCCCGCCGACACAGGTGGTGTTCCTGCCCGCCTTCTGGATGCTGGTGCCCGGCGGCATGAGCCTGAGCGGGATCTCCGCGCTGGTCACCGAGAACGACCCCAACGGCCTGCACATCCTGGTCACCGCAGTGCTCACCGTGCTCGCCATCGCGCTGGGCGTGCTGGTCGGCTCGGGCCTGGTGACCTCGACCCGGGAGCCGCGGCTCCAGGGCATGGTCGAGGACTGGCTGGGACCCGGAACCGAAACTCAGCGCACCACCGGCAGTTCCGAGCCCGGATCGGCCAGCCAGAGCAGCCAGTGAGGCGCGAGCAGGGCGGCGAACTCGTCGTAGCCGGTCGCGCCCGGATGGAAGCCGTCGCAGGCCGCGACATCGCGCATCCAGATCTGGTTCTCACGCAAGGGCTGATGCGCCCGCAGGTAGGGCACCTCGGCCTCGTCGCACAGGTCGGCGAAGCGGGCGTCCAGTGCCAGCAGCCGGGCATTGTGCTCGTCGTCGACATTCGGCGGCGGCGCGACCACCATTGTCTGCCAGCCCTTTTCCCGCGCCCGGCGCAGGATGCCGGCCAGATTGCGCTCCGACGTCCCCGGATCGACCCGGGGACGGCCGTCCTCGAGCTGGGTGTCGTTGACACCGGTGGAGATCACCACCCGGCAGTCCGCACCCGCGGGTAGCCGGGGCGTGCACTCGGCCTCCCAGCGGGCCCGCAGCTCGGTGCTGTTCTCCCGTCGGATGCCGAGGTTGTAGTAGGTCAGCGGCTGTCCGGCCGCCGTGGCCCGGGCCGCGAGCCGGCCCGCCCAGCCCAGGCACCTCGGATCACCGACTCCCGCGACGAAGGACTCACCGACGAAACAGACACGGAGATCGAGCACCACGGGCCGATCCTCGCACGCCGGTTCGGCCTGTGCCCAAGGCTCGGATCAAGCCGGAGGAACCGATCCCGCGAACGAGCGCGGCGGACGCCCCGAACCGGGCTCGTCGGTACCGGCCAGCGGGGACGGGTTACGGTTACGGCGTGTTGGGTGGTCGGTGATGCCGTCGCCTGCCGCATACTCACACCGAGCCGACCATGGGACCGCAGCCGTTCCCACGATCCGAAAGCGCGAATAGGACATGCGAGTCGACGGGCGGGAGATTCCCGTCTCCGGCAGCCTGCTGCAGCCGCGGATCCGCCGGACCAGTGACATTCTGCGCGTTGTGCTGTCCGCGCTGTCGGTGGCCATCGTCATCGCCGGATCACTGATCACCAGGCCGCAGTGGGAGGCGCTGGAGCGCTCGGTCTCCGGCATCGTGGGGTTCCTGACCCCGGAACAGTCGAACCTGGTCTACATCGTCTACGGCATCGCCATTCTCGCGCTGCCCTTCGCCATTCTGGTGCGGCTGGTGCTGCGCGGGCAGTGGAAACTGCTGGCGGGCTTCGTCTCCGCGGGCCTGATCGCGCTGGGCCTGTTCTCCATCACCGGCACCGGGTTCTCCGCGCCGCGCTGGCATCTGTCGGAACCGGGACAGGTCAACACCTTCCTGTCGCAGTTCCTCGACGATCCGCGCTGGATCGCCATGCTGGCGGCGACGCTCACGGTGGCCAGCCCGTGGCTGCCCGCGCGGGCGCGACGCTGGTGGTGGACGCTGCTGCTGGCCTTCGTGCCGATCCACCTGTTCGTCTCGCTGGTGGTGCCCGCCCGGGCCGCGCTGGGCCTGGTGGTGGGCTGGCTGGTGGGCGCGGTCATCGTGCTGGTGGTCGGCACGCCCGCGCTCGAGGTGCCGCTCGACGCGGCGGTGCGGGTGCTGGCCCAGCGCGGCTTCCGGGTGACCGCCTTCAAGGTGCTGCGCCCGGCCGCCCGTGGGCCACTGGTGCTTTCGGCGAGCACGGTGCCGCAGCCGGAGCTGGGCGCCTCACCCAACAGCGCGCCCGCCGCGGCCGGGACCGCGGCGGAGTCCGGTGAATCCCCTTCACCGGACAATGAATTGATCATCGAGATGTACGGTGCGAACCAGCGCAGCCGCGGCATGCTGCAGCAGCTCAAGCGCTGGCTCACGATTCGCAGCGGCGAGTACCCGGCGCCGTTCGCCTCCATGCGCCGCGCGGTCGAGCATCGCGCCCTGATGGGATTCGCCATCGCCGATCTGGGCCTGGCCAGCAACAAGCCGCTCACCGTGGCGGCGCTGGACCGCGGCTGGATGGTGTACGCGCACACCGTGCCCCAGGGCCGGCCGCTGGCCGCCGCCGACGGGGAGCCGATACTGACCCGGGTGTGGCAGGCGCTGCACAGCATGCACCAGGCCCAGATCTCGCACGGCGAACTGCACGCCGAGGAGATCCGGGTCCTCGACGACGACACCGTGCTGTTCGGCGGGTTCGTGCAATCCGAATTCGGCGCTTACCAGGCACGTTTCGACTCCGACGTGGCCCAGCTGCTGCTGTCCTCCGCGCATCTGTTCGGTGTCGGCCCGGCCGTGCGCACCGCGCTCGAAGTACTGGACAAGCAGGCGGTACTGGACGCCTCGGCCCGGCTCACCAAGACCGCGGTGCCCACCCACCTCCGCAAGGCGGTGCCGGACGCGGGCGAGCTGATGAAGGGCATCCGCGCGGAGGTGGCCGCGCAGACCGGGCAGGACAAGATCGAGGCCGCGCAGATCACCCGCTTCTCGCGCAACCAGATCATCCAGCTGGTGCTGCTCATCGGCCTGGTGTACGTGGCCTACCCGTACATCAGCGCGGTGCCCACCTTCGCCTCGGAGCTGCGCAATCTGAACTGGGGCTGGGCGCTGCTGGGGCTGACCGTGTCCGCCCTGACCTATGCGGGTGCGGCAATGGCGTTGTGGGCGTGTGCCTCCGAGGCCGTCAGGTTCGGCAACCTGCTGCTCATGCAGATCGCCAACACCTTCGCCGCGACCACCACCCCGGCCGGCGTCGGCGGGCTGGCGTTGAGCGTGCGGTTCCTGCAGAAGGGCGGCCTGGGCGCGGTGCGGGCCACCGCGGTGGTCGCCCTGCAGCAGACGGTGCAGGTGGTGACCCACGTGGTGCTGCTGCTGATCTTCGGCGCGCTGGCCGGAACCTCCACGAACCTGTCGCATTTCGTGCCCAGTGCCACCGTGCTGTACCTGGTGGCGGGCGCCCTGCTGGGCCTGCTGGGCGTGACCATGTTCGTCCCCAAGGTCCGCAAGTGGCTGCTCAACGAGGTGCGCCCGCAGCTGGCGGAGGTGGTCGGCCAGCTGAAGGATCTGGCCCGGCGGCCCGGCCGGCTGGCCATGATCGTGGGCGGCTGTGCCACCACCACCCTGGGCATGGCGCTGGCGCTGTGGGCCAGCATCGAAGCCTTCGGCGGCAGTACGACTTTCGTGACCGTCACCATCGTCACCATGATCGGCGGCACCCTGGCCTCGGCCGCCCCGACCCCCGGCGGCGTGGGCGCGGTGGAGGCCGCCCTCATCGGTGGTCTGGCCGCCTTCGGCGTCTCGGCGGGGATCGCGGTCCCCGCCGTCCTGCTCTACCGGGTGCTGACCTGCTGGCTGCCGGTGTTCTGCGGCTGGCCGATCATGCGCTGGCTCACCGCCAAGGACCTGATCTAGGCCGAATACGCCTTGCGCAGTTCGACCTTCACGACCTTGCCGCTGGCATTGCGGGGCAGCTCGGGTACGACCACCAGGTGCTTGGGGTGCTTGTAGCGGGCCAGGGACTCGTTCAGGAACGGTTCCAGCTCTTCGAGGGTCAGGTCGTCGACGCCGTCGATGAGCGCGACCACCGCGACCGGCACCTCGCCCCACTTCTCGTGCGCGCGGCCCACGACGGCGGCCTCGTGGATCTTGGGGTGCGCGAAGAGTACGTTCTCGATCTCGGCGCAGTAGATGTTCTCGCCCCCGGAGATGATCATGTCCTTCTTGCGGTCCACCACGTAGATGAAGCCCTCCTCGTCCTGGCGGACCAGGTCCCCGGAGTGGAACCAGCCGCCGTGGAAGGCCGCCGCGGTGGCCTCGGGCTTGTTCCAGTAGCCCTGCATGAGAGTCGGTCCGCGATAGACGATCTCGCCGACCGTACCGGGCGCGACATCGTTCATCTCGTCGTCGACCACGCGGGCCTGGATGGTGGGGATGGGCAGGCCGACCGAGCCGATCTTGCGCAGCGCGTCCTTGCCCTCGAGCACACAGGTGATGGGTGACATCTCGGTCTGGCCGAACACCGCCACATTGAAGGCGTTCGGGAAGCAGTCGGCCATGGCGCGCAGCACCGTGTCCGACGCGGGGGCCGCGCCCCAGCACAGCGCCTGCAGTGCGAGCTTGCGCTGCTTGACCGTCGGCTCCTCGCAGATGAGCTGCCACTGCACCGGTACGCAGAAGGCGGCGGTGGCCTGCTCGGCCTCGACCGCGTCGAGGAATTCGGTGGCATCGAACGCGCCCAGCGGGTGCAGCACGGTTTTGCCGCCGAGCATGAAATACGGGGTGAGCGAGCCCAATCCGGCGATGTGGAACAGCGGTGAGCTGCAGAAGCCGATGGAGTCCGGGGTGATCTCCATGGCCCGGATACAGGTCAGCGCCTGCGCGTTCATGTTCGCGTGGGTGAGCACCGCACCCTTCGGGCTGCCGGTGGTGCCCGAGGTGTACATGATCAGGCAGGGGGTCTCTTCCGGAATGTCCAGCGGCGCATGCGGTTCGCCCGGCTCGGCCAGGACGTCCTCGTAGCCGATGACGCCCGCGCCGGTCTGCCCGTTGATGACCACGACCGTGGACAGGTCCGGGGCCTGCCCGGCGACGCCCACGGCCAGCGGCTGCAGCACCGAGTCGGTGACGATGGCCTTGGCGCCGGAGTCGGCCACGATGTAGGCGACCTCGGGCGGGGTGAGCCGGAAGTTCACCGGCACCGCGATGGCCCCGAGCGCATTGATGCCCATGACGGCCTCGATGTACTCGGTGTAGTTCAGCGCCAGGATGAGCACACGATCGCCGAACCCGACCCCTCGACGGGACAGCGCGTCGGCGAACCGCTCCGACCGCTCGTGCAGCTGCTTCCAGGTGGTGTCCACGCCCTTGTACTTGAAGGCGATCCGACCGGGCCGCATGGCCGCGTGGGTCGCGACCTGGTTCACCCAGTGGTTGCGACGCGACCGAATCGGCTCGTCTAGCGGCTGGAAGGTCATGCGGTGTCCTTTCACGCTGATCGACTGTGAGAATATCCCTTAACTTTCTGACGTGACAAGGGTTACAGAGAAGGTTTCATCGAGAAGTTCTCACCGATTCATTCAGCAGTTCAGAGCATGTATTCGAGCCTGGTAGACACCCATATCCACAAGCGGCCACTCCCGGCAGCACTGGTCACAGCCCTGGTCAGGTGCAAACTTCGACTCACATCAGGGTTGTCGCTCCATATGCAACTATGCGAGTATCGGGGCAGTTTGCGAGAGGCAGGGAGAGGACAGCGCCCATGGCACTGAAGACCAGATTCACCGAGACCTTCGGGGTCGAGCACCCCATCGTCCAGGGCGGCATGATGTGGGTCGGCCGCGCCGAACTGGCCGCCGCCGTCTCCGAGGCGGGTGGTCTCGGCATCATCACCGCGCTCACCCAGCCCACCCCCGACGATCTGCGCCGCGAGATCGACCGCGCGCGTGAGCTCACCGACAAGCCCTTCGGCGTGAACGTCACCATCCTGCCGTCGATCAACCCGCCGCCGTACCAGGAGTACGTGCAGGCGATCATCGAGTCCGGCGTGAAGATCGTGGAGACCGCCGGGTCCAATCCGGAGCCCTTCCTGCCGTACTACAAGGAAGCCGGCATCAAGGTGCTGCACAAGTGCACCAGCGTGCGGCACGCGCTCAAGGCGCAGAAGATCGGCGTGGACGGCGTGTCCATCGACGGCTTCGAATGCGCCGGGCACCCGGGCGAGGACGACGTGCCGGGCCTGATCCTGATTCCGGCCGCCACCCGGGCCCTCGACATCCCGGTCATCGCCTCCGGCGGCATCGCCGATGCGCGCGGCCTGGTCGCGGCGCTGGCGCTGGGCGCGGACGGCGTGAACATGGGCACCCGCTTCATGTGCACCCGGGAGTCGGCGATCCACCAGACGGTCAAGGAGCAGATCGTCGCCAACTCGGAGCGGGCCACCCAGCTCATCTTCCGCACCATGCACAACACCGCCCGCGTGGCGGACAACGAGATCAGCCGCAAGGTCGTCGAGATCGAGAAGGCCGGCGGCAAGTTCGAGGACGTCAAGGATCTGGTGGCGGGCGCGCGCGGCCGCCGGGTGTTCGAGGACGGCGACCTGGACGCCGGCATCTGGTCGGCCGGTCAGGTGCAGGGCCTCATCGACGACATCCCGACCTGCGGTGAGCTGGTCTCCCGGATGGTCACCGAGGCAGAGGCGCTGATCCAGCAGCGGCTCGCGGGCATGATCGGATAATTCGGGCGAAAGTCCGTATGTCCCAGACAATTACGACAGGGCCCTTGGCATTTCCCGCCAAGGGCTCTGGCCATTCCGGCTATCGGCGCCTGCTGGATCCGTCATGCTTTGAGGACACGACGGATGCGGCGGAGGTGCCCGAAATGGCCATCACTCGAATCTATCTCGACGACGACGCGCTGCGCCGGACCATGGCCATCTCCGGAGTGAACACCGAACAGGACGCGGTGAACCTAGCACTGCGGTTCTTCAGCTCCCATGCCACCGCCGAGGATTTCGACCATCCCTTTCAGGGGCGGACGGCCACGGCCTCGTAATCATGCGCAACGATGACCCCGAGGCCTTCGGGGCGATCGGATAGGCGCTGACCTGCACAGCGCCGGGTAACGGATTCGCCTGCGCGAAAGCCCTTCTGGCCGGGGCGAATTCTTGGCAGAATCGCCGGTGGTACCTCGACGGCCGACAGCGCGCGGACACGGGAGGGCATTCCTGTGCGGCAGAGTACGAGAGCATCGACCGATCCCACCCCGTTCCCGCGGGTGTCGATCGTCGGCGTCGGCTGCCGGTCGACGGGTCTGGAGTTCGATCACGAGTGGTTCGGCATGGATCGCCTCGCGGCCGCGGGGCTCACCCCGCGCCAGCGCACCAACCTCGAGGTCGCCGTGGAAGCCCTCGACGACTCCGGATTGGGCTGTCTTGCACCGGCGTCCAATGCGGCGGTGGTCTTCGGCGCGGTCGGCGGCACCAATAGCGCCCACCACCTCTCGCGCGCCCTGGACCTGCGCGGTCCCAGCCTCACCGTGGACAGCCGGCGCGCCTCGCCACTGGTCGCCGTCGACATGGGCGTACGCCTGCTGGCCGACGAAGCCGTGCCCTTCGTTATCGCGGGCGGTATGGATCTCGCTCTGCTACCGGACATTTCGGACCTTCGGATACCGGTGCCCAGGAATCGCGGCGCCGGCGGCGGCAACGGCATCTGCACCGTCCTGGTGCTGCAACGCACGACCGACGCGCTCCGGACCCGAACCCGCCGCTACGCCGACATCGGCGGGCCCGCCATCGGATTCCCCGAGGCGGACAGCCCCGATGCGCACATCGCCCTGGACGACCCCGCGCGACCGAGCGGGACCCCCGCCCTCGACCGCGGTGACGAACCCCCGGTTCTCCTGCCCCTCACCGGACGCGATCCGGCCGCCATCCACGCCCTCGCGCTGCGCTGGGCCGTCGCCATCGGGTCCTATCGCTCGCTGCGCGAATTCGCTTCCGCCACTACCCGGCTCATACCCGAACCCACCCGCGCCGGGGTCCTCGCCCGCGACACCGCCGAGGCCGCGGCCCACCTGCGCACCCTGGCCCGCCGCATCGCCACCACGCCCGCGATCGCCGGCACCACGGGGACGGTCACGCCCGCACCCCTCCCACGCGCGGCCACCGGCATCTTCGACCCGGTCCGCACCGAGCACGACGGCGGCACGCTCTTCCTCTTCCCCGGAACCGGCGGCCACCCGCGCATGGGACGCGCGCTCGCGGCCCGGTACCCGGTCTTCGCGGCGGCATTGACCGCGGCCGTGGACGCCGTGGCAGCGGCCGGCGGCCCACGAGTCTGGACGCCGCGCAATGGATTCCATCGAACGACCCCTGCGGGTCGAGGCGGCGACCACGGGCTCGATCGCGCCCGCGAATTCGGCTGTGAGAGCGACACTTCGGGCGAATCCGGCGCGGACGGCATCGTATTCGAGCATTCGGCATTGTTCGCCTTTCAGGTCGCACTGGCCGAACTGCTCGAGTCGGTGGGGCTGCACGCGGATGCGGTAGCCGGGCACGGCGTCGGTGAGGTCGCCGCCGCGGTCGCCGGCGGCGCGCTGTCGCTGGACGACGGGGCCCGGGTGGTGGTGGCGCGGGCGCGGCTGCACGAGCGCGCCGGTGGGGGTGGAGCCGCGGCCGTGCTCGAGGCGACTCTCGCGGAGGTGACCCGGCTGGTCGAGCCCATGCGCGCCGATGTCGCCGTCGCCGCGGTGGACGGTCCGACCGCCATCACCGTGGCGGGCGAGCCCCGCTATATCGACGCCCTGGTGCGGCGGGCCCATCGCCGCGCCATCTTCGCCCAGCGCCTCCCCGCCGACGCCATACCCGCCGCCGCGCACCTGCCCGCGATCCGCGACCGCGCCGCCGAGTTGCACGGTGAACTCACCGATCTCGAGGCGAACCCGCCGCAGCTGCGGTTCTACTCGACCACCCGGCCCGGCCCGGTGCCACGCGCCCGGGCCACCGCGGACGAGACCACGCGCACCACGGCACCGCCCGCCACGGCGGACGATCCGCGCACGGACGCCGCCTACTGGGCTGCCAACGCGTGGCAGCCGATCCACTTGGCCGCGGCGCTGGAATCAGCTGCCGCCGAAGGGATTTCGAGAATTCTCGAGATCGGGCCGCAGCCGGTGCTGACCCCGGGATTGCGGGAGCGCGCCCCGTTCCGGGAGGGCGCGCGGGCCGTGCTGTCCCGCGACGACGAGGCGGAGAGTTTTCTGCACACCATCGCGCGGCGCTATCTGGACGGGTGCGCCGTGGACTGGACGGCCCTCGGCTCGCTGACGGCCGCTCCACCGCAACGGCAATGGCGCAGATCGGATTCCGGTGCGCGGCGCCGGTGGCGCGACGGCGCCTTCGGCGCGGCCTACCCGGCCGGGCAGCCGCCGGCGCCGGCTTTTCCGGCCGTCGAAATCCGGCCGGACGGGACGTATCTGGTCGCGGGCGGGCTGGGCCCGCAGGGCGAGGTCGCGGTGCGCTGGCTGCTGGAGGCGGGGGCGCGGGACGTGGTGGTGCTGACCCGCACGCCGCGGCCGCTGCCGGCGGGATTGACCGGGATGGAGGAGCGGATCGTGGTGATGCGGTGCGACTGCGCCGATCGCACCGATCTGGCGACGGCGCTGCAGGACATTCGCGAGTGCGGGTCGGACGTCCGGGGCGTGGTGCACGCGTCGGGGGAGACCCGGCTGGTGGCGGCGGCGAATCTGCTGGAGTTGACGGCGGCGGATCCCACCGATTTCACCGTGCTGCTGACCTGCGTACCCAGTGCGGCCGAGCCGGGTGCGGTACGGGAACTGGCGGCGGCGCAGGTGGATCGGCGGGTCATCTGCGTGGAGTGGGTGGTCGGCCCCGCAGCCTGACAGCCGGGCAAAACGGTCAATTGGAGCCAAAACCGTGTGTCAATATGCGACCGGTCGGTCGCACGGGAATGATGACTCCATGGCGGACCCCGAGATCACGGTCAAGTGGAAGAAGGAGCCGGACGAGCACGACTACCCGGCCGCCGCGGACTACCTCGACATGCTGGCGGAGCCGGATATCGTCGACAAGGTCATCCAGAAGCTGCGCGCCGCCCCCGTGGTGCACAAGAAGGCCAAGGACCTGCTGCGCGCCTCGCAGCTGGAGATCCTGCCGACCTACAACCCCTTTGTCCGCCGCGACCTCGCCAAGATCACGGCCGGCCTGGCGCTCTCGCCGATCCTGGTGGTGCGCGGTGACTTCCGCAAGGCCGTGCCCATGCAGATCGTGGACGGCTATCACCGGGTCTGCGCCATCTACTACACCGACGAGAACATCGCGATCCCGGTGAAGATCGCCTCCCTGCCCTGACCGCGTGAATGCCGAGACGACGACGCCGTGACCTTCCAGACCCTCACCCTCATCACCCTGCTCGGCCTGGCCGGGCCCTGGCTGGCCTGGCGGCAGACCTGGCACCTGCCGGTCATCCTGGGTGAACTGCTCGCCGGAATCGTCTTCGGCACCACCGGCTTCGGCCTGCTGCACCCGCAGGACCCGACCTTCACCTTCATCGCCGATGTCGGCTTCGCGGTGGTCATGTTCGTGGCCGGCACCCACGTGCCGGTGCGGGACGCGGCCATTCGCTCGGCGCTGGGGCGGGGCACGCTGCGCGCGGTGCTGGTGGGCGTGCTCTCGGTGATCGCCGGGCAGGGCATCGCGACCTGGTTCGACACCGGACACGGACTGCTCTACGCCGTACTGCTCGCCTCCTCCTCGGCGGCCATCGTGCTGCCCATCATCGATTCCCAGCGGCTGAGCGGAAAACCCGTGCTGGAGATGACCGCTCAGGTCGCCATCGCCGACGCGGCCGCGGTGGTGGCGCTGCCGCTGGTGATCGATCCGCACAATGCGAGCCGGGCCGCGCTCGGGGCGCTCCTGGTGGCCGGGGCGGCGGTGGTCGCGTACTTCTTCCTGCGCTGGCTCGAGGATTCCGGCATCCGGCACCGGCTGCACAAGATCTCCGAGGATCGGCAGTTCGCGCTCGAACTGCGGGTCAGCCTCGCCCTGCTGTTCGCCCTCGGCGCGCTCGCCACCCGCAGTCACGTCTCGATCATGCTGGCGGGCTTCGCACTCGGCCTGGCGGTGGCGGCCATCGGGGAACCGCGCCGAGTCGCCAAGCAGCTCTTCGCCATCAGCGACGGCTTCCTCGCGCCGCTGTTCTTCGTCTGGCTCGGCGCACGGCTGAACCTGCGCGAATTCGGCGACCACCCGCATCTGATCCTGCTGGGCCTGGCACTGGGCGCGGCCGCGGTACTGGCCCATGTGGTCATGCGGTTCCTGGGTCAGCCGATTCCACTCGGGGCCATCGCTTCCGCGCAGATCGGCGTGCCGGTCGCGGCGGTTACGGTCGGCACCCAGCTGCACGTGCTGAAACCGGGCGAACCGGCCGCGCTCATGCTCGGCGCGCTGGTCACCATCGCCGCCGCCGCGTGGGGAGCGCGGGCGGCGTCCACGGGCACGGGCACGCCGGGCGGTGCCGCGATATCCCAGCGAGACAACTGATTTCGTGAGTCGAGGGCAACTCGCCGGGCACGTCCGAAATCGGGTTGGCACCCGACCTTCGGCACGGGTGCCAGGCTGTCGGCGGCTCCTAGCCGTCCGCTGAAGTCCCGGGGAGGCGGGGGAGGTCGCGGCCCAGCAACCGGTCCGTCTCGCGGCGCTCGCGCTTGGTCGGGCGGCCCGCGCCGCGATCACGGCGCGGCAGGAGGGCGGTCAGCTGCGGGTCGGGCGGGGGCGGGCTCTTGTCGATCATGCACTGCCCGGCCACGGCCGCGCCGACACGCTTGGTGATGAGCTGCTCGACGATGACGATGCGTTCGGAACCATGGACACGAACGCGGATCTCGTCACCGGGCTTCAGCTGGTGCGCGGGCTTGACCGGTACGCCATTGACCCGCACATGCCCGGACCGGCAGGCCGCGGCGGCCGCCGAGCGGGTCTTGAAAATGCGGACGGCCCAGGTCCAAGAATCAACTCGGGCCTGAGCCGTGGTGCTCAGTGGAGCAGTGGTCACACGTCGACGATACTGCGTCAGACGTTGACGACGATATGTGCGTCAGGCGTTGACGATGCGGCGCGCGGTGACGACCTGACTCGCGTGCAGGTTGGTGTAGGAGACCGGGGTACCGGTCTGCACGGCGTTCAGCAGCTTGCCGTCGCCGGCGTAGATGCCCACGTGGCCGCCGCCGTTGGTGATGACGATGTCGCCGGGCTGCAGGTCCTCGAAGGCGACCGGGGCACCGACGTTGGACTGCTCGAAGCTGGTGCGGGGCAGCTCGACTCCGGCCTGCTTGTAGGCCCACTGCACGAGGCCGGAGCAGTCGAAGCTGTAGGGACCGGTCGCGCCCCAGGAGTACTGGGCGCCGACCTTGGTCTCGGCGGCGTGCAGCGCGATGTCGCCGACGGAGCTGGACTTCTGGAAGATGCTGGGCAGCTGGAACTGCGGAGCGGGAGCAGCCGGGACGCCGACCTGAGCGCCGCCGCCGAGTCCGCCCGGGGTCTGCAGCGCCGTCTCGGCGTCCTTGACCGTCTGGTTGAACTGCTGCACCTGGGGCGCGAAATCGTCCGGCACGTCGAAGTTTCCGATGCCCGGGATCTCGACGGTGGCGGCGGTGGCGGTGATCGCCGGGAACACGCCGGTAGTCGTCGCGGCCATCGCACCCATGACGATGGCGCCCTTCACGGAATTCGGAAGCCGAGATTCCTGCTGCAAGCTGTGCTTACCCACTGAGCCGCATCTCCGATCTTGCTGCTGTAACGTCGCGGGCTGCCTCTCCGATGAAGCAACAGACTCCGCTAAGTCACGAGAAGATTACGACT
The DNA here is from genome assembly GCF_042754245.1 of Nocardia sp. NPDC059228. NCBI lineage: Bacteria > Bacillati > Actinomycetota > Actinomycetes > Mycobacteriales > Nocardiaceae > Nocardia > Nocardia sp. NPDC059228. The sequence goes on along the minus strand of NZ_JBHZAL010000011.1, from coordinate 211,121 downwards.
AGGCCGCCGCGTTGTCCACCCGACGCGATAGGCGCGTCGCATCTTTACGAAAACGCCCCGCTGAACAAGCAATTCGGTGTATAGGGCCGTGGATCACGAGACGATATACGTCGTCAATTCGCCCGTTATCAATCTTTCGCCTCGATCGCCCGCTCCAGCTCGGCAATCCGCCGGCGAGCGTCCGCGAGATCGACTTCCAACTGCCCCAGCGCCATGACCAGCGGACCCACCGCGAGATCGGCCACCAGCTGTGGATCGTCGTACCCGCGCTCGATGGCCACCAGGATGTTGTTGCGGATGCGCGCGGCCACGATCGCCTCGGCGGGCACGTTCCAGGATTCGACCACCTCCGCGACGGTGGGCGTGGGTACGGCTTCTTCCGACATGAACCCTCCTGCGCTGGATCCCAACGAATCAGGCATAAGGGTAGAGACCCCCGGGGACACCGCGGACTCGCTGTATCGACTTCCGCTGATCGCGAATCGGCCGGGCCGGTATGCCGGTCGATAGCTGTCTCTAGTGTCCTCGATAGATGCCCGGATAATCCGCGATGACCGCGCTACGGTTGGGCCGCATGGACCCCGTCAGGAATCCCTACGCACCCGGCGCGGGGCAGCGACCGCCCGAGCTCGCGGGCCGGGACCGGCAGCTCGACGCCTTCGACATCGTGCTGGAGCGGGTGGCGCGCGGACGGCCGGAGCGCAGCGTCATGCTCACCGGTTTGCGCGGCGTCGGAAAGACGGTGCTGCTCAACCAGCTTCGCTCGGCCGCCCGCTCGCGCGGCTGGGGCACCGGGAAGCTGGAGGCCCGCCCCGATCAGGAACTGCGGCGGCCGCTGGCCTCGGCGCTGCACATGGCGGTGCGTTCGATCGCTGTGACACACCGCAATCCGGAGCAGGTGGACGATTTCCTGGGGATTCTCAAGGCTTTCGCACTGCGCTCCACCGACGGCAAGGGCATGCGGGAACGCTGGAACCCGGGCATCGATGTGCCCGCGGTGACCGGACGGGCCGACTCCGGCGATATCGAGATCGATCTGGTGGAGCTGCTCATGGAAGCGGCGGCGCTGGTGCGTGATCTGGGCATCGGCATCGCGGTGTTCATCGACGAGATGCAGGATCTCGGCGCGGCCGACATCTCGGCCATCTGCGGGGCCTGCCACGAATTGAGCCAGGACGCCGCGCCTTTGATCGTGGTCGGGGCGGGTCTGCCGCATCTGCCCGCGGTGCTGACCGCGTCCAAGAGCTACTCCGAGCGCCTGTTCTCCTACCACCGCATCGATCGACTGGATCGGGAGTCGGCCGACCAGGCGCTCATCGCGCCGGCCGAGCGGGAGAGCGTGAAGTACTCCGAGGAGGCGCTGGACGCGCTGTACCGGAAGGCCGACGGGTACCCGTATTTCGTGCAGGCCTACGGCAAGGCCGCCTGGGACGCGGCGGCGCAGAGCCCGATCTCGGCCGAGGATGTGGCGGTGGCGTCGCCTGCCGCCGAAGAAGAGCTGGCGGTCGGTTTCTTTGGCTCCCGCTACGAGCGAGCGACGCCGGCCGAGCGCGAATACATGCGCGCCATGGCCGACCTGTCCGGCGACGACGGGCCGGTGGCCACCTCGGCGGTGGCACACGAGCTGGGACGCAAACCTGCCTCGTTGTCCCCGGCGCGCGACGGCTTGATCAAGAAGGGTCTGATCTACTCGGCCGAGCGCGGAACCATCGGTTTCACGGTCCCGCATTTCGGCCGATATCTGCGCGGCGTTCAATAACCAAAGATTAGCCAACTGATCAAGATCATCTCGTGACGAGGCTTTTCGATCTTTGCCAGCCCCTACCGGCGGGTAACAAAGACTCCTACACTCGAATGTGATTCTCATCACGGTCGAGGAGGACAACATGGCGACTGCCGCCAAAGTCGACGCCACCGAAGAACAAGCCCGGGCACTGGTCGAGGAATCCCGCGAAACCACCTGGGCCAAGCCGTCCTTCGCCAAGGAGATGTTCCTCGGCCGGTTCCGGCTCGACCTCATCCATCCATTCCCGCGCCCCGACGCCGCGGACGCCGCCAAGACCGAGGCGTACCTGACCCGGCTGCGAGCCTTCTGCGAGACCATCGACGGCCAGCGCATCGAGGCCGAGGGCCGCATCCCCGACGAATACGTGCGCGGGCTGGCCGAACTCGGCTGCTTCGGCCTCAAGATTCCCGAGGAGTACGGCGGGGTCGGGCTGTCGCAGGTGGGCTACAACAAGTCCCTCATGCTGGTCGGCTCCGCGCACGCCAGCCTCGGCGTGCTGCTCTCCGCGCACCAGTCCATCGGCGTGCCCGAACCGCTCAAACTGGCCGGCACCCCGGAACAGAAGCGAGAGTTCCTGCCGCGCTGCGCCAAGGGCGCGGTGAGCGCGTTCCTGCTCACCGAACCCGATGTGGGCTCCGACCCGGCACGCATGGCCTCCACCGCGACCCCGACCCCGGACGGGGAGGCCTACGAGATCAGCGGCGTGAAGCTGTGGACCACCAATGGCGTTGTCGCCGAACTGCTCGTGGTCATGGCGCGGGTGCCCAAGAGCGAGGGCCATCGCGGAGGCATCTCCGCGTTCATCGTGGAGGCCGACAGCCCCGGCATCACGGTGGAGCGGCGCAATGCGTTCATGGGCCTGCGCGGCATCGAGAACGGTGTCACCCGGATGGACAAGGTGCGCGTACCCAAGCGGAACCTGGTGGGCCGCGAGGGCGACGGGCTCAAGATCGCGCTCACCACCCTCAACGCCGGTCGCCTCGCCATCCCGGCCATGTGCACGGCCGCGGCCAAGTGGTCGCTCAAGATCGCGCGGGAATGGTCGGCCACCCGGGTGCAGTGGGGCCGCCCGGTCGGCGAGCACGGCGCGGTCGGCGCGAAGCTCTCCTACATCGCCGCAACGACTTTCGCGCTGGAATCGGTGCTCGATCTGTCGGGCACCATGTGCGACGAGAACCGCAACGACATCCGCATCGAGGCCGCGCTGGCCAAGCTGTGGGCCTCGGAGATGGCGTGCCGGATCGCCGACGAACTGGTGCAGATCCGCGGCGGCCGCGGCTACGAGACCGCGGCCTCGCTGCGGGCCCGCGGCGAAAGAGCCGTCAGCGCCGAGCAATTGGTGCGCGATCTGCGCATCAACCGCATCTTCGAGGGTTCCAGCGAGATCATGCGGCTGCTCATCGCCCGCGAGATGGCCGATGCCCATATGGCCGCGGCCGGGGCGCTGGTGGATCGCAATGCCGAGCTCAAGGACAAGGCCAAGGCTGCGGTCGGGGCGAGCGGCTTCTATGCCAAATGGTTCCCGCAGCTGACCGTCGGCGCCGGCACCGCGCCGGTCAGCTACGGCGAATTCGGGCCGCTGGCACGGCACATGCGCTTCGTCGAGCGGATGTCACGCAAGCAGGCCCGCGCCCTCATGTACGGCATGGCGCGCTGGCAGGCCAAGCTCGAGTACAAGCAGGGCTTCCTGGGCCGCATCGTCGACATCGGCGCGGAACTGTTCGCCATGGCCGCGGCCTGCGTGCGCGCCCAGTCCCTGCGCGTCGACGGCAGTCCCGACGGCGTGGCCGCCGAGGAACTCGCCGAGGTCTTCTGCCGTCAGGCCCGCCGGCGGGTCGAGAAGCTCTTCGACGATCTCTGGTCCAACACCGATGACGCCGATACCGACCTCACCCGCGGCATCCTCGACGGGCGCTACCGCTGGCTCGAGGGCGGCGCACTGGATCCGAGCGAGGGCACCGGCCCCTGGATCGCCGAATGGCAGTTCGGGCCGTCGGTGGAACAGAACCTGTTGCGCCCGTTCCTCCCGTCCACGAAGACGGGGGCGGCGACGTAAGCCGAGATCCGCACAGAAATCTGCCGCCCTCTAGTCCGATTGCTAGAGGGCGGCAGATTGTCATGACAGCCGGAATGCGTCGATGCGGCATGGACGACACTGTCGATGCGATATGAATCTACTTTTGTCTAGGTCATTCGCTAGATGCGAGTAGAAATTGCGGACGCCGACCGGACGTACAGGGATTTCTACACGGGTCTAGCAATGTGGCGAGACTCCGATAGATCCCCCGACAGCCGTGCATAGATCAGCGGAGACAGTTGGACAACTTGTCTATAACGCCTGGTGTGGGGGGTTAACGCAGGGGTTATTTCTATCGACAACCGGGCAAGAAGGCGCACTCTTCAGGAGGACGTCATGTCCACGATCAACACCCGCGCGGCCGATTTCGACGGCCACCACATCACCGTGTCCGCCGATGACGGCGTGCCACTCGCGGTGCGCGAGTTCGGCACCACCGACGCCCCCGTCACCGTCGTGTTCGTCCACGGGCACTGCCTGCGCGCGGAATCGTGGGCGTTCATGCGCGGGCACCTGCTGCAGACCTGGGGCGAGGACACCCACATGGTCTTCTACGACCATCGCGGACACGGGGATTCCGGCAATGCCGACCCGGCCACGTACACCATCGAGCAGCTGGCCCGGGATCTGGACGCGGTGCTGCGGGTCGTGGTGCCGACCGGACCCGTTGTCCTGGTGGGTCATTCGATGGGCGCCATGACCGTGCTCGCCTACGCCCGGCTGTACCCGGAGACGATCGGGACGCGGGTGGTCGGCGTCGGCCTGCTCTCCAGCGCCGCCAACGGGGTGACCCGGGTGGGGCTGGGGCGGCTGTTGAGCGCACCGGCGGTGAACTCGCTGCGGGTGGCGGTGCGGCGCGCGCCGCGGGCCATGCAGGCCTCGAAACACCTGAGCCGCCGCATCTTCGAGCCCATCATGCGGGACGCCACCCTGGGCACCCGCAAGGTGAGCCCGCGCATGCTGGCGGTGGCGACGGCCATGCTCAACGACACCTCGCTGCTGACCATGGCCAGCTTCCTGGAGTCGCTGATCCGCTTCGACGAGACCGCGACCCTGCACCGGCTGGGCTCGATTCCGGTGCTGGTGCTGGCCGGGTCCGCGGACATCATGATTCCGTTCGCGCACTCGGTGGTGCTCGCCTCCCAGGTCTCCGACGCCGAGCTGGTGCGGCTGGACGGCGCCGGGCACAGCGTGATCCTGGAGCGGGCCGAGGAGGTGGCCGCCGCGGTGGTGGCGCTGGTGGCCCGGGCGACCGCGGCGGCGCGCGGCGCGGACCCGGACTGCGGGCCGGAGTACGCCATCGCGGGGTAGCCGCAAGATCATCGGCGGCGGGCGGATTCGAAGATCTGAAACGTCCGCCGCCTCAATTCCGCGCCCGGTGACAGGCCCTCTAGCTGCGAATATTGGTTGCCGACGAGACGAATCCCGCACGATCACGTACTGTGTTGTAGATCACGATGTGTGGTCTGTCACACGGCTCGAGGAGGTTTCGATGACACGCAGCGAGATTGCGGAACTCCGCTACGCGGTCGGCCAGCTCCGGCAGTGCGTCACCGCACTGCGTTCGCACTACGGAGACGCGGGCACCGTCCGCCGGCTGGAAAACGATCTGGAAAGGCTCGTCATCGACACCGACGAGTTCGAACAGGCGCCGCCGCCGGAACCACCGCGGGCCAAGCAGGAGACGATCTACGTCCCCGACGCCAAGCACGATGAGGCGGCCTGGATGGGCGCGCAGGACGAGGGGCTGGGCTTCCACTCCCGCCCGCGCACCAAGTAGCTAATCCTTCGTTTCGAACAGCGGGAGGGCCACCTCGACAATGGCGTCGAGGCTGGGCAATTCGACGAGCGCGCCGGGTGGGCTCAGCTGCCGCTGCAGCGCGCGCTGATGAGCCGCGCCGACCAGCAGCAGAGCCCGGGTGCGCAGATCCCCGGCCTCGACGCCCCGGGCCGACAGGTAGGCGACCACGGCGTCCACCGCGCGGTGCGGGCCCAGGTCGAGATCGCGGCTACGTTCCCGGTAGACCGCGCCCAACTCGGCATCCGATTGCACCGCCGCCATCACGGGCAGGGCGGAGACGAAGAATTCCTCCAGGGTCGCGAGCAGCGACCGCAGCGCCGTGCGCAGATCCGCCGCGGGCGCGTCGGCGAGCAGGTCCTCGAGCGGGCGCAGCTGATGCTGGATCACGGCCTGTAGCAGGCCCATTCGATCGCCGAAGTGGTAGAAGATGCTGGATTCGGCGACGCCGGCCCGGACCGCGATCTCCTTGGTGGACAGCCGGGCGAGGCCGGATTCCGCGAGCGCCTGTTGCGCGTTGGCGATCACGGCCTCGCGCACACCGGTACTGGGCCGCCCTCGGGAACGGGTCGCCACATCGCCTCCTGTCACGTTTCGACTGTCGCTTTCCGGCACGACCCTTGCAGTATGCCGCACCTGGTCGTATTTTCTGAGTAGTCACTCAGTAAACAGGGAACCGGAGGACGCACCGATGTCCCAGCCAGCAACGACCACCCCGAACCCGGCCGCCACCCGCAAACAGGAGCGGCTCAACGCCGTCATGCGCCGGATCCTGCGCTCACCGCTGCACCGGGTGGTCAGCGGGAAACTGCTCATCGTCACCGTGGTCGGCCGCAAGACCGGGCGGGTGTACGAGCACCCCGTCGCCTACGCCGAACACGACGGCACGCTGCTGATCGGCACCGCGGCCACGTGGCGGCACAACCTGCGCCCCGGCGAGCCGGTGCGAATCGGCCTGCGGCGCCGGGAGATCGACGCCGATTGGGAGGTCGTCACCGACGTGGACGCGGCGGCCGAGCCGTATCGGATCATCCTCGAGCAGAACCCGACCCACGGGAAATACGCCGGCATCAGCCTGAATTCGGACGGTAGCGTCAACCGCGAGGAGCTGGCGGCGGCCTTCGCCCGGGGCACGGCGGTCGTCCGGCTCCGCCCGCGTGGCTAGTCCTCGGTGGCGGTCGACCGGTCCTCAGTGTCGGTGCCGGCCCCGGCCCGAGCGCCGGCCGCCGACGCCGCGGAAGCGGGCGCCGCGCGGGGCCTGCGAAACCGGTTCCAGATCGGGGGATTCGAAGATCGCGGCGAGGGCGCCGCCGGGGCCGACCGGGGTCACGGCCAGGCCGAGACCGCCGTCGCGGCGGGCCAGTTCGTGCAGCATGGTGGTGACCATGCGCAGACCCGCCGCGCCGCCCGGATCACCGAGGGCGATCGCGCCGCCGTGCACGTTCAGGCGCTCCGCGGTGTCGCCCCCGAGGCCCAGGGTGCGGGCCAGGGCCAGCACCTCGACGGCGGAGGTCTCCTCCACCTCCAGCAACTCCAGGTCCGACAGTTCGAAACCGGTGCGCCACAGTGCCTTTGCGACGGCGGAGGTGGCGGCGGGCACCGGGACGCCGAGGGGAGCCGTGGTGCTGATCCAGTCGAGCAGGTAGCCCATCGGCTCCAGGCCGAGATCCACCAGCCGGTCCTCGGCCACCACCAGGCAGGCCGCGGCGGCCAGGCCGCGGCTGCTGCTGTTTCCGGCCGTGGTCACGCCGTCGGGCCGGAAGGGGGACAGCGCCGCGAAGGCGCGGTGCGAAACATCGTCGCGCAACCCCTCGTCCCGGTCGACCAGGCGGACCACCTCGGAATTCGGATCATCGGGACGCGCGCACACCACGACGGGCGCGGTCTCCGCGCCGAACACACCCTGGCGATGGGCGCGGGCGGCCCGGCGGTGGCTGACCGCGGCGAAGTCGTCGGCCGCGGCCCGGCCCAGCTCGTGGTCGCGGGCCAGCTGTTCGGCGCGTTCCGAATCCGCTTGTCCGCGTGCGGGTTCGGCGGACCAGATCGCGATCTGCTGGTCGGTGGTGGGTCCGTCGCCGGCCGCGGGTCCTGGGCGGACGCCGGGCAGCGGCGGGACGCTGGCGGATTGCGCGTCGAATCCCCCTGCGGCGCTGGAGCATTCGGCGCCCACCGCCAGCACCACGTCGGCCGCGCCGGTGCGCACCATCATGGCGGCGGTGATCAGGGCGCGCAGTCCGCTGCCAGGGCCCCCGCCCAGGGCGAAGTCACCCAGCTCCGGCGACAGTCCGCACTGCGGCAGGGCCGAGCGGATGGCCTCGGCATCGGGGACGGCGGTGACCAGCTGTTCGACCCGCGCGGGATCGATGCCCGAGCGGCCGAGCACCGCCGCGACGACAGTGCCGACCAGCCGGTTCGGCGGCACCGCGGCGAGTGCTCCGCCGGGCAGACCCACAGGCGTGCGCATCGGCATGACGATGGCGGCGCGTCTCATTACCGGCTCCCTTCGAACGCTCAGCAGACCGACAGGCCACCACACCGTTGTTGCTGTCATATGACGGCCGGTAACCGCTGCGGACGAGCCGCCCGACCTGCGCGCGGGCCGGAATCCGAAACACTCTGACAGCCCGGCGAGTTCGCGAGATTGCCGTTTGTTCACCAAGCAAACGAATCACTGACGGCCACAGGAAATGTGGCGCAAATCACGGGATCGCGAAATAGCTGTTGCGAGCTCGAGTGATAGCACCCCTGTCGTAAGGTGCTCACCATCACATTCGATGCCGGAGGTAACGATGACGTTCCACGGGGTAGAGCAGCGAGGCATCCAGCAGTGAGCGCCGCACCAGGCAAGGCTTCTGAATCGAGCACAACCGGGGTTTTCAGTAGGGGACGGGCTGCCATTTCGGCACGCACGCTCCGCACCGACCGGTGGTGGGTGCCGCCGGCCGCGACGGTGCTGGGGCTCGCGGCCTTCGTCATCTACGCGACCATCAGATCCTTTGTGCGCAGCGCGTATTGGGTGCCGGACTTCCACTATCTGACACCGTTCTATTCACCCTGCCTGAGCGCCTCGTGCGTCGAGGGCTCCAGCCATTTCGGCACGCCGGTCGGCCACCTGCCCATGTGGATTCCGCTGGGCTTCCTGGTGCTGCCGTTCCTGCTGCTGTTCCGGCTCACCTGCTACTACTACCGCAAGGCCTACTACCGGTCGGTGTGGATGTCGCCGCCGGCCTGCGCGGTGGCCGAGCCGCACGCGAAATACACGGGGGAGACGCGGCTTCCGCTGATCATCCAGAACGCGCACCGCTACTTCTTCTACGTCGCGATCATCATCTCGGTGATCAACACCTATGACGCGGTGATCTCCTTCCACGCCAAGGGCGGCGGCTTCGGCATCGGCCTGGGGACGCTGATCATCACCGGCAACGCGCTGCTGCTGTGGGCGTACACGCTGTCGTGCCACTCCTGCCGCCACATCGCGGGCGGACGGCTCAAGCACTTCTCGCAGCACCCCGTGCGCTACCGCTTCTGGACCGTGGTGTCGAAGCTGAACACCCGGCACATGCAGCTGGCCTGGACCACGCTGGGCACGCTGGTCCTCACCGATTTCTACGTCATGCTGGTGGCGAGCGGAACCATCTCCGATCCTCGCCTCATCGGCTGACAGTCCTCTATTCCTCTGTCTCCCAGGAGTATTCGGTTCCATGCCTGAAGTCGAGCGGCACAAGTACGACGTCGTCGTGATCGGTGCCGGCGGTGCCGGCCTGCGTGCGGTCATCGAGGCCCGTGAGCACGGGCTGTCCGTGGCGGTGGTCTGCAAGTCCCTGTTCGGCAAGGCGCACACCGTCATGGCCGAGGGCGGCTGCGCGGCCGCCATGGGCAATGCCAATGAGAAGGACAACTGGCAGACCCATTTCAAGGACACCATGCGCGGGGGCAAGTTCCTCAACAACTGGCGCATGGCCGAACTGCACGCCCAGGAGGCCCCCGACCGGGTGTGGGAGCTGGAAACCTACGGGGCGCTGTTCGATCGGACCAAGGACGGCCGGATCAGCCAGCGCAACTTCGGCGGCCACACCTATCCGCGGCTGGCGCACGTCGGTGACCGCACCGGGCTCGAGATCATCCGCACCATGCAGCAGAAGATCGTCTCGCTGCAGCAGGAGGATTACGCGCAGACCGGTGACTACGAGGCGCGCATCAAGATTTTCGCCGAATGCACCATCACCGAGCTGCTCAAGGACGGCGACCGGATCGCCGGGGCCTTCGGGTACTGGCGGGAGTCCGGGCGCTTCATCCTGTTCGAGACGCCCGCGGTGGTGATCGCCACCGGCGGCGTCGGCAAGTCGTACAAGGTGACCTCGAACTCCTGGGAGTACACCGGCGACGGGCACGCGCTCGCGCTGCGGGCCGGGGCGTCGCTGATCAATATGGAGTTCCTGCAGTTCCATCCGACCGGCATGGTCTGGCCGCCGTCGGTGAAGGGCATCCTGGTCACCGAGGGCGTGCGTGGTGACGGCGGGGTGCTCAAGAACTCCGACGGCAAGCGGTTCATGTTCGATTACATCCCGCCGGTGTTCAAGGGCCAGTACGCCGAGACCATCGAGGAGGCGGACCAGTGGCTGAAGGACAACGATTCCGCCCGGCGCACACCGGATCTGCTGCCGCGTGACGAAGTCGCGCGGGCCATCAACGAAGAGGTCAAGGCCGGGCGCGGCACCCCGCACGGCGGCGTCTATCTGGATATCTCCTCCCGCCTGCCCGCCGACCAGATCGTCAAGCGGCTGCCGTCCATGCACCACCAGTTCAAAGAGCTGGCGGACGTGGACATTACGAAGGAGCCGATGGAGGTCGGGCCGACCTGCCACTACGTGATGGGTGGCATCGAGGTCGATCCGGACACCCAGGCGGCCACGGTGCCCGGCCTGTTCGCGGCCGGCGAATGCGCAGGCGGCCTGCACGGCTCCAACCGGCTGGGCGGCAACTCGCTGTCGGACCTGCTGGTCTTCGGCCGGCGCGCCGGACTGGGCGCGGCCACCTATGTCGAGCAGCTGGCCGCGCGGCCCAAGATCGCCGACACCGATATCGCCGCGGCCGCGAAATCGGCTGTGACGCCGTTCGATCCGCCCGCCGAGGGCGGCCCGGGCGAGAACCCGTACACGCTGCACATGGACCTGCAGCAGACCATGAACGATCTGGTCGGCATCATCCGCAAGGAACACGAACTGAAGCAGGCCGTCGAGCATCTCTCCGAGCTGCGCGACCGCTACGACCACGTCACCGTGGAGGGCCACCGGCAGTTCAATCCGGGCTGGCATCTGGCCCTGGACATGCGCAACATGCTGCTCATCAGCGAATGCGTCGCCCAGGCCGCGCTGCTGCGCACCGAGAGCCGCGGCGGCCACACCCGCGACGACCACCCGGGCATGGATCCGGTGTGGCGCAACAAGCTGCTGGTCTGCACCATCGACCCGGACGAGGTCGGGTTCTCGGTGCCGTCGGTGACCGTCACGGCCGAGGCCCAGGTGCCCATGCGCACCGACCTGCTCCGGTTGTTCGACCTGGCGGAACTCGAAAAGTACTACACCCCCGCCGATCTCGCAGAGTTGCGGGACGACGCCGGAAAGGCGGAATAGCCATGGGTTACGAGGCGAAGTTCAAGGTGTGGCGCGGTGACACCGAGGGCGGCGGCCTGCAGGACTTCACCGTCGAGGTGAACGAGGGCGAGGTGGTGCTCGACATCATCCACCGGCTGCAGGCCACCCAGGCGCCGGATCTGGCGGTGCGCTGGAACTGCAAGGCGGGCAAGTGCGGTTCGTGCTCGGCCGAGGTGAACGGCCGGCCGGGGCTGCTGTGCATGACCCGCATGTCGACGTTCACCCAGGACGAAGTGGTGACGGTGACGCCCATGCGCACCTTCCCGGTTATTCGCGACCTGGTCACGGATGTGTCGTTCAACTACCAGAAGGCCCGCGAAGTACCGTCTTTCACGCCGCCGGTGGATCTGAAGCCGGGCGAGTACCGGATGCAGCAGGCCGATGTGGAACGGTCGCAGGAATTCCGCAAGTGCATCGAATGCTTCCTGTGCCAGAACACCTGTCACGTGGTCCGTGATCACGAGGACAACAAGCACGCATTCTCCGGCCCGCGATACCTGATGCGTATTGCCGAACTCGAAATGCATCCATTGGATGTGGCCGACCGCCGGGAACTGGCGCAAGAGGATGCGGGCCTGGGCTTCTGCAACATCACCAAGTGCTGCACGGAAGTGTGCCCGGAACACATCAAGATCACCGACAACGCGCTGATCCCGCTCAAGGAACGCGTGGTGGACAGGCAGTACGACCCGATCGTCTGGCTGGGCAACAAGCTCTTCCGGCGCTGACGGCCGAGCTGGTTGTTGATCACGAAACGGCTGCCGTTTGGCAACGGAAGTATGTTTGCGACGGCTAAGCATGGGTATCCAACTATTCGTGGACCGAGGACTCAAGAATGCGCGTCCCCGGTACCGGAAAATGGGTCCCGATGACTGGGTCGAACGGCTGATCGTAGGGATGCTCTTCGCGGTATCGGCGATGGGCGTATACGTACTCACCGGCGCACTGATGCCCGCCGTCGCGATCGGCGTGCTGGTCGCCGCCGTCGCCATGGGTGTGGTCGCAATCCTCTGATACCGGGGGTTCACGGGTCGGGGCCCGTGAACCCTCGTTCAGCGAATCACCGGTCGAAGACCCCGTTTTCGAGGCCCGCGGTGAAGGATCCCCATTCCGCCGCGCCGAACACCAGCGCCGGGCCCTGCGGATTCTTGCTGTCCCGCACGCCCACTCGGCCCGCGGGCAGGAACGCCACTTCGACGCACTCCTTACCGGCCCCGCTGCGGCTGCTCTTGAACCAGCGGGCCCCGGAAAGATCCACACTCATGCCGAATACTCCTTCGCCACCTGCCGGAGCAGGTTTCTGCTGTCCTGAACGTCCAGCGCGCAGCGTTCCAGGCCCGCTTGTGCCCGGCGATAACGCTGAACGTCGCCCTGTCTCTCGAGATACAGATCGCCGGTGAACCCCTCCACGTAGACCACCGGGGGCTCCACCGGTTGCCCCTTGCTGTCGCATCCGAATTCCAGAATCACGAACGGTCCGGTCGAAAGTCCCAGGGGGACACCGGCGGCGAAGGGCAGGATACGCAGCGCGACATTGGACCGGGTACTCAATTCCGCCAAGTGTCGCACCTGCGCCGCCATCACCCTTGCACCTCCCACCAGGCGGCGCAATACCGATTCGTGCAACACCATGGCGATGGTCGCCGGGTGCATGCGGCGGGTGATCATGGCCTGCCGCTGCATACGCAGCTGAACGCGCCGATCCACCTCCACCATGGTCTCTTCCGGGTATCCAAGCCGGTTCAGGGCCCTTGCGTACTCGGCCGTCTGCAGCAGGCCCGGCACCAATTCCGATTGGTAGCAGGACAACTGCTGCGCGGATGCCTCGAGGCCGACGTAGACGTCGAAGTTCTCGGGAATCAGGTCGCCGTACGAGTGCCACCAGCTCTTGACCGCCGCCTGCTGCGCCAAACCCTTGAGCCCCTCGGCGATTTCGGCGGGGATCCCGTAGATGCGGCACAGTTCCTGGATGTCGATGGTGCGGATGCGGTCCGCGTTGCCCTTCTCGAGCCGCTGCAAGGTGCTCGCGCCCCACTCCATCAGCTTGGCGGCTTCGGCGATGGTCAATCCTGCCTGGATGCGCCAGTCCCGTAGATAGCGACCGAGCTGACGGCGAGGCAGGGTGGATGACGCGGGACCTTCGGACACAACACGCTCCATTCGCGATCGCGGGCATGGATCGGGGCTCGACGGCGGGCGAGGGCTTCGTCCACTTTGGAGAATCGTCCTCCCCCAAGTGGATTCACTGCTGGGAATTCGCGCAATTTTGCGTTCTCCTGCTCGAAATTCGCCCGCCTGGCGTCTGCTCGTGGTGTGCTGGAGATGTGCCCGGAGCGGTGTAGCTAGGCCCCTTTCCTTTCCTGAACCTCCGGGCACTTCAGGAACCAGCGGGAACGAGGAGTGGTCTGGACATGCAACTGACGTCCCTCAATATGCACATTGCCGGTCTGTCGCGCTGCCGCCGCGATCCGGGTGTGATGACCGTCGAACAAGCGCACGCCGCAATGCAATTGCACCTCGATTGCACGGTGCAGACCTGCAAGGTACGGCGACGAGCACGGGCAACGCTGGTCGAGGAGGGACGGTGCGTGCTCGACGAGCGGGCACTGCCATGACCGGCCCCGCACCGGCCCAGGCCGGCCCCGATCCCGTATCGACCGGCTACGACCGGTTCGTCCACCGGATGCTGTGGCTGCTGCTCGACGCCCGGACAGCACAGCTCCGCCACCAGAAGGCACAGTTCCACACCAGGATTTCGCGGCCCGGGAAGTACCGGGGAAGGCCTCCGGCCGCGATGAACGCTGCCGCACAGCGCTTTCGAGCGCCCCGCGCCTAACCTCCGGGCAGCGGTGGCGCAGTCCCCACCGCGTGCTGCAGCGCGGTTCGGCCGCCCGCTCCACAGACGGCGGGCGGTCGAACCGCACCCAAGATTCGGTGTGACGCCTACCCTGGAATCCATCGCATTTGTGCCCGGGGTGGAGGGGAACACCGTTGTCGGCCTTCGAACAGCCGGACGATCCGGCGTACCGGATCGCGTCACTGTCGGATCTGGACGCGATCCGCGCACTCGAGGTGGTCGAATTCGAGCATCTCGCGTATCCGTATTTCGTACTCCGGCAACTCTTCGAGCTACACGGAGCAAACTGGACGGTTGCCGAGGATGCGGGGGAGCTCTGCGGCTACGTGCTCACCGCCCTCGACGGTGAGCGCACGGCCTGGTTTCTCGGCTTCGCGGTGGCATCCGAGTGCCGGGGTCGCGGCCACGGCCGGGCACTGCTGGAAGCCGCTCTGGCCCAATGCCGTCAGGCCCGCGCCGAACAGGTCTTCGTCACGGTGAAACCGGGCAATCGGGTCGCCTACCACCTCTACAAGGAGGTCGGCTTCGTGTGGGCCGACCATGAGGCGGCCTACTTCGGCGCGGACGAGCCGCGAGATGTGCTGGTGCACAGGATCTATCATTGATCATGCTCGAGAAAAGCGCTCCGTCGTCGCCGTTCGTGACGGACATGAGCATGCGCATCGAGCGCCACGCCGACACCTACGCCGACAACGTCACCGAATTCCTGGAGCAGCCGCACGGCCTGCGCCGCCGCGCCACCGAACAGCCGCTGCTGGACCTGTTCACCCGGCACACCGAGGCGGTGGTGGCGACCTACGATCCGCCCGGAATCCGCAGGGCCGGTGACAGTCTCGTCTTCGGCCACCTCTACGCGCCGGTCCTCGAACACACCGCCACCGCGGCACCGCAGCCGATGGCGGTCAACCGGCTGCTCGCGGCCCTGATCGCCGCGGAGGTGGAGTTCCGCGGGCCACTGCGCCTGAGCCGCACCCAGAATCGGCTGCTGGCCGAGGCCTACGAGCGGCTGGGTCGCCCACTGGTGCAGGCCGGACTGCCCGCGCACGCCGCCCTGGCCTACCGCCGGGCCGGGAGTCTCTACCGCATCGACGAGGACACCGATGCCGAGGACCGCTGCGGCCTGGCGCTGGCCCGGGCGCGGCGGCTGGCACAGTCGGCGGCCTGGCGGCGCGCCGGCGGCCTGGTCCCGGATCTCATCTGCGGCTACGGTTACCGGCCCTTCCGCATGCTGTGGTTCGTGGCGCTCCAGCTGCTGGTCTTCGTGGTGGCGGTCATGCTGCGGTCGGATCAGCCGCCGGCCATCACCGTGTACCAGGTGCTCATGAACTACCTGAATCCGCTGGGCGTCGGGGACACCGACAACCTGCGGGTCGGCGGGCGGGCGGTGTTCGTGACCGAGAGCTATCTGGGCGCGGTCACCATGTCGGTGTTCTTCGCGCTACTGGTACGCCGCTGGTTCCGGCTCTGATCCGGTCGGATCCGCCGGTCACCACTGGACGGTGCTGATCTTGGCGCTGCGCAGCGCCGCCAGGGTCGCCACCGCCAGCCGGTCGCGCAGATGTCCGACCTGCGCGGTCCACTGCCGGGTGAAGCCCGGATCGGACTCCAGCCGCGTCCACAGCTCGCGCAGCCGGGGCGGGGTGTGGGCGCCCGGCATCCACAGGTGCACCAGCTGTTCGAGCAGCGGCGCCAGCTCGGCGGACGGATCACGTTCGGGCATGGGACGATCCGCCTCGGACAGGGCCGCGCCCAGGGTGGACAGCAGCCAGTCGTGCACGGCCAGATCCTCGCAGAAGCGTTGCACCGCACCGAGATCCCGTGCGGTCGGCACCATGATCCGCACCGACCGGGTGTGCTCGTCCTCGAGCCGGAACGCGAACAGGGTGCGCCCGCGCACGGTGCCGCCCACCGGCGGCGCGACCCGCGCTGCCCAGCGCAGCCGGGTGGCGCTGGAGCGCACCGGCGGCTGCTGATCCAGGCGGGGATCGGTGCGCACGCGGGTGAGCAGCCGGTCGCTGACCGAGCCCAGGTCCAGGGTGGTGGCGCCGGAGCCCTCCAGGAACCCCTCGGTGAGATCGACGGCGGCCGCGGCGTCGTCGGCGATGCGGTGCCACACCTCCAGCGTCCCGACCTGATTCAGGTAGTGCGACCAGGGCCGCCGGTTCTTGTCGGCCGTCCGCACCACCGTGGAACAGGCCGAACTCTGCAGCACCCGGCCGCCCACCAGGATCGCGTGCGCCGCCACCGTCCCGATGGCGCGGCTGTCCGATCCGGACACCGTGGCCAGCTTGCAGTCCACCCCGACGGCGGAACCCGGCGAAATCGCCAGGGCCAGCGGTCGTTCCCGCATCAGTACCCGCTGCCCGGGCAGCAGTGACAGCAGCGCCGTCGCCTCCCGCGCCGCCAGTCCCCCCGCATTGGGCAGCAGTGCCGTGCGTACCTCCCCCAGCAGCACCAGCGGCTCGTTCACCGGGCGGCCACCTCAGACGTCACCCAGGAAGATGTGGTTCAGCCGGTGGGTGGCCCGGCGCGGCACCTGCACCGGAATCCGTTCGCCCGCACCGCGTTCGGCGAGCTTCGCCTGCACATCGTCATCGAGTTGCAGATGGTCGAGGATGACCCGCACGGCGTGCTCGATGCCCAGGTAGCTGTAGGGCAGCACCGACAGCGCCCGATAGGCCGCGAAGGGCTTGGCCTTCGGATTCAGTTTCACCACCGCGGGCAGCCGGGACCAGTCGCTGGGCCACGGCTCCTCCCAGGGCACCGGAGCCGCCACCATGGCGCCCTCGTTGCGAATCAGGCCCAGCCGCAGCAACTGCCAGATGGCGGCCAGGAAGGGGCAGGACCAGAGCATGCGCTCCACCTGCTGATCGCCCTCTTCCTCCAGGCGGCGGCTCCACAGCTGCACATCCAGGAAGATGGAGTGATTGCGCGCGCCGAATTCCTCCGGCGGCCGGTAGCGCGAGACGCGCATGGCCTGTCCCGCATCGAATTCCGAGGATCGGCGGCCATTGCAGAGCCAGCCGGACTCGACGGTGGGCGGGCGGCGGCCGGTGCTGTCGCGCTCGGGTTCGGCGACGATGCGGGCCGCCATCATCTCCGCCAGCCGCACCGGCTCGCCGACCGGTTCGCCGTCCTGGAACGACGGCACCTCGGCGCAGCCCGCCTCGCGCGCCAGATAGTCGATGCGCACACCGCATTCCTCCGCGGCGGCCAGCAGCTTCTCCAGCACGTCGCGCGGGTCGGCGGTGCGGCGGGCATCGCGCGGGCGGTTGGCGGTGCGGGTCCAGAAGTAGTCGTCGACCAGGAAGCAGGTGCTGACCCGGGCGCCCGCCCCGAATTCCGCTTCGGCAGCGGCGATCTGGGTCTGGACGATGGGCGCCACCTTGCGCAGCTGCGCGTGGATCCGGTCGACGCCGTCGACCAGCTCGTCCATATAGAAGTGCCCGACCTCGATGGACAGATGCGACAGCGGCTGGCCGGCCACGCGATTGCGTTCGCCCGCCTCGCTGTAGTCGGTCGCGGAGCTCATCGGCGCACCTCCACCTGTTCCCAGACGGCGTCGTTCATGAGTTTCTCGGTGAGCAGGCGGAATGCGGCCACGGTCTCGGCATTGGCGACGTGTGCGGCCACATCCACATCCAGGATCACCTGTTCCCGGCACTGCAGCATCGGTTCCACCGGGATCTTGCCCAGTATCCCGCTCTCGCCCATGCCGTGCCGGTTGGCCGCGCGGGTCAGGGTGTTGTGTTGTTCCTGCAGCCAGGCGGCCTGGGCCGGGCGGAGGCCGGCGGTCAGGTTGAGTTCGGGCACCGCGGTGCGGACGAAGCGCAGCGAATTCAGCAGTTCGGCCCGGTCGTGTCCCCAGGCCTCGCCGACGGCCAGCACGCCGTGCTCATCGTGCACCAGGCCGCGGGCGGCCGCGATGTGCTGGCGGGTCCAGCGGTGGAAGATGAGCCAGCGGCACACCGCGCGGGACAGCTGCGGGTGCCGGGTCGCGCTGAGCGCGAGGGCCAGGGCGATGGATCGGCCCGCGCTCAGATCGACGAAGGTGACATTGAATTCCTGCTCGCAGGTGGCGAACAGCGCGGCGCAGCGATCGATCATGCGCTCGTCGAGGGTGGTGAACTCGGAGCCGCCGAGATCGCCGGGGAACAGCACCAGGCGGCCGGAGGGATGCCGGGACCGGCTCAGTTCCATCCGGTCGGTCTCGGAGCGCACACTCAGCCGCGCCGGTGTCCCGTTCTCGTCGAGCAGATAGGCGTGCAGGCCGGTCCCGTCCCGGACCCCGTTGTCGATCCGGCTGATCTCGAAAGTGCCGCCCGCGGTGGGGGATCCGAAATCGAAGTCCAGATAGGCGACCTTGTACCCCTTCATGCTCAGCCAGTAGGCCATATTGCAGCTGGTGACCGAGCGCCCGGTGCCGCCCTTGTCCGAAGAGGAGAACACGAGCACGGTCACACACTCCTGGTGGCGTCGAACCGGGCGTAGGCGAGCTCGTCCAGTTCCAAGAGGGCCTGCGAGGCGAGACTGACTGCGGTGCCGGGGCGCTCGTCGATGAGCGTGCGGGCCCGTTCGAGGCGCTGCTCGGCCAGGGCCAGGGCGGTGCGGCCGGCCGACACGTCGGTCTCGCTCAGCTCCAGCATCTCCCGGTTGAGCAGGTGCTCGGCCTCGGTCAGCAACTCCATGGCCCGGGTCACCGAGGTCGGCGCCCGCAGCGGCGGTTCCCGGTACAGGCGCGCGGCGGTCACCATGCACTCGACCACGCGCTCGGTGAGATACCAGGAGGGCAGGTGGTTTTCGGGGCCGCCGAAGATGCGGCTGGGATCGTCCCACAGGCCGGTGGCCGGTCCTTCGCGGAAGGCGCGCAGGTCGAGGTGGTCCATGGTGGCCTGGGCCAGCGTCATCAGCTGGTCGCGGGTCTCGATGGTGCCGGAGAGCCGCGCGGCCTGCAGGGTGCGTTTCAGAAGGACGGTGGCGTAATCGGAGACCGTCCACAGCAGCAGCGGGCCGTCCAGCGCCTCGCTGCCCAGCAGGCGCAGGCTCACGCCCGGCGTGTGCATGGTGCGGGCCGGATCGTCGGCGGTGAAGCGGCGCACGATGCGGCCGCGGCGGGCCAGCTCGTCGAAAATCGTTGCGGCGCGGTCCAGATCGTCGTCATTGGCCTCGCGGTTGAGCAGATCCTGCATGAGCACCGCGGAGACGATGAGACTGAAGTAGTCCGATTCCTCGCCGTCGGAGGTACGCCACGGAATGTCCTCGAGCGGCCAGCGCCCGGTGCCGAAGCGCGCCACCGCCGCCCAGTAGCGCTGGGCCAGATCCCAGCGCAGCTGCAGGGCCTCGGCCAGGCGGCGCTGCTGGCCGTTGAGCAGGTCGAGTTCACGGGTGCGCACCGAGGTGAGGTCGTTGATGCCGTCCAGCGCCACCACGGTGAAGTGCAGGTAGGGCCGGGCGACGGCATGGCCGGGCTGATCCGCGATCGGCATGTCCACGAAGTCGATGGGCGCGGCCTTGCGCACAATGGCCCAGCTCCAACCACATTCGAACAGCATGTCGCCGCTGTCCAGGTCGACGCCCTCCACCTGGCTGAGGGTGGTGTCGTTGCGCAGCCGGATCCGCACCCGGTCCAGGCGCTGCTGCACGGCGTGCACCACCGCGTCGGGGGAACCGCCGGTCTGGTTGAGCATCGACAGCATGGCCTGCCCGGCGGCGGATTTGGGCGAGACCGTATTCACCACGAAGCTGCGGATCAGGCCCACCATGGCGGCGGTGAGCCGGACATTGATGACCGCGTCGAGCGCCTCGATGCGCGGGCCCAGGTCCACGGCGAGCTTGATCCGCCGGCCCACGGCCAGTTCGGCGACCGGGCCGCTGAATCCGCGCAGGAATTTCAGCGCGGCCAGGCACAGGGTCAGTGACATGGAATAGGAGTCGACGACCTCGAGCGTGCGCTGCGCCGGGGTCGGCTCGGCACCGTCGGAGGAGGTCAGGTAGCTGCCCGCGGCGAAATTCGGCAGGGCGGCGTCGGAGTCGGGGTCGCGGTCGGTGTGGCGGTCGATGTACTGCTCGAGCAGCCAGACCACGCGCTCGCCGATGCGCAGGCCATTGTCGCCGAGGGGGGAGAGCACCTCGCGGATGTCGTCGGCGATCTCGTCGGGATGCTCCAGCCCGAAGCCGTCGATCTCGGTCGCCGGGTACAGCAGGCACAGCAGCTGTTCGGCGTCGCTGATGGAGTTGGAGCCGTTGCGGCCGCCCCACACCCACTCGCCATCCCGATAACACGCGGTCAGCAGCGACCGCCAGACTCCGAGGATCTGTTCCCGTGGCTTGATTCTCATCGGCGCCGTCCCCTGCCCTGTCGTGGCCAGCCGCGCCGTCACAGCTATGAACGAGCGCGGCACAAACTATCATGCGCCACCGCCCGGCACCGGGTGGGACGCCGTCTCGAAATCGCATCGCGCACAGGGCAATATCGGGCAGATCGGGCGTGGGAGGGCGCGGCCGCCGGGAGCGGGCCGGTAGCGTCGCTGATCATGGATCGGACGGTTCGCCGCGGTTCGGCCCGGCGCAGACAGGCGGCGGTGGGCTATGCGCTGCTGCTGCCGAGCCTGATCGGGGTCGGGTGTTTCCTGCTGGTGCCGATCGCGGTGGTGTTGTGGCTGAGTGTGCACAGCTGGAATCTGCTGGGGCCCATCGAATTCACCGGAGCGAGCAACTGGCGGTCGGTGCTGGGGGATCGGCAGTTCGGGCATTCGCTGCTGGTGACGCTGGCGTTGACGGCGCTGGTGGTGCCGGTGCAGACGGCGCTGGGGTTCGCGGTGGCGGCCGTGCTGGCGCGGCGCGGGCGGGGCGGGACCGTGCTGCGGGTGGTGTACGCGCTGCCGTGGATGTGTGCGCCGGTGGCGGTGGGGGTGGTGTGGCAGTGGATCTTCGCACCCACGGGCGGGGCGTTGAACGCGCTGCTGGGACGGCGGGTGGAGTGGCTGAGCTCGCCGGCGCTGGCGCTGCCGGCGGTGGCCTCGGTGATCGTGTGGATGAATGTGGGTTATGTGGCTTTGTTTTTCGTGGCCGGGATCAGGGCCATACCCGGGGAGATCCTGGACGCGGGCGCGCTGGACGGGGCCACCGGCTGGCGGCGCATTCGCTGGCTGATCCTGCCGCTGCTGCGCCCGACCATGTTCTTCGTACTGGTCACCGGGGTGCTGAGCGTCTTCCAGACCTTCGACGCGGTGTACGCGCTCACCCGGGGCGGGCCCGACCACCACACCGATGTGGTTGCCATGCGGATGTATTCGGAGGCCTTCCAGGCCGCGCATCCGGGGCGGGCCGCGGTCATGGCGGTGGTGGTGTTCGCGGTCATGTTCGTGATCACGATGGTGCAGCACCGATACTTCCGGGATCGGACGAGTTATGAGTACTGAACGGAGGGCGGCCGCCCGGGCCGTCGCGGCGTACACGGTGCTGATCCTCGCGGCATTGCTGACGGTGGCCCCGCTGGTGCTCAGCGCCCTGACCGCGGTCAAGACGCCGAAGCAGTTCGCCAGCGAATCCGCCCTGGCCACACCGCATCCCGCGACGCTGGACAACTTCCGCACGGTCCTCGACCAGGGGGTGGGCCGGGCCGTGGCGGTCACCGCCCTGATGACGGTCTGCATCACCTGCGGACAGCTGGTCACCTCGACCATGGCGGCATACGCCTTCGCGCGCACCAGCTTTCCCGGTCGTGACGTGCTGTTCTGGGTGTATCTAGGGACCATGATGGTGCCCAGCGCGGTCACCCTGGTGCCGCTGTACCTGATGTTCGCGAAGCTGGGCTGGCTCAATAGCTTCTGGGCGCTGGTGCTGCCGTTCCTGTTCGGCTCGCCGTACGCGATCTTCCTGCTGCGCCAGTACTTCCGGGCCATTCCGCAGGAGATCATCGACGCGGCGCGGATGGACGGGGCCTCGACCCTCGACATCCTGGTGAGCATCGTGGTGCCGATGAGCAGGCCGATCCTGGCCACGCTCGCCGTCATCACGGTGGTCTCGCAGTGGAACAGCTTCATGTGGCCGCTGGTCGCCGCGTCCGGCCCGAAATGGCAGGTGCTGACCGTGGCCACGGCGAGTATGCAGACCCAGTACAACGCGCAGTGGACGCTGATCATGGCCGCCACCACGCTGGCGATCGCTCCGCTGGTGCTGTTGTTCGTGGTGTTCCAGCGGCAGGTGCTGGCCTCCATCGCGGTGACGGGGATCAAATGACAGAGATCCGGATCAAGGATTCGACCCGGGCCGTGCTCGGGCTGGTCGTGGTCGCCGTGCTGCTGGTGGCCGCGGCCCTGTGGCTGGGCCGCGAGACGGCGAGCGGCGGGCGCACGGTGGTGCGGCTGCGGATCTGGGATCAGAGCTTCGTCTCCGCGTATCGGGCCTCGCTGGACGAGTTCCAGCGCGCCAATCCCGATATCGAGGTGCGAATCACGCTGGTGCCGTGGGCTTCCTACGCGCAGAAGCTACGGCTGGATGTGGCGGGCGGGATCGCCGACGACCTGTTCTGGACCAATCTCTACGAGGACTACGCCGACAGCGGGCACCTGATGGATATCGGTGCGGCGCTGGGACCGCAGGCGGCCCGAGCCTGGGACCCGCAGGCCGTCACCCAGTACACGCGCGCCGGAAAGCTGTGGGCGGTACCGCAATTCGTGGACGGCGGGACCGCCGTGTACGTCAACCGGGACCTGCTGGCACAGGCCGGGGTCGATCCGGGCGCGGTCACGGCGGCGCGCTGGAGCCCCGACCCGGCGCTGGATACCTTCCGGCCGCTGCTACGGCGGTTGGCGCCGGTATCGGAGTGGCCGTACAACGCCGCCAACGACTTTCAATCCATCACCCTGCCGTATCTGGGCTCGGCCGGTGGGCAGCTCCAGCGCGACGGCCGGTTCGCCCTCGATTCCCCACAGGGACGGGACGCCTTCGGCTACACGGTGGGGCTGGTCGCCGACCGGCTGTCCCCGTCGGCCGCGGACACCAATGCCAGCGGCGACTTCGCCAAGAACGCCTTCCTGCAGGGCCGGATGGCGCTGTTCCAGTCGGGCACCTTCAATCTGGCCACGATTGCCCAGAACGCCGGATTCCACTGGGGATTGGCGATGATTCCCGCGGGCCCGGCCGGGCGGGTGAGCGCCAACAATGCCATCGGCCTCGCGGGCAATGCCGCCACCGCGCACCCCGCGGCGGTGCGGCGGGTGCTGGCCTGGCTGGGCAGTGCGGCGGGCAACCTCTACCTCGGCATCGACGGGGCGACGATTCCGGCCGTGGTATCGGAACAACAGGTGTACCGGGACTACTGGGCCCGGCACGGGGTCGACGTGTCACCGTTCTTCGATGTGTTGCGCGACAAAGAGATCGCGGCGGGCGGGGGCGCGGGATTCCCGGCCGCTCTGGAGGCGATGACGCCGATCTTCGACGAGATGTACCTGGGCCGCATCCCCGTCCCGGACGCGCTGGCCCGGGCGCAGCGGGAGGCCGACGCGGCGGCCGCCCAGCAGTGATCGACCCTCAGATGCGACTGTGATCGGTGTAGGGCGTGCGCGGGCCGAACTTCGGTTTGCGCGCGAACCCGGCCAGGCCGAGCAGCCGCACCGCGCGATATCGGTGCGGGCGCAGGGGTTCCAGGTATTCGACCATCTCGTCGTCGTCGATCGGACGATCGAGCAGCGTCCAGCCGACGATGGCCGCGAGATGAAAATCGCCCACCGACAGAGCATCCGGATCGCCGAAGGCGCGCTGGGCGATCTCGGCGGCCGTCCACACCCCGATCCCGGGCACCGTGCGCAGCCGCTGTGCGGCGTCGGCGTGGCTCAGCCCGGCCGCCTGTTCCAGCTTCGGTGCGATACGTGCCGCCAGCACAATGGTTTTCGAACGCTGCGGGCCGACATTGGCGCGGTGGTAGACCCAGGACGGGATGTGCCGCCAGGTCTCGGCGTCGGGCATGACCCGCAGGCCCTGCGGAGCCGGACCGGGGGCGGGAGTTCCGTAGCGCCACACCAGTTTCCGCCAGGAGTCGTGGGCGGTCCTGGTGTGCACCTTCTGCTCCAGCACCGCCGGGACCAGCGCCTCCCACACCAGGCCGGTGCGCAGCATGCGCAGACCCGGATTGCGGCGGTGCGCCTCGGCGACCTTGGGGTGCCCGGGGGCGAAATCGCTGAGGTCCTCGTCCAGGCAGAGCATGGCGGGGAGCCCCGCCAGGAACTCCTCCGCACCCGGACCCCACGCGCGGGCGTCGACCGTCTGGCGATCGAGTTGCCGCAGCCGGTAGGTGACCTCCCCCGAGGGCAGGCGGGAGGCGTGCCAGTGCGAGCCGTCGGGGGTTTCGCGGTGACAGGGATCGCCGAAGCCGTGGCGCAGCGGGGAGATGGTGGCGGCCAGATCCAGCGGCCGATCCGAGCGGAGGGTGCGGGCGCGCTCGACCGTCATCCGATCGATTCCGGGCGGCGCTGAAGTCACCGCGCCATTCTATTGGTAACGCGAAGATCGATGGCGGCGATGTTCATTCCGATTGTCTTGGTTGCTCAGCAAACTGATGGCATCCGGCACTGGAGGTACTCGGCATGATCACCAACCTGATCAATTTCCTGCTCGGCGTTTGGGGAAACATTTTCGCCGGCAGTAGCGGTTACCACATTGCGCCCGGCACGCTGCCGTTCGGCAGCTGACGATGAGGGAAGGGGCACCCGCCATGGCGGGTGCCCCTTCGTCTGTGCCGATCGTGGCCGGAACCTGCCAATCATGGCCGGTCCGTGCCGATTACGGCCGGTCCAGCAGGAACTGGGCCAGGTGACGGGACGGGCGGCCGGCCAGCTGTGCGGCCTGGGTCCGGCAGGAGAAACCGTCGGCTATCAAGATCGAATTCGGGGGCGCCGCACGCAGTGCCGGGAGCATGCCGTTCTCGGCGACCGCGACCGATACGTCGTAGTGGCCGCGCTGCATTCCGAAATTTCCAGCAAGTCCACAGCAACCAGAGATCTCGATCACTTTCGCACCGGTGCCGCGCAGTATTCGGCGATCGGCCGCGAACCCCAGCACGGCGTGCTGATGACAATGCGGCTGCACCACCACGGTGTGGCCGCTGCGGTCCGGCGGCCGCCAGCCGGGCTCGCCCTCCAGGAATTCCGACAGGGTGCGCACCGCGCCCGCCACGGCGGCCGCCCGCGGATCCTCCGGCAGCAGGCGCGGGAGATCATCGCGCAGCGCGGCCGTGCACGACGGTTCCAGCCCGACCACCACCCCACCCGCGCCGACATGCGCGGCCAGGGCATCGACGGTGGCGCGCAGCCGCTTCCGCGCGCCGTCCAGCTGGCCGGTGCTGATCCAGGTGAGACCGCAGCAGACCCGGGAGTCGGGGATGCGCACGCGATGACCCAGTGACTCGATCAATTCCACGGCGGCACCGGCGATCTCGGGATCGAAGGCGTCGGTGAAGGTGTCGATCCACAGCATCACCCCGGGTGCGGAGTCGCCGGTGCGCACCGGCTGCCGCCAGGAACGCCGAAAACTCCGGTGCGCCATCGTGGGCACCTCGCGACGCGGATCCATTCCGGACAACCGCAGGCCGAGGCGGCGCAGCGGTCCCGCCGCACCGAGCGCGTTCACCAGCCGGGGGAGTCGCGTCGCCGGTCCGAGCCAGCGCGGCAGGCGGCCCAGGGTGTAGTGGTCGACCGGGCGCGGCCTGCGCCGATAGCGGCGGTACAGGGTCTCCGACTTGTAGGTCGCCACGTCGACGCCGGCGGGGCAGTCGGAATGGCATGCCTTGCAGGACAGGCAGAGATCCAGCGACTCGGCGACGGCGTCCGACCGCCAATCCAGCGCGCCCCGGACCACCTCCTGCAGCACCCGGGCCCGGCCGCGGGTGCTGTCCTTCTCGTCGGCGGTGGCCAGATACGACGGGCACATGAACCCGCCCGCGGCGTGGGTGTCGGCCCGGCACTTGCCGACTCCCACGCAGCGATGCACGGCCGTGGCCAGATCGCCGTCGGCGGGAAAAACGAAACCGCCGGTCGTGGGCAGCGGGCGCAACCCGGCCAGGCGCAGGTCGGCATCGATCGGGCGGGGATGCACGAGCACACCGGGATTCAGCACGGCGTCGGGGTCGAACAGCGCCTTGAAGCCCGCGAAGGCGTCGAGGGCCTCCCGGGAGTACATGAACCGCAACAGATCCGAGCGCGCCCGGCCGTCGCCGTGCTCACCCGAGAGCGAGCCGCCGAACCGCACCACCTGCCGGGCGGCGTCCTCGAGGAAGCTCCGGAAGCGTTGCGGCGCATCGGCTATCGGCAGATCCAGGCGCACATGGATGCAGCCGTCACCGAAATGGCCGTAGAGCAGGCCGTCCAGGTCGTGGTCCCGGAGCAGCGCCTCGAACTCGCGCAGGTAGTCGCCGAGGCGGTCGGGCGGCACGGCGGCGTCCTCCCAGCCCGGCCAGGCCGGACGGCCGTCCGGGGTGCGGCCGGCCAGACCCGCGCCGTCGGCACGGATGCCCCACAGCGCCTGCGCCTCGGCCGGGTCGGTGACCACGCGGGAATCCAGCGCGTGCACGCTCCCGCGCAGCAGCTCCGCCTTGTCCCGTGCCTGTTCCCTTGTCGCACCGTCGATTTCGATCAACAGCCAGCCGCCGCCGCGCGGCAGATCGGGCACCCCGCCGCGATGGGCACGCACCACGTCGACCAGGCGCGCGTCCATGCCCTCCACGGCAATGGGCCGCACCGCCATGATCGCGGCGATATCGTCCGCGGCCGCCGGCATATCCGGGTAGCCGAGCGCCACCAGCACGGTCGCCGCGGGCACCGGAACCAGCCCGACGGTGGCGTCCAGCAGCAGTCCGCAGGTGCCCTCGGTGCCGACGAAGGCCTTGGCCACCGACGAACCGCGTTCCGGCAGCAGATGTTCCAGCCCGTATCCGGACGCCTGCCGCTCGAACCGGCCCAGCTCGGTGCGGATGAGCGCCAGGTGGGCGCGGGTGAATTCGGGCAGGCCCGCGAGCACGGACAGGTCCGCGCCCAGGGTGCGCTCGATGCCCATCCCGTCGAGAATCCGCAACTCGCGCACCGTATCCGAGGTGCGGCCCCAGGCCACCGCGCGCGGACCGCAGGCATTGTTGCCGATCATCCCGCCCAGCGTGCAGCGGTTCTGGGTGGACGGGTCCGGGCCGAAGCGCAGCCCGTGCGCGCCCGCGCGCCGCTGCAGCGCGGCCAGCACCACCCCGGGCTGCACCCGTGCGGTGCGGCGCTCGGGATCGAGGTCGAGGATGGCGTTCATATGGCGGCTGAAGTCCAGGACCAGACCCGGTCCGATGGCATTGCCCGCCACCGAGGTGCCCGCCCCGCGCGCGGTCACGGTCAGCCCCTCCGCGCGCGCGACATCCAGGGCCGCCCGCACATCGGCCGCATCGCGCGGGAAGACCACGCCGCGCGGGAGGATCCGGTAGTTCGAGGCGTCCGAGGAGTATTCGGCCCGCCGCCGGGGGCCGGTGTCGACCTCACCGGTGATCACCGCGCGCAACGCTCGCTCCCACGCCTCGCTCACGCCCCAACCCTATGCGCGCCATGGCGAGGCTTCGCCGATCCGGCCCGGTGGCGGGCGGCGGATTTCGCTCAGCGCGAACCGCTGGGCTGGGCGGATGGCCTTGATCTCAACCTTTGTTGAGGTATTAGTGTCGGTGGTGCGGGGTTCGATGAACCCCGTGACCGGTGAGGAGCGGGGATGAGTATCGAATCCGTGGCGTGGAATCAGCTGTATCGGCAGATGAACGCGCCTGCAGAGCAGCGACCGCTGCGGTTGGCCACTGCCCGGCGGATCCTCGCCTTCGCGCGGCCACACCACCGGCAGTTGGTGGCGTTCCTGGTATTCAGCATCGTGTCGGCGCTGCTGGCGGTGGCCACCCCGGTCCTGGCCGGGCGAGTGGTCGACGCCATCGTCGGGCACGGCGCGCCGCGCACGGTGATCACGCTGGCCGCGATCATCGCGGCGGTCGCGGTGCTGGATGCCGGCTTGGGGTTGGTGATCAGGTGGTTGTCGGCGCGCATCGGAGAGGGGCTCATCTTCGATCTGCGCACCGCGGTGTTCGATCACGTACAGAAGATGCCGATCGCGTTCTTCACGCGCACCCGGACCGGCGCACTGGTGAGCCGGCTCAACAATGACGTTATCGGGGCGCAACGCGCGTTCAGCACCACCCTGTCCGGGGTCGTCACCAACCTGGTCACCCTCGCGCTCACGCTGGCCGTGATGCTGCGGCTGTCGTGGCAGATCACCCTGCTCGCCCTGGTGCTGCTGCCGGTCTTCGTCGTGCCCGCCCGGCGCATGGGCGAGCGGCTGGCCGGCATCCAGCGCGAGGCGGCCGGGCTGAACGCGTCCATGAGCACCCAGATGACCGAACGGTTCTCCGCGCCGGGCGCGACGCTGGTCAAACTGTTCGGCCGACCGCGGCAGGAGTCCGCGGAGTTCGGGCTGCGAGCCGGGCGGGTGCGCGATATCGGGGTGCGCACGGCCATGCTGCAGACGGTGTTCGTCACCGCGCTCACCCTGGTCTCGGCGCTGGCGCTGGCCCTGGTCTACGGGCTGGGCGGCTATCTGGCGCTGCAGGGTGAGCTGGAACCCGGTGCGGTGGTGGCCCTTTCGCTGCTGTTGACCCGGCTGTACTCGCCGCTCACCGCGCTGGCCAGCGCCCGGGTGGATGTGATGTCGGCGCTGGTGAGCTTCGAGCGGGTCTTCGAGGTGCTGGATCTGAAACCGCTGATCGAGGATTCGCCGCTGGCGGTGCCGGTGCCCGCGGGCCCGGTGGCGGTTGAGCTGGACGGCGTCACCTTCGGCTACCCGTCGGCCGACAAGGTCTCGCTGGCCTCGCTGGAGGATGTGGCCACGCTCGACACCCGCGGCGGTGAGGAGGTGCTGCACGATGTCTCGCTGCGGGCCGAGCCCGGGCAGATGGTGGCGCTGGTCGGCTCCTCCGGGGCCGGGAAATCCACCATCGCGCAATTGGTCTCGCGGCTCTACGACGTGGACTCCGGGGCGGTGCTGCTGGGCGGCATGGATGTCCGTGAGCTGACCGGGCAGTCGATTCAGGACACCGTCGGCCTGGTCACCCAGGACGGGCACCTGTTCCACGACACCATCCGCGCCAATCTGCTGCTCGCCCGCCCCGCGGCCACCGAGGACGAGCTGTGGGATGCGCTGCGGCGCGCCCGGTTACGCGAGCTGATCGAGTCGCTGCCCGACGGCCTGGACACCGTGGTCGGTGAGCGCGGCTATCGGCTCTCCGGCGGGGAACGCCAGCGCCTGACCATTGCCCGGCTGCTGCTCAAACAGCCCCGCGTGGTGATCCTGGACGAGGCCACCGCCTCGCTGGACTCCACCTCCGAGGCCGCGGTACAGGAGGCGCTGGCCGAGGCCCTCGACGGCCGCACCGCCCTGGTCATCGCGCACCGGCTGTCCACCATCCGCAATGCCGACCAGATCCTGGTGCTCGAGCACGGCCGCATCGTGGAGCGCGGTACGCACACCGAACTGCTCGCCGCGGACGGCCGCTACACCGAGCTCTACCGCACCCAGTTCGCCGATTCCGGTGCCCCGGCGACAGTCTGATCGGGCCCGGGGCTCGGCAGTCCGATCGGACCGGGCACCTTGCCGGATCGGCAAAAGGATTCGAGCCGTCCGGGGGCGCGCCGATAGCGTCGGAGTATGAGCGCTCACTCGCACGAACAGACAGGCACGCACGGACATCCGCATTCCCGCGGCCACGGACATGGGCACGGTCACGGACATGGGCACGGCCACACCCACGACGGGATCGACTGGGCGGCCATGGTCGACGATCTCCGGCGCGATGACGCCATGTCGGCCGACGCCAATGCCGAGATCGCGCGGCGGCTGGTCGCCCTGATCCCGGCCGGCGCGGAGGCGACCGTGCTGGACATCGGCGCGGGAGCGGGCGGCCAGAGTGTCGCGTTCGCGCGGGAACTGCTGGCCCGCGGCGGCGGGAGTCTGGTGATCGTGGACGCGGTGCCGGAGCTGCTCGAGGCGGCTCAGCAGGCCGTGAAGGTCGCGTTGGACGGCGACGATCGGGTGCGGGTGCGGACCGTGCACGCCGACGCCGCGGCCGCGGACTTCGGCGCCGGGATCCCGGCCGCGGATCTGGTGTGGGCCTCGCGCATGGTGCACCACCTGCCCGATCAGCAGGCGGGCACCGCGCGCCTGGCCGGGCTGCTGCGCCCGGGCGGCTGGCTGGCGCTGGCCGAGGGCGGGCTGTCGATGCGTTGCCTGCCTTGGGAACTCGGCGTCGGCGCGCCCGGACTCCAGGACCGGCTGCTGGCCCTGCGCGACGCGGGCTTCGCCCAGATGCGGGCCGACATCACCGCCGCGACCCCCATGCCCTACGGCTGGAATGTGGCGCTGAGCCGGGCCGGGCTGGCCGACGCGACCTCCTTCAGCGTGCTGATCGATCACCCCGCGCCGCCCGCGCCGGCCGTGCGCGAGAGCGTCGTCGCCTGGCTGGGCGGCTTGAGCGAGCGGGTCGGTGAACGTATCGGCGATGATGATCGGGCCACCCTGGCGGCGCTGCTCGATCCGGCCGCCGACACGTTCATCGGTGCGCGCGAGGACATCTACATTCTCGGCGCCACCACGGTCTTCCTCGGCCGCCGCTAGCCGTCACCGCGACCGCGCGCGGGGCGGGTCCGTGTCCGGGCACGATCGTGATCTGGCCGTGCCCGAACCGACACCGTGTTGTGGCCGCAGCGGCCGCTCCGACCTCCCGAAATGCCCTGCTATGCGGCATAATTCGAGCTCCCATGGCATAACCCACAAGATCGTTTCACATGCCGGGGGAGGAGTTTCGGTGACCCGTACCAAGGAGCAGCGGCACACGCCCGCGACCCGTGTCGACGATATCGAGCGGATGTTCGGTTCCCGCCGATATCAGCCCACCGCCGACACCCCTGCCATGGAACTACGGGTGACGAGCGGCACCAAACGCACCGACGACGACTGGATCGTCCCCAAACAGCTGGTGGCCGACTGTGTTTCGGGCAAGCTGGTGCTGGACTTCACCCGGGCCCGGTGCTCACGGCGGGAAATCGACATCCGGGTCGAGGCCGATGCCGGGACGATCGTGCTGATCGTGCCGCGCGGCTGGCGGGTCGACACGGACGGCGTGCAGCCGGGTGCCGGCGCGGTGGCCAACCGGGTCAAGCTGCCGCGATTCCCGGGCGCGCCGCTGATCCGGGTCACGGGTGAGGTGGACACCGGTGCGGTGAAGGCGCGCTACGCCTACCGCTCGCCGCTCAGGTGGTTGCGCCGCTCCCGCTGACGGTTTCCGCAGTTCCCGGCATTTCGGGAGACCATGCGGTATGACGGAGGGGTGACGCGCTGGCTGCTGCACGTCGACCTCGACCAATTCCAGGCCGCGGTCGAGTTCCGGCGGCATCCGGAGCTGCGCGGGCAGCCGATCATCGTGGGCGGCAACGGCGATCCGGCCGAACCCCGCAAAGTGGTGTCCTGCGCGTCCTATCCCGCCCGGGCCTTCGGGGTGCGGGCGGGCATGCCGCTGCGCACGGCGGCCCGGATCTGCCCCGGCGGCGTCTTCCTGCCTCAGGACCTCGCCGGCTACGCCGAGGCGTCCGAGGAGATCATGGCGCTGCTGCGCACCTTCCCCGGCCGGGTCGAGGTGCTCGGTTTCGACGAGGCGTTCCTGGCGGTGGACACCGAGGATCCCGGGGAACTGGCGCGAGAGATCCGTTCCGCCGTTGCGGAATTGGAGCTGACCTGCGCGGTCGGCATCGGGGACAACAAGACCCGGGCCAAGCTGGCCACCGGCTTCGCCAAGGCGGTCGGCAAGTCGGCGCGATCGGCCGACGAGCCGCCGGCGGCGGACACCGGAACCGGAATCTTCCGGCTGACCAGGGACAACTGGGTCGAGCTGATGGCGCACCGGCCCACCTCCGCGCTCTGGGGCATCGGCGCGCGCATCGCGAAACGCCTGAGCGGCTTGGGGATCGAGACCGTGGCCGACCTGGCCGCCGCCGACCGGAAGGTGCTCGCGGCGGAGTTCGGCCCCAATACCGGGCCGTATCTATGGGTGCTCGGGCACGGCGCGGGCGACACGGACATCGCCGAGCCGCGAGAACCGGTGGGCCACAGCCGATCCGAGACCTTCCCGCACGACCTCACCGAACGCGCCGACATCGATGCCGCGGTGGTGCGGCTGGCCACCCAGGTGGCCGAGGAGACCCTCGCGGCCGGGCGGGCCGTCGGGCGGGTCAGCGTCACAGTGCGTACCAAGACCTTCTTCACCCGGAGCAAGCAGCGGAAACTATCCACACCGACCACCGATGTGGACGAGATCGTGCAGACGGCGCTGGAAGTGCTGCACGCCTTCGAGCTGGATCGGCCCATCCGGTTGCTCGGAGTCCGGGTCGAGTACGCCATGCTGTGATCAGGTTCCACCCGACGGAAGGCACTCAAATGAACTCAGCATCGCGCAGCGATTCCCACAGGGGTGGCGGCGGGGCGACGGGCGGGCGCGACTACGAGAACATCCTGTTCGAGCACGACGGCCCGATCGCCCGCATCACGCTGAACCGGCCCAATGCCGCCAATGGCATCGATCAGGCGCTCGCGGACGAGCTGGAGCGCGCGGCCACCTACTGCTCGGAGGATCCCGCGGTGAAGGTCGTGGTGCTGACCGCGGCCGGGCGGTTCTTCTCCGCGGGCGGCGACGTGCGGGCCATGGCCGCCAGCGCGGACACCGGGGCATTCATCGAGCAGCTGGCCGGGACCCTGCACCGGGCGGTGTCGGCGCTGGCGCGGATGGACGCGCTGCTCATCGTGGGTGTGAACGGCACCGCGGCCGGCGCGGGCATGAGCCTCGCGGTGGCCGGCGATCTGGTGGTCGCCGCCGAATCCGCCGCCTTCACCATGGCGTACACCAAGGTCGGGCTGAGCCCCGATGGCGGCGCGTCCTACTACCTGCCGCGGATCATCGGCCTGCGCAAGACCCAGGAGCTGATGCTCACCAACCGCACCCTGTCCGCCGCGGAGGCGCTGGAGTGGGGTCTGCTGCACCGGGTGGTGCCCGATGCCGAGCTGACCGGCGCCGTCGAGGCCCTGGCGCAGGAATTCGCCACCGGCCCCAGGGGATCCAACGCCAATGTGAAGAAACTGCTGCTGGTGTCCTCGCGGCACACCCTCGAGGAGCAGCTGGACACCGAGGCGGCCTTCATCACCCGCTGCGCCGATTCCGCCGACGGGCAGGAGGGCATCGCCGCGTTCACCGGCAAGCGCGCACCGAAGTTCGCCTGAGGACAACGGGTTTCGCCCCCGGCCGAGGTCGGGGGCGAGTCAGGCCGGAAGGTGACGCGTCCGCGCAGGTGGCGACCTATGCTCTGGACATGGAGTTCCAGGCGATGGTGGCACACGAAACGGACAGTGGGATCGCCCTCATCCGGGAGGAGGTCGCCGACGACTTCCTCATGCCGGGCGACGTGACGATCAAGGTGCACTTCTCGAGCGCCAACTACAAGGACGGGCTGGCCATCACCCCGCGCGGCGGTGTGGTGCGGCAGTATCCGCTCATCCCCGGCATCGACCTCACCGGTGAGGTGGTGTCCTCCACCGATCCGGAATTCGCGCCCGGCGACCTGGTCGTCGCGCACGGCTACGACATCGGCGTGGCCCACCACGGTGGTTTCGCCGAGTACGCACGGATTCCGGCCGGGTGGGTCGTGAAGCTGGACGGCCTGACCCCGCGCGAGGCGGCGGCCATCGGCACCGCGGGCTACACCGCGGCCATGAGTGTGCAGGCGCTGCTCGACCGCGGTCTCACCCCCGACTCCGGTCCGGTGCTGGTCACCGGCGCGACCGGCGGCGTCGGCAGTGTGGCGGTGGACATCCTGTCCGGGCTCGGATTCGAGGTGGTGGCCTCCACCGGCAAACTCGGTGCGGGCGAACTGCTCTCGGCGCTCGGCGCCGCCTCGGTCATCGGCCGGCAGCCGGGCGAAGGGGAGAAGCTGCGCGCGCTCGGCAAGGCGCAGTGGGCGGCCGCCGTCGACAGCGTGGGCGGGACCTCGCTGGCCCACATTCTGAGCACGGTCAAATACGGTGGCGCGGTCGCGGTCTCGGGCCTGACCGGCGGCTCCGACCTGCCCACCACGGTCATGCCCTTCATCCTGCGCGGCGTGTCCCTGATCGGTATCGACTCCGCGCACTTCCCGATCGCCCAGCGCCGTGAACTGTGGGCGCGGCTGGCCAAGGACCTGAAGCCCCGGCATCTGTCGCTGCTGGAGAATTTCGCACCCATCACCGAGGCCGAGTCGGTGCTGCGCGCCATCCTGGACGGAACCCACTCCGGCCGAACGGTTCTCGGGGTCGCGGGCGAGTTCTAGCCGACGATCGCACGCACGAGGTTGTGGTCGGACGCCCCGGCCACATCCTCGACCGCGACACCGCGCACCGGCACGCCGCGCGTGACCACATGATCGATGAACTGGGATTTCGAACCGGCCGTCCGGGGCCGGGTGGGAATGGAATCCGGCGGAAACCCGGCGATGGTGAAGCCGGCGCCGAACGCGGCGGCGAGATCGTCCCGGCCGACATTGAAGTCACCGAGCAGGACTGCCGGGCCGTCGCCGGCGACGGCGGCCAGGCGCTCGAACTGGCCGGCCCGGCGCCGATCCCCGCTCACATGGGTGGCGATGATCAGAATGCCGTCGATCTCGGCCGCCAACAGCCCTTTTCCCGGATCGACCGGGTGCGGCTCCGCGGTGACGAACCGGCTCGGCCCGCGCACGATCAGCACGAGATGTTCGGAGCGATCCGCCAGGGTGCTCGGCACGCGGCGCGGGCTCGGAACGCGCGGGTAGTCGAGGACGTGAAAAGTCCGGTCGGGCAGCGCCTCCCGTAGGCTCGCCAGCTGATCACCGCTGACCTCCTGGAGCGCGATGACCGCTTCGGGCCGGGCCGCGACGGCGGCGGTCACGACCGCGATCCGCTTCGCCTCCTGCGGCCAGCGCACGGCCATCTCGCTGTCCCAGTTGTCGGCGTGGACGCGGTGCAGGACGTTCCAGGTGGCAATGGTGATCACCTACGCACCCTACGAGAAACCCACTGACCGTGCGGGTTTCGTTTCATGTGAAACAAAGGATATTCGCCGGTTGGTTGCCAACCGGCCCTCTCTCGATCGTCGATTCAGTCCTTGCTCGTCATTTGACTCAGCCCGGACCCGCGAGAACGTCCAGCGCCGCCGAGAGGTGGGGCAGCGCGGTCGGACCGTACGAGGCGGCGATCTCGGCGAGCGCCCGGGCCAGGTGCGGGGCGATGGTGGCGGCCGGCAGCAGCTCCTCGGCCAGCACGATGCCGCCCACCACGTGGGCCGCGCGAATCCGCTCGTCGGAGGTGACCTCGTAACGCCACGAACCGATCTGGACCCGCTCCGGCTCGGAGCGGAACAAAGATTTGCGGGGCGGTGTCCGGGTCACCCCGGGGACGCTCGCGAAGACGGTGAAGACCAGTCCGAGGCCGCCCGGGCCGCCGAGCGCGGCATCGATGGCGCGGGTGGCGGCCCCGGTATCGAAATCGCTCACGAGTTCATGCCGAGGGTGAACTGCGGAATGATCGGTTCGCCGTCGCCGATGCGGCGGATGGCCGTGCCGGAGGCGTAGAACTCGACAGTGTGGTATCCCCACGCGTAGTTGGAGATATCGACGCTGACGCCGGTGACGCCGTTCGCGCCGTCCCGTTCTGCCTCGGCCTGCATGCGCGACATGGCCAGCTCACGGGCCTGATAGTTGCCCTGGGTCCACTGCGGCATCTCCATATTGCGGCCCATCTGGCTGAGCATCTGCCGGAAGCCCTGCACCGCCACGTGGAAGACGCAGTTGCCCATGACGAAGGCGATCGGGGCGTAGCCGGTGCGCATCAGCGTCACCATGTCCTGCCCCGAGAGGTGACTGGTGAAGGCCTGCCCGTTCGGCCGCCGATAGCTGCCCGGCGATTTCGCGAACCGCACCGCGGTCCCCACCGCGATGAACTCCAGATGCTCCATCGACTCCCCGTGCTGCCGCCACTCCAGCCGCACCCCCACCACCCCGTCGGCCTGGAGCGAGTCCGCCTCGGCCTGCATGCGCGACATGGCATTCCACCGCGCCCGATAGGTGGCCTCGGTCAGCACCGGCAGCTCCTGCTGCTGCCGGATCCCGGTGAACTGGAACCCGACGTGATAGACGGACACGCCCATCACCAGGTCGATGGGTTCGAAGCCCGCCCCGTGCAGTAGCGCGAACTCGTTGACCGACAGATCCGAGGTGAAGATCCGGTTCGCGTGCGAAAGGCGCTCACCCGCGACCTGATCGAGCTGGTTCGGTTGATTCGGCTGACCGGGCTGGTTCGGTTGCATGTCGTTCGCCCTCCGTCGGATCCCCGATGGACCCCTAACGAGGGTACGACCCGGTCAGGTTCGGAGCCCGCCGAAATGGCCGGGAGCCGTGCGTGTTCACCGAACACGCACGGCTCCCGTTCTCGCGACCTCAGGCGGTGGCGCTCAGCGCACGGCCGTCGTAGGCCGGTTCGGCGACCGGCTCGATGGCGTAGGCCAGGATCTCGGCTACGTCGGCGACGGGGCGGACATCCAGGGCGGCCAGCACCTCGGCGGGGACCTCGTCCAGATCCGGCTCGTTGCGGGCCGGGATGAACACGGTCTTCAGGCCGGCGCGCTGAGCGGCGAGCAGCTTCTGCTTCACGCCGCCGATCGGCAGCACCCGTCCGTTCAGCGTGACCTCGCCGGTCATGCCGACATCCGCGCGGACCTGGCGGCCCAGGGCCAGCGACACCAGGGCGGTGACCATGGTGACGCCCGCCGACGGACCGTCCTTCGGGACCGCGCCCGCCGGGAAGTGGATGTGGATATTGCGATCCAGCACCTTCGGCTCGATGCCGATCTCCTCCAGGTGGGAGCGGACGTAGGTCAGGGCGATCTGCGCGGACTCCTTCATGACGTCGCCCAGCTGACCGGTCAGGGTCAGCGAGCGGTCGCCCTCGGCGGCATTGGCCTCGATGTAGAGGACGTCGCCGCCCGCGCCGGTCACGGCCAATCCGGTGGCGACACCGGGGACCGCGGTGCGCTCGACCCCGTCGGGGGTGAAGCGCGGACGGCCCAGGTAGTCCTTCAGGTCACCCAGTCCGATCACCAGCTTGCCGGAACCGCCTGCGGCCGGACCGGATTCGGCGTCGTAGCCCAGC
Organism: Nocardia sp. NPDC059228; assembly: GCF_042754245.1. Classification (NCBI taxonomy): domain Bacteria; kingdom Bacillati; phylum Actinomycetota; class Actinomycetes; order Mycobacteriales; family Nocardiaceae; genus Nocardia; species Nocardia sp. NPDC059228. The sequence continues at coordinate 173,690 of NZ_JBHZAL010000011.1, read as the reverse complement.
TCGCGGTCGTAGCCCAGGCCCTCCGGCACGAATTCGCCCTTGCTGACCAGGCTTTCGGTCCCGGCGATGTCCGCCGACTCCGACAGCTTGGTCGCCGCCTTGCGCAGCGCCTTGGCGATCAGCCGCTCCATCTGCCGCACTCCGGCTTCCCGGGTGTAGTTCGCGGCGACCTCGCGCAGCGCCTCGTCCGTGATCGAGACCTCCTCGGCGGTGAGGGCATTGCGTTCCAGCTGCCGCGGGATCAGGAAGTCGCGGGCGATGGCCACCTTGTCGGCCTCGGTGTAGCCGTCCACGGTGATCAGTTCCATGCGGTCCAGCAGCGGGCCGGGAATCGTCTCCATGACGTTCGCGGTCGCGATGAACAGCACGTCCGACAGGTCCAGATCCAGGTCCAGGTAGTGGTCGCGGAAGGTGTGGTTCTGTGCCGGGTCCAGGACCTCCAGCAGCGCCGCCGCGGGATCGCCGCGGAAGTCCGAGCCGACCTTGTCGATCTCGTCCAGCAGGACAACGGGATTCATCGATCCCGCCTCCTTCATGGCGCGCACGATGCGGCCGGGCAGCGCGCCCACGTAGGTGCGCCGGTGACCGCGGATCTCGGCCTCGTCGCGCACGCCGCCCAGGGCGACGCGAACGAACTTGCGGCCCAGGGCCCGTGCCACCGATTCACCCAGCGAGGTCTTGCCGACGCCGGGCGGACCGACCAGCACCAGCACCGCGCCGGAACCGCGACCGCCGACGACCTCCAGGCCGCGCGCGGCCCGCCGGGAACGGACGGCCAGGTACTCGACCATGCGGTCCTTGACCTCGTCCAGGCCGTGGTGGTCGGCGTCCAGCACCGCGCGAGCGGCCGAAACATCGGTGGAGTCAGTGGTTTTCACGCTCCACGGCAGTTCCAGGACGGTGTCCAGCCAGGTGCGGATCCAGCCCGTCTCCGGGCTCTGATCGCTGGAACGCTCCAGGCGACCGACCTCGCGGAGAGCGGCTTCCTTCACGTCCGCGGGCAGGTCGGCGTTCTCGACGCGGGTGCGGTAGTCCTCCGCGCCGTCCGGCTCGTCCTCGCCCAGCTCCTTGCGAATGGCGTTGAGCTGCTGGCGCAGCAGGAATTCCCGCTGCTGCTTCTCCATGCCCTCGCGGACATCCTCGCTGATCTTCTCGGTGATCTCGGTCTCGGCGATGTGCTGAGTGGTCCACTCGATCAGCTTGCGCAGCCGCGCGGTGGTATCCGGGGTGCCCAGGATCTCGCGCTTCTGCTCATTGCTCAGGTACGACGCCCAGCCGGCCGCGTCGGCCAGGGTGGACGGATCGTTCATCTGATTGACCGCGTCGATGACCTGCCAGGCCTCACGGCGCTGCAGGACCGACACGACCAGCTTCTTGTATTCGGCCGCAAGCTCTTTGGTGCGGCCGTCGGCGGCCGGAATCTCGACCGGTTCGGCCTCGACCCAGAGCGCCGCGCCCGGCCCGGTCACGCCGTGACCGATCTTGGCCCGGCTCTCCGCCTTCAGCACCGCCGCGGGAGCGCCGCCGCGCATCCGGCCGACCTGTTCGATGGTGGCCACGACGCCGTAGGTGGCGTACCCCTCATCGAGGCGCGGCGCGACCAGCACCTGGTTGACCTTGCCCGCGCGGGCGGCATCGATGGCGGCCTGCGACGACTCGTCCAGCTCGATCGGCACGACCATGCCGGGGAGCACGATCGGATCGGTCAGGAACAGGACCGGCAGGTTCGTTGGTGTAGTCACGTCTTCGACCCCTTCCAAGGTTGAGCGTTACCTACTCAACCCGGGGGGTATACCGATTGTTCCGGACCGATGTTCGCCGGGGGCGAACATGTCTCGAGTCGGGGATCGAAATCGGGAACAGCGGCATATGAGCTCGTCAGAGCGCTATCAGGGAGTCGAGCTCGGCAGTGAACAGGGGTTCCAACGCGGTGCGCCACGCCGGTCGAATCGAAATCCCGGATAGGGGTTGACGGCTTCGGCTAAAGCGATTAGCTTTATGGCTATCGCAGTTAGCTACTCCTGGAGAGTGAAAGACCATGACGCAGTACGTGGACATCGACGGTGGCCGGATCGCTTACGACGAGATGGGTGAGGGTCCGCTGGTCGTGCTGTCGCACGGCATGGGAGTCGACCGCAATGCCAACCGGCACCTGATGCCGCTGCTGGCGGCGGCCGGGTACCGGGTCGTCAACACCGATATGCGCGGCCACGGCGAGTCGAGCATGGGCTGGGCGTCGGTCACCGGCAAGGAGGCCATCAGCCGCACCGATGTCGCCAATGATCTGCTGGCGGTCATCGAGAAGCTGGGCGGCGGACCGGCCATCGTGGTGGGCCACTCGCTCTCGGGCGGGTCGGCCACCATCGCGGCGGCGCAGCGGCCGGACCTGGTGCGGGCCATTGTCGAGATCAACCCGTTCACGCTGACCCAGAAGGCCGACATCGCAGCGCTTCTCACCAATTCCCGCCACCGCAGCGGCATGATCCCGCTGATGGGCACCATGATGTTCAAGAGCCTCGGCCAGTGGCTGAAGTACCTGAAGGTGGCCATCCCGACCAAGCCCGCCGACCTCGACGACTACCTGGCCGAGTTCGCGGCCAAGCTGCGCGAGCCGGGCCGGTTCGCCGAATTCATGAAGACCGGGCAGTCGACCCCCGCGGACGCGGAAGCCCAGGTGCCCAATGTGACCCAGCCCGCGCTCATCATCATGGGCACCGCCGACCCGGACTTCCCGAGCCCCGAGGCCGAAGGCCAGCGCATCGTCGCCGCCCTGCCGGCCGGACTGGGCAGCCTGGGCCTGGTCGAGGGCACCGGCCACTACCCGCAGTTCGAGGCCGCCGACCGGGTGGCCGAGCTGATCCTGCCGTTCCTGAAGGAACATCATGCCTAGGGTGGGCTTGAGCCGGACCGACGTCGTCGCCGCGGGGGCCGCCCTCGCCGACGAGGTCGGTTTCGGCAATCTGGCGCTCGGGGCCCTCGCGCAGCGGCTCGGGGTGCGAACCCCCTCGCTGTACAAACACATCGAGAGCCTGGCCGACCTGCAGCACGGCATCGCCGCGCTCGCCATGGCCGAAGTCGACCAGCGGGTCCGCGACGCCATGCACGGGCTCTCCGGCAGTGCGGCCCTGGCCGCCTTCGCGAATGCCTTCCGCGACTACGTGGTCGAGCATCCGGGCCGGTACACCGCGACCGTCGGCGCCGCCTTCACCGGACCGGATGATCCACTGTTGCAGTCGGGTGCGCGGGTGCTGGAATCCATGGCGGCGGTGCTGCGCGGCTACGGGATCGGCGAGCAGGAAATGGTGCACGCGCAGCGCACGCTGCGCTGCCTCTTCCACGGCTTCGCCACCCTGCAGGCGTCGGACGGCTTCCAGTGGAGCAACGACTCCGAGGACAGTTTCGAGTGGATGATCCGCTTCCTCGACCGCGGCCTCACCGAAATCGGCTCGCGCTGAACCGGTTTGCGGGACCATGAATCCAACACTGGCAACGAAGGTGTTGGAGTGTCATGGAAGACTTCAGTTTCGACGGCACCCGGATGGCGTATGTGCGGCAGGGGGAATCCGGTCCGCCGGTGGTGATGCTGCACAGCGCCGGGTCCTCCCATCTCATCTGGACGCCCCAGATCGCGGCGCTGTCCCGTGCATACCGGGTGTACGCGGTCGATCTGCCCGGTTACGGCGCCTCCTCCCGGCCCGCCGACGGGTACACGCTCGAGCGCTACACCGAACTGATCCGCGCCTTCATCGAACACCACGAGCTCAGCGACGTCGGACTGGTCGGCAACTGCGTCGGTTCGGCCGTCGGCCTGACGCTGGCCCGGCGGCATCCCGAGCTGATCCGGGCGGTGGTGGCGATCAATCCGCTCACCGAATCCACTGCCATGCACGGTGATTGGCGGCAGGCGGCACGCCTGGCCCGAGTGCTGCCGGACGACTCCGCCCGGAAGCTGAGCGGCTGGCACACCCCGCGCTGGGTCGCCCGCCGCACCGCCCGATCCTGGTTCACCACCCGGCGCGCCTACCGCGAATGCCCTTATGTCGCGCCCCTGTCCTCCGGTTTCCCGGCGCGGGCACTGATCTACCTGGTCCGCGACCTGTCTTCCTTTGCGACGCTCGACGATTGGCCCGATCGCGACGGCTTGCCACCGATCTGCGTCATCTGGGGCAACCAGAACCGCGTCCTCTCCGCCGCGGCCGGGCGCACCGTCAATGCGCGACTACGCCCCGACCGCACCGAATACCTCGACGGCTGCGGCCACGTCCCCATGCTCGAACGCGCCCCCGACGTCACCGCCATCATCACCGAATTCCTCGCCGCCCACCTGCCCGCCGACAGCGTGCACTGAGCGCCACACCGACTCGGCGGTTCGGGCAAACCGCCCGGGCGGGCGCGGGTGCGGCCTACCATGACGCCGGGGAGGGGCCGCCCGAATCGGATACCGCGAGGAGTCATCGATGACCATGCTGGCCGCACGACTACACCTGGGGCCGAATCGCCGACTGGAGCTCGAGGAGGTGCCGATTCCGGAGCCGGGACCGGACCACGTGCTGGTCAAGGTGGAGGCAGCGGGAGTGTGCCTCTCCGACGTGCACCTCATCGACGGCACGCTGACGCCGCTGTTCCTGCGCGACGATGCGGTGACGCTCGGGCACGAGGTCGCCGGGACCGTGCACACGCTCGGGCCGGGAGTGACCACCGCGAAGGTGGGGGATCGCGTATTGCTGCAGGCCGGGGAGCTCCGCAACGGGGCCACCTTCACCCGCGGGGTGGACTACGACGGCGGCTGGGCCGAATACACCCTGGCGCGGGTCGACACCCTGGTGCCGATTCCGGACGACCTGCCGTTCGAGCAGGCCTGTTTCATTCCCGACGCGGTGTCCACGCCGTGGGCGGCCATCACCGCCACCGCCGAGGTGAAACCCGGTGAGGCCGTGGGCGTCTGGGGCGTCGGCGGGCTGGGCGCGCACGGGGTGCAGCTGCTGCGCATGGTCGGCGCAGCGCCGATCATCGCGGTGGATCCGCTGCCCGCCGCCCGGGAGCGGGCGCTGTCCTTCGGCGCGGACCTGGCCTTCGATCCGGCCGATCCGGACCTGCGGCGCAAGGTGTTCGAGGCCACCAGCACCGGCCTGAACGCCGCCTTCGACTTCGCCGGCGTGGCGCCGGTGCGCGAGCAGGCGGTGGTCTGCCTGGCGCCGCAGGGCCGCCTGGTGCTGGTCGGCCTCACCGACAAGCCGATCACCATCACCGGGGGCACCGCCTTCAGCTTCTTCCAGCAGCAGTTGCGCGGGCACTACGGGTCCACGCCCGAGCACGTCACCCAGCTGGTGAAACTGCAAGGGCTGCACCGGGTCGACTTCTCCCGCTCCGTGAGTGCCGTGGTCCCGCTGGCCGATGCCGCCAAGGCCGTGCACTCCCTGGAATCCAAGGAAGGCAACCCGATTCGGATCGTCCTGAAGCCCTAGGCCGCTCCCGCACGCGGCACGGTTCGCGGATTACGCGAGCCGGCGCTGGAAAACGTTGGCGGACCGGCCGTTCGAGAGATCGACCGTGTAGACCCCCAGGTCGACCGACGTGGGGGTCAGGTCCAGGACCATGAAGCCGAGATCGGTGTAGTTCTCGTACAGCGCACCGTTGGCGGTGTGCTTGCCGCCCGTGGACGGCTCGCCGTGCACCGATTTCGCGGCCGCACCGGAGATGATCTGCCGGGTGCCCTTGGCAGCCGCATTGGGTTCGAGCACCTGCAGCGAGTGGTCGTGGCCCGACAGCAGGAACTGGCACCGGCCCAGTACGTGCGCCTCGAAGAAGTCCTTCACATAGCGGCCATCGATCGGCTCGATGCTCGATCCCTCGTATTCCCCGGCGTTTCCGTGCGGCCCGTTGTTGAGGTACGGGTGGTGGGTGCAGGCGATCCTCCACTTCGCCGGCGACTCGTCGATGGCCCGGTCCAGCCAGGTGGCCTGCTCGGTCATGAACTGGCCGTCGGCCGCCCAGTAGGGCTGGAAGAGCGGCGGCAGGTAGGCGGCGATGGGATTGAGGTCCAGCACGAAGAATTCGACGACCGGCCGCTCCTGCGGAATCCGCACCGAGTAATAGCGGGACGGCATGAACCAGCGGGCCGAGCGCGCGTGATAGGCCACCTCGTGATCGCCGCGCAGCAGCCAGCCGCCGTCGCCGGGCAGGATCGAGGAGTTGTCGTGATTGCCCTGCACCATGAGCCAGGGGAAGTCGAGGTCGTGGTTGGGGTCCTCGAACTTGGCGGCGAACTGGGCGTCGTCGTCGGACCACGGGCCCTGCTCGTAGACATTGTCACCGAGGCCGAGGGCGCAGGAGAACGGCTCGCGCGCATGCAGTTCCCGCATGGCGTCGGCGACCTGCCACTGCGGCCGCGCGCCGGTGCCCGCGTCGCCGGTGACGAGAATGCGCAGGCGGTCGGCGTCCGGGAGCGGGAATTTGCCGGTGGCCGGGGCATTCTCGGCGCGGGCGGGCGCACCGGTGGCCGCGAGCGCGGCGACCCCGGCGGCAGTGGCGGTCAGAAACCCACGACGGTCGAGCGACATTGCTGATCTCCTGCCTGTATCTACCGGTCGCTTGACCAGTATTCCCACTTCCGGAACCCGCCGCAGACTACGTCGGCATGACCTTGCCAACACCCCCGCGACACGACGCGTTCTTCCAGGCCAGGACCTTTTGACAGCGCCTCGGACCGATGAGAGTGTTGGGAGTCCGATTTCTCACCATCAGCTTGGCCACAGGGGGACGCTGCTATGACGACACTGGCCTCGGGTCTGTTCCTCGACTGGGAACAGCTGACCGGCCAGCCCAAACTCGTCGTCGATCTGATCAGCTTCCCGATCTTCAGCGCCATCGCCGGCTGGCTCACCAACTGGACCGGCGTGCTGATGTTGTTCTGGCCGGTCTACTTCCAGGGCTTCCGGGTGCCCGGCCTGGAGATCCTCTACCCCTACCTCCCGCGTCGCGTGCAGGTGCTGCCCACCTTCTCCGGCGACGGAAAGCGGCTCGGCTTCCAGGGTTTCATCCCGGCGCGCGCCGAGAAGATGGCCAGCATCTGCGTCGACGTGGCCATCATGCGAATCGGCAGTCCCAAGGACTTCATTCGCGAACTCGACCTCGAGGGCATTGCCGACTACATCGCCGAGGTGGGCCGCAAACAGGTGCCGGACATGGTCGACGAGATCATGAGCAAGGAGAACCCGGACCTGTGGGGCGCGGTGCCCAAGTCGGTGCGCAATGTGCTCTACCAGCGCATCGAACGCGAACTGCCGACGCTGGCCCGGCGCGCCTTCGAACAGCTCGGCGACAATGTCGATCAGCTCATCGACATCAAGGACTTCGTCATCCGGTATCTGCGGGACAACCCGGAGATCCTCAAGGACCTGACCACCACCATCGCCGCGCCGGAACTGAAGTTCATGGTCCGCATCGGCCTGCTGGGCGCGCCCTTCGGTCTGCTACTGGCGCTGTACCTGCATGTGCACCAGAGCATTCCGGTGCTGGGCTGGATTCCGCCGTGGCTGATCATCCTGGCCGCGGCCGCCGCCATCGGTGTGACCGTCAATGTCATCGCCATCAAGATGGTGTTCGAACCGGGCGACCCGCAGCCGCGCTACCGGTACATCTGGAAGCAGGCGCTGCTGGCCAAGCGGCAGCCCGAGGCCGCCGCCGATCTCGCCAATATCCTGGCCTATCAGGTGCTGACGCTGCCCAACCTGGCCCGCGAACTGCTCGACGGCCCGAACGGCGACAAGACCCGGCAGCTGCTGGAACGGCTCATCTCGCAGGAGATCCACCGCCAGCTCGGGCCCACCCACTCGGTGGTGCGGACGGTCTTCGGCAAGCGTCAGTTCGACAATCTGACGGTCGGCGCGACCTCCGCCGCGGTGGGCCTGGCCCCGAGCCTGGCCGACGATCCGGAATTCGCGGCCGCCCAGGCCAAGAAGATCGACGAGTTCGCGGCCCGCAAGCTGCAGCAGCTCACGCCCGGTGAGTTCATGGAGATGTTCTACGCCTCGGTCGAGCAGGACGCGTGGCTGCTCTACCTGCACGGCGCGGCGCTGGGCCTGGTGGTCGGGGCGGTGCATCTGATCCTTTTCGGCTGGTAGACGGCACTTTTTCGGGCAGGAACGCGGGCCGCCGAAAATCAAGCACGCATGCTTGCATTTTTCCGGCGGGGCTGCGATGCTGGCCCGGTGGCCGACCTCGAGGCATTGCTCGCCGACTTCACCGCCGAATGCGCCGATCTCGATCGGCTGATCGCGGACCTGGATCCGGACGGCTGGCAGCGCGACACCCCCGCCGCCGGCTGGACCATCGCCCATCAGATCGCCCACCTGAACTGGACCGATCAGGTCGCCACGGTGTCCGCGACCGACCCGGTCGAGTTCGACAAGCTGGTGCAGGCGGCGCTGCCCAAGGCCCTCACCTTCGTCGACGAGGCCGCCGAGGAGGGCGCGAAAACCCCTGCGCCACAACTGCTCGCGACCTGGCGACAGGATCGCGCGGCCCTGGTCGAGGCGCTGCGCACGGTTCCAGCGGGCACCAAGCTGCCGTGGTTCGGGCCGCCCATGAGCCCGGCCTCCATGGTCACCGCCCGCCTGATGGAGACCTGGGCGCACGGGCACGACGTGGCCGACACGCTCGGCGTCACCCGCGAACCCACGGCGCGCCTGCGGCATATCGCGCACATCGGGGTGCGGACCCGCAACTTCGCCTACCTGACGCATGGCAAGTCCGTGCCGGCCGAGGAGTTCCGGATCGAACTGACCGCGCCCGACGGCAGCGCCTGGACCTGGGGCCCGGCCGAGGCCGCGCAACGGATCAGCGGTCCCGCCCTGGACTTCTGCCAGCTGGTCACCCAGCGGCGACATCTCGACGATCTCGGCCTGGACGTGGTGGGCGCCGACGCCCGCGAATGGCTGGGCCTGGCACAGGCTTTCGCCGGTCCCCCCGGAAGCGGCCGAACGGCGGGTCAGTTCGACTGACCCGCCGCCTATCCCGGCCTCCGACCAGAAATCCCCAATTCCCATAGGGGCTTCGTTCTCGGCGGAACGGGTTTCCAAGGGTCCGGCCCTTGGGATCACCACTGCTCCCCGAGGAGGAGCGAGCGAGCGCCAGCCTGGGTGCGCCGTGCCTGGTGCCGACCGGACGCCATTGGCCGGAGGTCTCTTCGATGGCAGTCGAGTTGGCGCTCGCCGCTACCAGGTTTTTACCCAGTCTTTCGGCGGGGAAAACCTGTTGATGCCCAACCTTTCCCCGATGTGATCCTGCTCTCACCGGGGCCGTGTGTTACCCGCCGCCACCGTAACCTGGACGCGCGTACGACTTTCAATGGTGCGGGTCGTCGCGCCGTCCACGCACCAGGGGACGGACGGGCGCAGGGGGCCAGGGGAGAGGGAAAGGAACGCACCAGTCATGTCGCATGAACTCGCGACGCAGGCCGCCCGGTCGACCCGACGTACGGCCCAGGTGTTCCGCTACAGCGCCATTGTCACCGCCAGCATGGCCAGCATCGGGCTGACCGTCGCCGCCGGTTCGTACATCGCCAATGAAATGGCCCAGCAGCCGGGCAGACTCGCCATGGGCGCGCCGGGCAACCATCCGGCGCTCGTCGAGCTCGGCCCGCGCGGAGCCGATCAACCGGGCGTCCAGTCCGCCGAGCCGATCGCCGAGAAGGTCGCTCTGACTTCACTTTTCACCAACCGGGGCACGGAACCCGCTTTCGTGCAGGTGATTCCGGCCCGCACTCCGGGCACCGGCGCCGCCACCGCGGCCGAGGCGACCCGCCCGCTGGGCGGTCAGTTCCGGCTCGGCACCGCCTACGTGGGCGCGCAGGTGGCCGCGGCCCAGCACACGGCGACGCTCACCGTCGACACCAATGTCTTCGCCACGTTCGCCGATATCCTGCTGAACACGCCGCTGGGGCACCAGCTGGGCATCAACGGCGACCCGAGCGCCACCACCCGGCTGCGCACGGATGTGGACAGCCGCGGCGACGTGACGCTGACCCTGTCGGACCCCGCGATCGGCGACTACGGCCTGCAGATCGCGCGCCATCCGGTCCCGGCCGCCGCGACCGGCACTCCCGCGCACGACACCACCGACACGCACGTACACGAGACGGATGCCCGCACGGCAGGGGAAGACTCGGCCACCGTCGCTGTGTGAGACTTCCGGTGTGTACGACTACTGCGTGATCGGCGGCGGCATCGTCGGGGTGGCCACCGCGCATCGCATGCTCGAACGCCATCCGGGGGCGAGCCTGCTGCTGCTGGAGAAGGCCGGGCAGCTGGGTCTGCACCAGACCGGGCACAACAGCGGGGTCATCCACTCGGGCATCTACTACGAGCCCGGCAGCCTGAAGGCGCGGCTGTGCGTGCGCGGCGCGCGGCTCACCAAGGAATTCGCCGCGGCGCACGACATTCCGTTCCGGGTGTGCGGAAAACTGCTGGTGGCCACCGATACCGCCGAGCACGCGCGGATGCTCGCGCTCTACGAGCGGTCCGTCGCCAATGGCGTCGAGGTGGAGTTGCTCGACGCCGCCGAGCTGAGGCGGCGGGAGCCGCGCATCACCGGGGTCGGGGCGCTGTCCGTGGCGAGCACCGGCATCATCGACTACGGCCGGGTGACCCGGGCGCTGGCACAGGAGGTGCGCACGGCCGGTGGTGAGATCGTGCTCGGCGCGGAGGTCACCGCCATTACCGAAACCGACTCAGCGGTAACCGTTTCCGGCCCGGCCGGCAGCTGGCAGGCCCGGCGGCTGGTGGTGTGCGCGGGCCTGCAGGCGGACCGGATGGCCCGGCTGGCGGGTCTGGACATCGATCTGCGCATCGTGCCCTTCCGCGGCGAGTACTACCAGCTGCCGCCCGAGCGCAATGATCTGGTGAACACCCTGATCTATCCGATCCCCGATCCCGAACTGCCGTTCCTGGGCGTCCATCTCAGCCCGACCATCGACGGCGCGCTGACCGTCGGGCCCAATGCGGTGCTGGGCCTGGCCCGCGAGGGCTACCGCAAGGGCAGCGTGAATATCCGCGACGCCCGGGAGATCCTGGGCTACCGCGGTTTTCACCGGGTGGCCGCCGCCAATGTCCGGACCGGGCTGCGGGAAATGCGCAACTCCCTGTTCAAGCGCGGCTACCTGGCCGAATGCCGTCGCTACTGCCCCGAGCTAACCGTCGCCGATCTGTTGCCGCGGGAGGCGGGCATCCGCGCCCAGGCGGTACTGCGGGACGGCGCGCTGGCCCACGATTTCCTGCTCGAGCACACGCCGCGCTCGGTTCACGTGCTCAATGCCCCCTCCCCGGCGGCCACCTCCGCCCTGCCCATCGCCGAGTACATAACGGACCGATTGGACGAGTTCGCTCAATAAATAGGATTGCTGTAGTACTTTTAAGGCAGCCGTGGGACAGGGAGCAGCCTATGGGCCATTTCAAGTACGCGAGTGATGTCGGCGCACCGGTGGAAGTCGCGTTCACATACACGGACAATCATCAGTTCGTGCCGGACTGGGCGTTCGGCGTGGTCGCCTTCGAACCGATCGGGGATTCCGACCACGGTGCCGGAGCCGTCTTCGCCGCGACCCTCAGGGTCGGCCCGTGGCATCCCACGATCGAGTGTGAGATCACCGACTACCGCCGCAACGCGGTCATCGAATACACACTCCGCCGACGCCGGAAGGGGAAGCCGGCGTCGGCATGCTCCAACTTCTGTGTCATCACCCTGCGTTTCGACCCCCTCGGGTACGGCCGCGCGGTGCTGACCTCGGAAACCGAGTACTGGGCTCCGCGCGGGCTCACCGGCAAGTTGCTCTCGAAGATGCTGGCCGCGATGGTGCAGGCCACCGTCCGCCGGACCGAATCGCAATTGCGCAGGGAGATAGAGGAATTCCACGGCACCGATCTTGTCGGCCGGATCGCGTAGGGTAGGCCGCATGATCATCGTGAGCACCGACGGATCATGCCTGCGCAACCCGGGCGGCGCGATCGGCTGGGCCTGGGTCAATCATGCGGGCGGCGCGGCCAGCGGCGGTGCGCCCTCGGGCACCAATCAGATCGCGGAGCTACGCGCCCTCCTCGAGGCCGTCCGGGCCCATCCGGACGCCGAACCCCTGCTCATCGAGAGCGATTCGCTCTATGCCATCAAGTGCGCCTCCGAGTGGATCCATGGCTGGCGCACCAACGGCTGGAAGACCTCCACCGGCGGCGCGGTCAAGAATCTCGAGCTGATCCAGCAGATCGACCGCGCCATCGCCACCCGGCCCGGCCCGGTCCGGTTCCGCTGGGTGCGCGGGCACGTCGGCAACTACTTCAACGAGCAGGCGGACGCGCTGGCCGGTCAGGCCGCGCGGAAGGTGGCGGCGACCGGTGTCGCCACCGATCCCGACGGCGACGAACCGGTGCCCTTCGATCCGCCCACCGCGCCGATCCCGATCGTGGAGCCCAAGACCGAGCCGCTCCCGGTGACCGCACCCAGCGGGTTGGAACGAGGCGAGACGGAATCGGCCGAGAAGGTCGGCGCCACCATGCATTCCGCGCATTCCGCCGCCGCGACCCCGCGCCGCCGGGCCACGGCCGCCAAACCGGCTGCCGCCGAGGCACTCACGTTGTTCTGACCCCCCGCGGACCCGTTCACCTGCGACGACATGAAAAGGGCCCGCCTCCGATACTTCCGGAGGCGGGCCCTTTCTCGTACTCGGGATATCCCGATCAGTTACCCGGCTTGGGCGCCGCGGTGGTGGCGGGCGCGGGCTGACCGGAGGGCTGGGCGCCCGGCTGATCGCCGCCGCCGGTTCCGCCCGGGAACAGCGGGTTCTCGTCACCGGCGTAGACCGGCTGGAACTTCGACACCAGCCACTTGCCGTCGTGCTTCTCCATCTCGACGTAGGTCGGTATGGTCAGCACGATCGGCTTCGCGTGGAAGTCGTTGGTGGAGGTCTGGGTCAGGCTCACCAGGACCGAGGCCTTGTTGGCATCGCCCGATTCCCAGCCGCAGCGCAGCACGTTCAGCGAGGACTTGGCGTGCGCGCTGGACAGGATGTCCTTCACGTCGCCGGCCATCGGGTCGAACATCTGCTTGAACTCACCGGTGATGAGCGCCTGCACGCGCGGGGCGAAATCGTTCCACGAGGACTGGTCGTAGACCGAGACCGCACGCGCGAAATCACAGGCGGCCTTGGCGGCGGAGTCACGGTCGGCGAGTTCGTTGCTCTTGGTGTGCGATTGCCACCAGAACGCGCCCAGACCCGCCAGCGAGGCGACCAGCAGCACACCGAGCGCGATGAGCGCGATCATCGGCACCGCGACCTTGGAGACCAGCGCGGACTCGGACTTCGCCGGCGGCGCGGCGGCCGCCGGTTCCGGCTTCGCGGCCGGTGCGGCCGAATCCGGCTCCGGCTCGGCAGCCTTCGCTTCCGGCTCGGCCTTCGCTGCCGGCTCGGGCTGGGCCGCCTCGGCGTCCTTCGTCAACTCCGGCTTCTCGGCGGCCTGTTCGGCGCTGCTCTGGGCATCGGCCTCGGCGATGGAATCGTCTTCGGTTTTCTTGTCCTGGGCAGCGTCGTCCGACATCTATTCGATCACTTTCCCGGTGCGCTGCGGACGCACCGTATAGGTTTCGTCAGCGAGTATGCCCGCTGCTCCTGAGAGCGGCGGGCGGTACTCACTTGACCGGCGGCAGAGTCCGCTCGTTGGGATCCGAACCCGCGGGCGGGAGCGCGCCATTGTTGGGCACGTCCGGTCGCGGTGCGTTGCCCGAGCCGCGGATCTGCTGGTCCTGGGGTGGGTTCTGGCAGTAGCTCGCCCATTTCGGGAAGGTGTTCTCGGTCGCTACGGCGGGGTTCACCTTCTTGGTGACGTAGTCGCAGAAGGACCGCGGCCAGATGTCCACGATGGTGTAGAACTCACCGTCGTGCGCCGGCACGCCCATGGCGGAGGTACCGACCACCAGCGACGGGAACAATGCCCGCAGCGCCGGGGTGCGCAGCTGCGCGGCCTTGGTGATGGCCGCGAAGTTGGTGGCCAGGCTGGTCATCGGGTCGGCGGTCTTGTCCAGCACCGCGCCGAGGGCCTGCATCTGACCGGGCGCCTGCTCCAGGATCTTCTGGAGTTCGGCATTCGCGTCGTTGAACTGATTGAACAACACACTCGAATTACGGGTCAGCGTACCCAGATCCGGCTGCGCCAGCGACGTGGTGCCGGAAATGGCCTGGAGGTTCTTGATCAGGTTGGTGGTCTGGGGGAGCAGGTTGTCCAGGCCGTTGGTGGCCAGGCTGAGGCCGTCGACGAGCGAGCGCAGCTGGTCCGGGCCGCCGGAGAGGGCGGTGTCCAGCTCGGTCAGGATGACGCTGAACTTGTCCGGATCCACCTGGGCGATGAGCGCGCTGGCATTGTCGAGCACCGACCACACGGGGGTGGGGGTCTTGACCTTGTTGGCGTCGAACTGGATCACCGAACCGCTGCGCAGGAACGGGCCCTGATCGGTGTTCGGGCGGAAGTCGATGTACTGCTCGCCCGCGCCCGACAGCGCGCCCACCGACACCTGGGTGTCGGCCGGGATCGAGTACTTCTTGTCGATCTCGGCGGTGGCCGCGATGGCCGCGCCGTTATCGATGAGCTTGATGTCGAGGACCTTGCCGACGCGGTAGCCGCGCAGGGTCACGTCATTGCCGCTCTGCAGCCCGCCGGATCGGTCCAGATTGACCGTCACCGTGTAGGTTTCGCGCAGCGGATTCACCCGCATCACGCTGATCAGCAGGTAGGACGCGCCCACCAGCAGGATCAGCACCAGCGCGGAATTGGACACCAGGTTCTTGTGTCGCGATACCCAGTTCATCGGTGTCCCCCGTTGATCCGGCCGTAGATGATCTGCAGCACCTGGATCAGACTGCCCCCGAAGTCGTTGAGGTCCTTGAGATCCGGGAACTTGCTGTTGGCCGGATCGGTGAGCAGGCCGATGTCGAGCATGGAAAGGGTCGCGGCCACGGCCAGGGTGTCGCCCTTGAACGAGGCGTCGGCCTTGGGCCGGATGTCGTGCAGGGCGTCCAGGGCGGGACCGAGGCTCTGATCGGTCCGGGACAGCGCGCTCATCAGCTGGTTCACATTGTCGAGCAGGCTGCTGAGCGAGTCCGAGGTGGTGTTGGCGTAATCGCCCAGTGCCGCACTGGTTGTCGAGATCTTGGTGAGCAGATCACCGAGGGCCTGGTTGTTCTCGGCGATGGCGCCGATCATGCCCGGCAGGCTGTCGGCCACCTGACCCAGCTGCTGGTGGTTGGCCTCGATGGTGTTGGCCAGCGCGCTGAATCCGGCCAGCACATTGTCGATGCGCGAGCTGTTGGTGTTGAGGCTGGTCATCACGCTGGTCAGCTGAGTGATGACGTGACCCACCTGGTCGCCGCGTCCGCCGACGATGGAGTCCAGCTCCGAGGTCAGCTTGGACAGGCTGGCGATGCCACCGCCGTTGAACAGCAACGAAACCGACATCAGCAGTTCTTCGACGGTCGCGCCGGCCGAGGTGTTGGTGAGCCGGTCACCGTTCTTCAGCAGCTGCATGCCGGGCTCGGCCTTGGGGATGGATACCGCCACGAAGACGTCGCCGAGCGGGGTGGCCTGGCGCAGTTCCGCGGTGCTGCCGGCCGGCAGCTCGATGTCCTGGCGGATGGCCAGGTCCACATTGGCCTTGAAGTCCTTGGTCGTGATCTTGGTGACCACGCCCACGTCGGAGCCACCGACCTTGACCTTGGCCTGGTCGGGCAGGTTCAGCGCATTGTCGAAGGTCGCGTGAATGGTGTAGGTGTTGGCACCCGGACCGGGTTTGGGCAGTGGCAGGCTCTCCACCGTGATGCCGCAGCCGGAGGCGACGACCGCGGTCGCGGAGACCGCGATGGCGACGACCGCCCGGCGGGCCGAGCGGCCCGCGCGCACATCCTTCCAGAAGCGATTACTCATTTGGTCATCCCCAGCATCGCCGCCATCAGACCGAAGTCGGGTCCGAAGTCCTCCATTTTCCCGGTGCGGCAGCCATCCGATTTCATCTGGATGCGTTCGCAGAACAGGCTCACGATCTCCCCGGAGAGCGCGGTACCGATCAGGCCGTGCAGGCGAATGAAGTTGCCCTGCCGGTTGACCGAGCGGTCCAGGTTCTGCATGAGCAGCGGGGCCACGTCGACCACCTCGGTCACGCCGGCCGCGTTGGCGCGCAGCTGGTTGGTGACATTGGTGAGCCCGGTGAGGGTGCCGTTGAGCTGATCGGAATACTGCGAGAACGCGCCACTGGTGTTGGCCAGGAACGCATTCAGCTGATCCAGCGTGCCCTGCAGACCGGGCGCCTGATCGGCCAGCAGACCGGTCATCTGGGTGATCTTGTTGCTGAAACCGCGCACCGAGTCGTCGTTCTCGGCCAGCATGGTGGTCAGCTCGTTGAGCTTGATGATGATGGTGGAGATGGCGTCCTTGTTGTCGACGCCGGTCTTCAAGGCGCCCGAGAGCGCATTGAGCACATCGCGCATCTTCTCGCCGTTGCCGTTCATCATCGGGTACAGCACGCGACCCGAGAGCGGGCCGACGCCTTCCTGTCCCGGCTCGGGCTTGAGCGCGGCGGCGAAGCTGTCGATGGTCTTGATCATGGTGTCCAGCTCGACCGGGGTCTTGGTCTGCTGGGTGGTCAGGTGCGAGCCGTCGGCCAGGGTGTCACCGCCGGTGTAGCGCGGGGTGAGCTCGATGTGCCGGTCGGTCACGATGGACGGCGAAACCAGTGCGGCCTGAACGTTCTTCGGGATCTTGACGCCCTTGTCCACGGTCATGTGGACCTCGACGTACTGACCCTTCGGAATGATCTTGTCGACCCGGCCCACCTCGAGCCCGAGCACGGTGATCGGGTTGCCCTCGAACATGCCCGCGATATTGAGGAAGTCCGCGGTGAAGTGCTGGGTCTGCCCCGCGGCGTCCTTCACCCCGAGCGGCACGATGGAGCAGGAGCCCACGGCCCATGCCGCGGCGCCGATCATGGCCGCCTTGGCGATTCGGCCGAGCAGGCGCTTCTTTTGTTCTGCAACAGTCGATGTCATTGGTGGCACCCCTCGTTCACCTGCGCGAAGCACAACCAGTTGTCCGGGAACAGCCACGGCAGCGCGACCTCACCGTAGTTGCCGTTGCCGAAGGCGTTGTTGAACTGCCGGATGGCCGGCGGCATGATCGACAGCAGCCGATCCAGGTTGTCCTTGTTCTTCTGCAGACCGTCGGCCATGGTGTTGAGCTGCTGCAGGGTCGGGCCGAACTTGTTGTCGTTGTCCGCGCCGATCTGCCGCAGCTGCCCGGTGAGCGTTGCGATGTTGTCCAGCAACGTCTTCAACAGGTTCTGACGCTGCATCACCCGGTCGGCGATGGCCTGGCCCTGGGTGATGACCAGCAGCACGCTGTTGCGGTTGTCGCCGAGGATCCTGGTGACCTTGTCCAGATCCTTGAGCAGCTGGTCGACCTGATCCTTGCGGTTGTTCATGGTCTTGGCCAGCGCGCCGATGGCGTCGAGCGCCTGCACCGTCATCTGCGGGGTGTCGCCCATCTGCTGGTTGATCAGATTCAGCGAATCCGCGAGCTTCTTGGTGTCGAGCTCCTCGAACTTGGGCGTGCCCTCCTGCACCACGTCGGCCAGGTTGTAGGGAACCACGGTGTTGGACTTGGGAATCCGGTTGCCCTTCAACCCGGAGCCGTCGCCGGGCATCAGGTCCACGTAGCGCGCGCCCAGCAGGGTCGCCATCTTGATCGACGCCTTGGCATCGGGGCCGAGCTTCACGTCCTTGTCGACGTTCAGGGTGAGCAGCACGTGGTCACCCTCGAGCTCGGCGCCCGAGATGGTGCCGACGGGAACGCCCGAGACGTCCACCTTGTCACCGACTTTGACGCCGGCGGTCTGCACGAACTCGGCCTTGATGCTCTGTGTGCCGACACCCACCGTCTTGTAGAGGGTGGAGCCCAGCAGCAGCGCGACGATGACCGCCACGCCGAGCACGCCGAGCCAGAAATTGCGATTGGTGCTGAAGCGGTTCTTGAGTTTCGAGATCATGGCCGGCACACCGCCGAGTGGGAGTTGCCGCCGATCTGCGAGAACAGACCGCGCGGGAAGAGGATGCCGTACAGCGAGACGTCCAAGCTGCACACGTAGGCATTGGCGTAGGCGCCGTTCTGGGTGAACTTGCCGACGTCGGAGAGGATGCCGGGCAGGTCCACCGCCGCCTGGTCGAGCTTGGCGCCATTGGACAGCAGCAGCGCCAGCGCGTCGTGGGTGGCGTTCTGCGCCAGCACCAGCTTGGGCTGGATGGAACCGAACATCCCCACCAGAGCCGTTGTGGCATCGGCGATCTGGACCGTCGACGCCTGCAGCGACTGGCCCTGCGCGTAGAGGCCGCCGATCAGGGCACGGGTCTGGGTGACCAGCGTCTCCAGCTCGTCGCCCCGCTTGGCCAGCCCCGACATCACGCCGGAAAGGTTGGTGATCACGTCGGAGAGGATGCCGTCGCGGCGTTCGAAGTCCGAGGCCACCGACGCGGCCTGGGTGATGAACGCGCTCAGCGACACATTGTCACCCTGCAGCGCCTGGATGAAGGTGTTGGACAGGTTGTTCACCTGCTCGGGCTGCAGCACCTGGAACAGCGGCTGGAAACCGTTGAGCAGCGCCGAGATATCGAACGACGGCTCGGTCCGGTCGAGCGGGATGGCACCGTTGTTCTTCAGCACCACATGGTCGCCGGTGTGCGGCTTGCCCGCGGCGGGCGGGTTCAGCGCGACATATCGCTGCCCGATCAGGTTCTGGTACCGGACCAGCGCCTTGGTATCCCCGTACAGCGTCTGATCGCGCTGCACGATGAAGGTCACCACGGCCTGGTTCTTCTTGTCCAGCTCGATCTTCTCGACCTTGCCGACCCGCACACCGGCCATCCGGACGTCATCGCCCGCACGCAGGCCCAGGACATCGCTGAAGGTCGCGGTGTAGGTGTTGGTATCGCCTTTCACGGTGCGGGCGAGCGTATTCCAGATGACCGCGGTCACCAGGATGGACACGATCGCGAAGATGCCGAAACCGATCAGCGGCTTACGAACGCTCATCGGCCGGCCTCGCTCTGGCTCAGTTGCAAGGTCGCACCCTTCAGGATCGGGCTCAACAGCAGGTACTCGGCCGCGGTCGGACGCCGGCCCAGCAGGGCGGTGATGGCGTCGTCACCGGCCAGGGCGATGTTCCCACCGGTGGGCACCGAACCCGGCTGGCTCGCCGGGGCGGCCGGAGCCGGAGCGGCCGGCGCCAGGTTCGGGAACAGCCCCTGCAGCGGCGTGCCCGCGAGCGGGTCGTTACCCGGCTTCGCAGCACCGTCGCTCGGCGTGTCGGTGGGTGTACCCGTGGCAGTGAGGCCCGGGATCAGCGGGAAGCCCGGCGGCGGCGCGGTAACCGGCAGGTCCTTGGCGGCGTCGATGGCCCTGGGGCGCATGGCTTCCGGCAGCGTGCCCGGATCCGAGGTGAGCGGCGCGGTGCCACAGCTCGGAGCGGCCAGGTCGCCGTAGCGCGGGCAGTCGTCGCGGGTGTAGGGCTTGTAGGGCGTGAAGGTGAGACCCATGTTCCAGATCATCTGGTTCTGCGGACCCCAGTGGAACGTCGAACCCAGCTTGCGCACCGATTCGTTCAGGTTCGCGATGGCCTGCGGAATGGCGTCCGGGTTGTCCGACAACGCGCCGAACATGGCGCTGGTCCCGGTGGTCAGATCCTTGCCGACATTGGGGTTGCGGGCGAAGAGCCCGTTCACCTTGTCGATGGTGTTCTCACTGCCGGAGATGAGCGCGGTGAGCTCGGCCCGGCGATCGGAGATGGTCTGCGCGGTCTTCACCGAATCCGACAGCACGCCCATCAGTTCCGGCGCGGACTGGTTGAGCGCGTGGAAGGAGGAGGAGAAGTCGTCGAGGAAGCCGCCGACATTCGGCACCGCCCCGCGCACGCCCTCCAGCCAGCGGTCGACGCGTTCGATGGTGGAGCCGGGCATGCGGCCGCTGCCGTCCAGCGCGTAGGACAGCGTGCCCAGCACGCGGCCCAGCTGTACCGGATCGATCTTGCTGAGGATATTGCGGACCGTGGTGAGGGTGTCCTGCAGGGCGATGGTGCCCTTGGAGGTGTCCTCCGCGATCTGCGAACCCTCCTTCAGATGGGTGGAATCCGGTCCGTTGTAGACGAGTTCGACCGAGGTGACGGCGAACAGGTTGGAGGGCACCACGCGCGCGGTGACATTGGCCGGGACGCCGCCGGCGTACTCCGGCTTCATCTCGATGTGCACCTCCTGCTTCGTCCCCTTGGCCGCGACCGACACGTCCTTGACGGCGCCGACCAGCACGCCGCGGAACTTCACGTCGGCATTGGCCGGCAGGCCGTCACCGGTGGTGGTCAGATTCGCTGTGACATTGACCTTTTCGACGAAATAACCGCGGTACCGGGCGAACAGGAAGCCCAGCACGACCGCGATGACGGTGAGGCCGCAGGCACCGGCGATGAGCAACTGCCGCATCGTCGGTCCGCGCCCGCTCGGATCGATGATCATCGTGTGCGCCCCCTATCCCGAGATCCGGATGCCAGGGTTCACGCCCCAGATCGCCAATGTCATGAACAGGTCGGCGAAGACGACCGCGATGATGCACAGCTTGATCGCGCGACCGGCCGCCACACCCACGCCCTCCGGGCCGCCGGAGGCGAAAAACCCGTAGTAGCACTGGATGAACGTGGTGATCGCGACGAAGAGGATCGCCTTCAGCAGTGAGTACAGCACATCGTGCGGCACCAGGAATTGATAGAAGTAGTGCTGGAAGGTGCCTGTCGCGGTGCCGCCCACCAGGGACACGGTCAGCGAGCAGGAGATGTAGGCCAGCGGCAGCGCCACGCAGTACAGCGGCACGATGGCGATCATGGCCGCGATCATGCGGGTGCTGACCAGATACGGAAGCGGCCGGATGGCAACCGATTCCAGCGCGTCGATCTCCTCGGAGATGCGCATGGCGCCCAGCTGCGCGGTGAACCGGCAGCCCGCCTGCGCCGCGAAGGCGACCGTGGCCAGCATGGGCCCGAGCTCACGCGTGGTGGCGAAGGCCGAGATGGCGCCGGTGAGCGGGCTCAGGCCGAGCAGGTTCAGCGAGGTGTAGCCCTGGATGGCGACGGTCATGCCGCCGAACGCCGACAGGATCAGCACCACGCCGATGGTGCCGCCACCGACGATGAGATTGCCGTTGCCCCAGGTGACGTCGGACAGCAGCCGCCACACTTCTTTGGGGTACTGCTTGAACGCGAGCGGCATGGAGCCGACCGAGCGCAGGAAGAAGAACACCTGGTGGCCGATGCGCGCCAGCCAGTCACGCGGCGAGTTGGCCGCGCCTTTGATCCGTTGGAACGGCCGCAGCAGCGGCGGTACGTACGTAGCTGACACGACTCAGACCACCTGCGGGGGGAAAAGGGTGTTGTACAGCTGCGTCATCATCAGGTTGACGCCGAAGAGCATGACCGCGGACATGACCACGGCGGTGTTCACCGCGTTGGCCACGCCGCCGGGACCGCCCTTGGCATTGAGCCCCGAGTCACAGGCGATGACGGCCGCGAACAGGCCGTAGATGAGCGACTTCAGCAGGGCCACAGCCAGATCCGCCGTGATCGCGAACGACGAGAACGTACTGATATAGGAGCCCGGGGTGCCGTTCTGGACGAAGATGTTGAACATGTAGCCGGTCAGGAAGCCGACGAAAACCACGAAACCGCAGAGCAATACCGAAACCAGCATGGCCGCGCCGAGACGCGGAGCGACCAGGCGCCGCATGGGATCGACGCCCATGACCTTCATGGCGTCGATCTCCTCGCGGATGGTGCGGGAGCCGAGGTCGGCACAGATGGCGGAACCGACGGCGCCGGAGATCATGAGCGCGGTGACCAGCGGCGCGCCCTGCTGAATGATGCCCAGGCCGTTGGCCGCGCCGATGAAGGACGTCGCCCCGACCTGCCCGGCCACCGATCCGACCTGAATCGAGACGATGACGGCGATCGGAATGGCGACCAGCAGGGTGGGCGCCGCGGCGACATTCGCCATGAACGCGCACTGCCGGATGAACTCACGGTAGGGGAAGCGGCGACGGAAGATCGCGATGAAAAGCTCGGCGACCGCGGCGACGCCCATCGACATCATCCGGCCACCGGTTTCCAGCGACCGTTTCGGATGATCCTGCCAGTACGCCTTGGCCCGATCCACGGCCACATTCATCCGTGATGGTGACGGTGGGCTTTCCTGGTCCCCCGGGCTCTTGGTCAACTGCACTGACTACCCCTCTCGACGCCGGAGTTACCCGTCTCCGGCGACTGTTGCTGGACGCACCCTACTACGGAGTTAGGAAAAACACACCACCGATTGTGGTTCCGGTCATAGAGACGAATCACTTTCGATGTATTGCTGTGAACAGCCACATCAGGGTCGGTTTACGGGGCAAAAAACCTGGCAGAGATCTAGAACTTGTTCTAGTTTCGAACTATCCACCGGTGTATGTGGACATCGACCGGGTAACAATTTGCAGGAACAAATTTATCGGAATTCGATAGCCTTTCCGTATTGTTCCGTAATCCACATCCAACTAGGTATCGGCCGCGAACCCCGGCAGGACACGGCTACGCAACATGTGGCAGTACAACAGGCAACCGGGCTCGAATACTGACAGGATGAGTAACCGCAGGTTGAGATTCGTGCGGCTTCCGACGTCTGGAGGGACATGATCAAGAAACTCGCCGGGGCTACCGGCGCCTTCGCCATCGCCCTGAGCACCGCGCTCTTCGGAATCGGAGCCGCTCACGCCGATGCAGCGCCCGCCGTCATCGGTGGCGGCTCCGGGATCATCATCGATGATCAGTACGAGTGCACCGTGACCACCATCGGCCACGACGGTGCCGGACGGCTGGTCGGCCTGACCGCCGGGCACTGCGGCGACGCCGGATCCCGGGTCTGGGCCGAAAAAGATCGCGCCGCAGGACAGATCGGTCAGTTCGTCTACTCCAACCACGATCTCGACTACGCCGTCATCCAGTTCGATCCGGACCGCGTCGTCCCGGTCAACCGCATCGGCAATGTCACCATCACCGGAATCGGCGGCCCGCCCGGATTCCCCATGATCGTCTGCAAGGAGGGCCGCACCACCGGCAATACCTGCGGCATCTCCTGGGGCGACGTCTTCGACACCAATGTCGAGACCTGGAGTCAGATGTGTGTGGTGGAGGGCGATTCCGGCGCGCCGGTCGTCGTCGGCACCACCCTCGTCGGCATGGTCAACGCCTACCTGGCGGTGGCGTGCTTCGGCCCCGAGGTCGGCACCAACATGAGCTCGATCATGGCCGACCTCAACGGCCGGGGCGGCATCGGCTCCGGCTACGCGGTGATCTGATCCCCGAACAATGCTGACCGGGGCGGTGATTCGGGAATCACCGCCCCGGTTGCTATTTGAGGGTGTTGACGCAGACGACGAAATTGCGTTCGTCGTAGACGTAGCCCTGGTCGCCGTCGGGACAGTCGTCGACGCTGCTGCTGTGCTGCACGATCGACACCACCTTCACACCCTCGGTGGCCGTGGTGGCGGTGCAGGGGATGCGGTGGGCCGCGTCGTTGCCGACGTCCATGCAGTCGCCGACCACCCAGTCGATGGTCAGGCAGAGGGCGCCGGTCTCCATACCATTGAGGGTTTCGTAGTAGACCTGGTCGGAATCCTTGCCGCACTGGGCATTGCGCGGGGCCTTGCCGGTCACCTTGTAGTTGGAGTCCTGGCTGCCGCAGCTCGCCTTCTGGATGCTGGCGTTGTCGGTGGTGCCACCGAGCTTCACGCAGTCGCCGATCGCGGCCTGGAAGTCGGTGTTGCCGCCGCGGTCGGCGCGCGGGGTGGTGGTGGGCGCACCCGAACCGGGCTTGCCGGAGGGTTTTCCGGGGGTGGCGCCGGGGGTCTTGGTGGGGAGCACGATGTCGCCGGGGGCGGCCTGGGGATGGCCGGAAACGGTGGTCCCGCAGCCGGCGAGCAGCAGGGTGGCGGCGGAGATCGCGGGCAGGGCGATCCGGGCGGAAAGCTGCTGACGCAACACGGGCGAGTCCTATATTTCGAAACAAACAGATTTGACTTCTGTGCCCATGCATACACCACGGGCACCGGGAAGATCGAACCGAGGCGGTCCGGCATTTCGTATAGGCAGCCATGAGCACCGACATCCTGGAGCGTTATCTCTCCTGGCGGCGCGGACGCGACGGTGACCCCTTCCGGGTGCGGATGCCGGCCCTGGGACCGGTGCTCTTCACCGGCACTCCCGAGGGCGCGCGCGAGTTCTTCCGGGCCCCGGTGGACCTGCTGGAACCGCCGCGGCCCAATCCCATCGAGCCCATGGTGGGCGCGGCCTCGCTCATCCTGGCCCGCGACGGCCGGCACCGGCGCGAGCGGGCGCTGCTCGCGCCGGCATTGCACCGCACTCGAATCAGCGCCTACGGCAACACCATTCGCGAGGCGGCCCGGGCCGAGCTGAGCGGGGAGCGGACCGGGGACCGGTGGCGGCCCGGCACCCGCATCGATGCCCGGGCGGCGGCGCGGGCACTCACGCTGCGGGTCATCCTGGCGGCGGTGTTCGGCATCGACGATGCCACGCGCCGAGCCGAATACACCACCGTCACAAAGGAATTCCTGGAATCCTTCGGCAGCACGCTGTTCCTGGTTCCGGCATTGCGGCGCAAGCTGTTCGGGCTGTCCGGCTGGGAGCGGTTCAGCACGGCGCGGGATCGGCTCGACGAACTCATCGACGCTGAGGTGGCACGGCGGCGCGCGGACGGGGGCGGCGGGGCGGATCTGCTGGCGCTCATGCTGGACACCCGCTACGAGGACGGCAGCGCCATCACCGACACCGACCTGCGCGAGCAATTGCGGACCCTGCTGGTGGCGGGGCACGAGACCACGGCGACCGCGCTGGTGTGGGCGCTGTACCGGCTGCACCGGGAACCGGAGTCGCTGGCCCGGCTGCGCGCCGAAGTGGCCGCCGCCGGAAGCGATCCCGGCCCGGCCGAACTGATGGCGCTGCCCTACCTGGACGCGGTCTGCCAGGAGACGCTGCGGTTGCATCCGCCGGTGCCGATCGTATTGCGCAGGCTCACCGGTGATTTCACGCTGCGCGGGGTGCCGCTGTCGGCGGGGGACACCATGGGGATCTCGGTGCACCTGCTGCACACCGATCCCGCGGTGTGGCCGCAGCCGCGGCGGTTCCGGCCCGAGCGGTTTCTGGAGCGCCGCTACAGCCCGTTCGAGTTCGCCCCGTTCGGCGGCGGGCACCGGCGTTGCGTCGGTGCGGCGCTGGCCGATTACGAACTTCGCATTGTGCTGGCTACTGTATTGACCGATGTGCGGCTGCGGTTGTCGCCGCGGTTCGCGCACGGGCCCGCGCCGATGTCGGTGCCGCACACCATCACGGTGGGGCCGCGCAGCGCCATCACGTTCGATGTCGCCGGGTTCTGAAGGGACCTCGGTGATTTCGATCACAAGCAGGTTTCGGGAAGTGAGCACGCCGAAAGCGGCCGCGCCGGTGTCACTTTCGGGGAATCGCCGATGTCATCGGCGCATTCGCGCCAGTCGGGCAACCAACCCGCAGACCCGTGACGCAGTGCACACCGGTTAGTCGGTACACATAACTGACAGAAGGCAATTGGCCTGCCGCGCAGCGCCATGTAGTAATGGGATCGCGACAACTGATTTCGTGAGCATCGGGGTAACTCGTCGGGTACGTCCAAAATCGGGTTGCTCCCCAACCGCCCGCACGCGTCCCCGACTGTCAACGGCTCTCAGCCGTGCGCTGAAGTCTCGGGGAGGCGGCATTGAGAGGACCGAGCTGTGCGCCATACCCGGTATCGGAAAACGGGACTGATCGCCCTCGCCGCCGTCGCGGCGACCGGAGCAGTGGTGGCAGCACCCGCCTCAGCGACTCCGCTATGGCCGGGCGGACCGGAGGTACCGGGCGTGCCCTCCGCGGTCATGCCGCAGCCCGAGCCGGGCTCGCTGCCCACCGACCCGAACGCCAAGGCGCCGATTCCGCCCGCCAACTTCGCGGCCCCGAACATCAGCCCCGGTGACGGGGATGTGGTCGGCGTGGCCATGCCGATCATCATCAACTTCAAAGACCCGGTCGGCGATCACGCGGCCGCCGAGAAGTCGATTCGCATCACCTCCACCAACAAGGTGAGCGGCCACTTCTACTGGATGGGCGACAAGCAGGTGCGCTGGCGGCCCGAGGACTTCTGGCCGGCCGGCTCCAAGGTGACCGTCCAGGCGGGCGGCACCGACGTCGCCTACCAGATCGGCGACGAGTTCATCACCACCGCCGACGACACCACCCACGAGATCACCGTGACCCACAACGGCGAGGTCGTGAAGACCATGCCGACCTCCATGGGCAAGAAGGATCACGAGACCCCGAACGGCACCTACATCATCAGCGAGAAGAACCGCAAGATGATCATGGATTCCTCCACCTACGGTGTGCCGGTGACCGATCCGCAGGGCTACAAGCTCGAGGTCGAGTACGCCACCCGCATGTCCAACAGCGGCATCTTCGTGCACGCCGCCCCGTGGAGCGTTGCGCAGCAGGGCGTTTCGGACACCTCGCACGGCTGCCTGAACGTCTCCACCGAGGACGCCAAGTGGTTCCAGGAGAACGTGAAGAAGGGTGACCCGGTGATCGTCAAGAACACCAACGGCGGCACCTTCAGCACCTCCGACGGCTGGGGCGACTGGAACTGAGGTCCAGGAGTCAGCGCCCCGCCCCATTGGGCGGGGCGCTGACTCGTTCTTGCTGTTGGCTGACCGTTCATATGAATTCGGTCTCGAAACAAGTTGGGCGGTCGTACGATTCGGCGCATGTCCGCGCCGCTCGAGGGTGTGACCGGTGAACAGTCGGTGGCGCGCGCCGACCGACAGTTCAGCGATCTTCCATCCGAAATTAACCAGTCGGTAGCCCCAAGCCGCAAGGCTGCGCGGGTGCGATCTTGGCCCGAACGAGTACTCCCGACGCCCCCGGGGCGCGGGTGGCGAAGCAGACCCTGGCAGGACTATGCGCTCTTCGTGGTCCTGGTCGCGCCGAACCTGATTCTGCTGGGGCTGTTCGTCTATCGGCCGCTGGTCGACAATATCCGCCTGTCGTTCACCGACTGGAACATCTCGGCGACCAGCCTGAACTGGGTCGGTTTCGACAACTACACCGAGTGGTTCGGCCGCGACGACTCCTGGCAGATCGTCGGCAATACGGTGATCTTCACCGTCGCCGCGGTCCTCGGCAGCATGCTGCTGGGCCTGGCGCTGGCCCTGCTGCTGGATCGCAAACTGTTCGGGCGCAATGTGGTCCGCTCCGCCATCTTCGCGCCCTACGTCATCTCCGGCGCGGCCATCGGCGTCGGCTTCCAGTTCATCTTCGACCCCGGCTTCGGCCTGGTCCCGGATCTGCTGGAGCGGATGGGGATTCACTCACCCGACTTCGCACAGGATCCGCACTGGGCGCTGTTCATGATCACGGTCACCTACATCTGGAAGAACCTGGGCTACAGCTTCGTCATCTATCTGGCGGCGCTGCAAGGGGTTCGGACCGACCTCATGGAGGCCGCCGAGATCGACGGCGCGAGCCGCTGGACCACCTTCACCCGGGTGTTGCTGCCGCAGCTGCGACCCACCACCTACTTTCTGTCGATCACGGTGCTGCTCAACTCACTTCAGGTCTTCGACCTCATCAATGTGATGACCCGCGGCGGGCCCATCGGCACCGGCACCACCACCATGATCTATCAGGTCTATCGCGAATCCTGGGTGAACCAGCGAGCCGGATACGGGGCGGCCGTCGCCACCATCATGTTCCTGGTGCTGCTCATCGTGACGCTGGTGCAGGTGCGCATCATGGACCGAGGGGACGAGAAGTGAATCGGCTCAACGCGCTGAGCGCGTTCCGCGATCGGGAACTGTGGGCCACGGTATTCGGCTACGCCGCCATGGTGTGCGTGCTGATCATCGTCGGCGTCCCGCTGTACTACATCCTCACCCGCTCCTTCATGGCGCACACGGAGGTCTACTCCCAGCCGGTCAGCTACTGGCCCGAGCGCTGGCTGGCGTCGAACTACCACGACGCCACCACCACGCTGCCGTTCTGGCAGTTCCTGCGGAACTCGATCATCGTGACCGGCATCGTCTCGGCGGTGAAGTTCGTGCTGGGCGTGCTCAGCGCCTACGGCCTGGTGTTCCTGCGCTTCCCCGGCAAGAACATCGTGTTCCTGGTGATCATCGCGGCGCTCATGGTGCCCAACCAGATCACCATCATCTCCAACTACGCGCTCATCGCCCAGCTGGGCTGGCGAAACACCTTCCAGGGCATCATCGTTCCGCTCTGCGGCGTCGCCTTCGGCACCTTCCTGATGCGCAATCACTTCCTGTCGCTGCCGAGCGAGGTCATCGAGGCCGCGCGGATGGACGGCGCGGGCTGGTGGCGGCTGCTGACCCGGGTGGTGCTGCCCATGTCCGGACCCACCATGGTGGCGTTCGCGGTGGTCACGCTGGTGAACGAGTGGAACGAATACCTGTGGCCGTTCCTGATGGCCGACGACGCGCGGGTGGCCACCCTGCCGGTCGGCCTGACCCTGCTGCAGAACACCGAGAACCCGAGCGTCACCAACTGGGGTCCGGTCATGGCCGGGGTCATCCTGACCATGCTCCCCATCCTCATCGTCTTCCTGGTGCTCCAGCGCCAGATGATCAAGGGCCTCACCTCCGGTGCGGTCAAGGGTTAAGTCCCAGAAGGAGATTCCTGTGTCGGATTCACGTAACCCCGCTAGTTTCACGGCACGCCGTGGTGCTCTCTCGCGACGCGGGTTTCTCGGCTTGGCGGGCGCGGCCGCGGGCGCGGCGGCGCTGACCGCGTGCGCCGGATCCGGTGGCGGCGGCACGCAGGGCGGTGACTCGAAGACCATCACCTTCTGGTCCAACCACCCCGGCACCTCCAAGGACCAGGAAACCGAGCTGATCAACCGGTTCCAGGCCAAGTACCCGGACCTGAAGGTCAATCTGGTCGACGCGGGCAAGAACTACGAGGAGGTCGCGACCAAGTTCAACGCCGCACTCTCCGGTGGTGAACTGCCCGACGTGGTCATCCTGTCCGACGTGTGGTGGTTCAACTACGCGCTCAACGGCACCATCGAGCCGCTGGACAGCCACTTCTCCGCGGCCGGGGTGAACGTGTCCGACTACGTCGACACCTTCGTCGGCGACTACAAGTTCAACGGCAAGACCTGGGCGCTGCCGTACTCGCGCTCGACGCAGATCTTCTACTACAACAAGGATGTCTGGGCCAAGGCCGGACTGCCCGACCGCACGCCGAACAGCTGGGACGAGTTCGACGAGTGGGGCCCGAAGATCCAGAGCGTGATGGGCGACGGCAAGTGGGCGCACGGCTGGGGTGACGCCAAGAACTACCTGGCCTGGACCTTCCAGGGTCCGTGCTGGACCTTCGGCGGCGCGTACTCGGACGAGTGGAAGCTGAAGTTCAGCGACCCGGCCACCATCAAGGCCGGAAACTACCTGCGCGACTCCATCAATACCAAGAAGTACGCCAGCATCCGGCCCACCTACGCCGTGGACTTCGGCAACGGCATCATCGCCTCGGCCATCGGCTCCACCGGAGACCTGAAGAGCATCAACACCAATGCCGCGGGCAAGACCCAGTTCGGCACCGGCTTCCTGCCGCACCCGAACGGGCTGGCGGGCTGCACCACCGGCGGCGCCGGCCTGGCGATTCCGTCGCGGATCAGCGACGCCCGCAAGGAGAACGCGCTCAAGTTCATCGAGTTCATCACCAATGCGGCCAACACCTCGTACTTCTCGCAGGCCACCGGCTATGTGCCGGTGCGCAAGTCGGCGCAGCAGGATCCGGGCATGCAGGACTTCCTGGCCAAGAACCCGAACTTCAAGACCGCGATCGACCAGCTGCCGCTGACCAAGCCGCAGAACTACGCGCGCGTGTTCGTGCCCGGCGGCGACCAGATCATCGGCACCGGCCTCGAGCAGATCGGCCTGCAGAACCGGGACACCGCAGCGGCTTTCGGCGATATCGCCAACCAGCTGCAGACGATCATCGACCGGCAGATCACGCCCAAGCTGCCCAAGTAGGACACGCACCCGCACGCTGACGTCAGGGGCCGGAGGCGGCAGCCTGCGTAACCACGGAGGCCCCCGGCAGCGTGAGCATTGGACAAGGAGAGCGCCGGCATGGCGACTGTGCAGTTCGAGGGAGTTTCCCTCACCTATCCGGGTGCGCCCGGGCCCGCGGTCGACGACCTGAACCTGGATATCGCCGACGGCGAATTCCTCGTGCTGGTCGGGCCTTCGGGCTGCGGCAAGTCCACCAGTCTGCGCATGCTGGCGGGTCTCGAAGCGGTGACCGCCGGGCACATTCGCATCGGCGGACTCGATGTGACCGGCCTGCCGCCGCGTTCGCGCGACGTGGCCATGGTGTTCCAGAGCTACGCGCTCTACCCGAATATGACCGTGGCCGAGAACATGGGGTTCGCGCTGCGCAATGCGGGTATGAGCAAGGCCGACACCAAGGTTCGCGTCACCGAGGCGGCGGCCATGCTGGAGCTGGAGGACCTGCTCGACCGTAAGCCCGCGCGGCTGTCGGGCGGCCAGCGCCAGCGCGTCGCCATGGGCCGGGCCATCGTGCGGCGGCCGCAGGTGTTCTGCATGGACGAGCCGCTGTCGAATCTCGATGCCAAGCTGCGGGTTTCGACCCGCTCGCAGATCGCGGCCCTGCAGAAGCGGCTGGGCACCACCACCGTGTACGTGACCCATGACCAGGTCGAGGCCATGACCATGGGGCACCGGGTCGCGGTGATGAAGAACGGGAAGCTGCAGCAGATCGCCGCTCCCCGTGAGCTTTACGACGATCCGGTCAATACCTTCGTCGCCGGGTTCATCGGCTCGCCCGGCATGAACCTGCTGACCGCGCCGGTCCGCGACGGTGCGGCCGTGCTCAACGACCTGCGAATTCCCCTGCCGCACAATATCGACGGCAAGAACGTGATCGTCGGCATCCGGCCCGAATCCTGGGAGGTCACCACCGATGCGGGCAATGCGCTCGCGGTCGAGGTGGAGCTGCTCGAGGAACTCGGCTCGGAGTCGTTCGTCTACTCGCACGGCGTGGCCGACGAATGGTCCAGCCGCTCCGGCCGGGTCGTCGCGCGGGTGGATCGGCGCTTCCAGGTCGCGCTGGGCGACCGTCTGCTCCTGACGCCCAAGCAGGACGAACTCTTCTTCTTCGACGCGGAAACCGAAGAGCGCCTGCGTTAGCCGGCCGGGGCCCCCGCCACCTCGGCGAGGGCCCGGTCCGGGCTACCAGATCTTCACGCGCTCAGCGGGATCCAGATAGAGCTCGTCACCCGGCCGCACATCGAAGGCCTCGTGGAAGCTGTCGAGGTTGCGGACCACGCCATTGCAACGGAACTCCGGCGGCGAGTGCGGGTCCACGGCGAGGCGGCGGATGGCCTCCTCGGTGCGCGCCTTGGTGCGCCACACCTGCGCCCAGCCGAAGAACACCCGCTGCAGGCCGGTGAGTTCGTCGAGGACGGGGGAGTCCTGGCCCTCGATGGCGATCCGGTACGCCTCCAGGGCGATCGAGAGACCGCCCAGGTCGCCGATGTTCTCACCGATGGTGAACTCGCCATTGACCTTGTGGTCCGCCGACAGGTCCTTGGGGGAGAACTGGTTGTACTGGTCGATCAGAGCCTTGGTGCGCTTGCCGAATTCGGTGCGGTCCGATTCGGTCCACCAGTCGACCATATTGCCGTCGCCGTCGTACTTGGAGCCCTGATCGTCGAAGCCGTGGCCGATCTCGTGCCCGATGACCGCGCCGATACCACCGTAGTTGGCGGCGTCGTCGGCGTTCATGTCGAAGAACGGGGGCTGCAGAATGGCCGCCGGGAAGACGATCTCGTTCATGCCCGGGTTGTAGTAGGCGTTCACCGTCTGCGGGGTCATGAACCATTCGCCGCGGTCCACCGGGCCGCCCAGCTTGTTCAGGTCGCGGTCGTGCTCGGCGGCGTAGCCACTGCGGTAGTTGCCCACCACGTCGGCCGGATCCACGGTGACCGCGGCGTAGTCACGCCACTCCTCGGGGTAGCCGATCTTGGGGGTGAACTTCTCCAGCTTGGCCAGCGCGGCCTGCCGGGTGTCCGGGCCCATCCACTCCAGCTCGGAGATATTGCGGCGGTAGGCCTCCTGCAGATTCGCCACCAGCTCGACCATGCGGGCCTTGGCCTCCGGCGGGAAGTGCCGGGCCACATAGAGCTTGCCCACGGCCTCGCCCAGCAGGTCCTGCACCAGGGAGACGCCGCGCTTCCAGCGCTCCCGGTTCTCCTGCGCACCGGTCAGGGTGCGGCCGTAGAAGTCGAAGTTGGCCTCCACCAGCTCCGCGGTCAGGTACGGCGCGCGGGCCTTCACCACCCGCCAGGCCGCCCAGGCCTTCCAGTCCGCCAGCGATTCCGAGGCCCACAGCTGGGCGAAGGTGCGCACGTAATCGGGCTGGCGCACGACGAGTTCCGCGAACAGCTCCGCACCGGAGCGATCCACACCCGCAGCCAGCGCGGAAGTCCAGGCGGTCCAGTCGAATTCCGGGTTCTCGGCGGCCAGTGCGTCGAAAGTGGTGAGGTTGTAACTCAATTCGGCATCGCGGCGGCGCACCACGTCCCAGTGACCCGCGGCCAGCTTGGTTTCCAGCTCGAAAACCCGCTGAGCGTCATGGTCCAATCCGGCCAGCTCGAACATGCGGCGGATGTGCGCGACGTACTTCTCGCGGATCTCCGCGTATTCGTCCTTGTGGTAATACGACTCGTCGGGCAGGCCGATGCCCGACTGGGTGGCGTGCACCAGGTACCGGGCGGAGTTCTTGTCGTCGGTGTCGACATAGAAGGCCAGCGCGCCGCCCACGCCGGTGCGCTGCAGGCGGCCGATGAGCGCGGCGAAGTCCGAACGGTCGGCGACGCCGGCCACGGCGGCCAGCTCCTCGGCGATCGGGGTCAGGCCCGCCGCCTCGATGGCCTCGTCGGCCATGAAGCTGTTGTAGAGATCGCCGATCTTGCGCTCTTCGGTGCCGGGCGCGGCATCGGCCGCCGAGGCGTCCTGGATGATCCTCTGCACATCCAGTTCGGCCTGGTCGTAGAGCGTGCGGAAAGCACCGTCCACCGCCCGGTCGGCCGGTATCTCGTAGCTCTCCAGCCATTTGCCGTTGACGTGCGCGAACAGGTCGTCCTGCGCCCGTACGTCCGCGTCACGGAAGGACAGGTCGATACCGGAAGGAGGCGTCAGCTGCGAAGTCACAGTGCCTATTTTGCCTCCGCTTCGCTCCGGGTGGGTTCGCGGCGCTGAAAGTCTCGTTCTTCCCTCCCTCCGCCTCCTCCGTTTCGCTCCCCCGGCTCCGCTCAGTCCAGAACGAGACGCGCCGCGAACCACCGGGCTCGACCGCCGACGGCCGAGCCTCAACACTGCACTGTTCGGTGGCTAGACGCTTTGCGGCTGACGGTCGAATTCCCCGTCCCGGGCCCCGTCGACGAAGGCGCGCCATTCGCCGGGGGTGTAGATCAGGGTGGTGTCGCGGTGCCGGAGGGTGGTGTGGCCGTCCGCACCGGTCTCCGCGGTGAGCGCGGTGCGGACGGAGTGGCGGCCCAGCACAGCGGCCAGGAATGTCATCCATTCGGTCGCGGCGACGGTGATGATGGGCTCGTCTTCAAGGCGATGTTCCGGATTGCGCCGGTACTTGCTGTCGCGGATGAGCACCGCATCACCGTCGAATCGAACCTCCACGCACTGATTTCCGTTATTGGTACGTGACGACGTGAACCAGCCGCGGGATACCGGCTGATAGTTCGCGGTGTTTAGCATGGGCAGCATTTTACCGTTACGCATGCGTATCCTACCCTTGCGAATAGCGTTTGATGAGCTCCAAAGATTCTGCGCGACCGAGAGATTGGTCGAGCGCACGCACAAATGCGAACCGCAGATCGCGAATCTGCGACGAATCCTCCACCGCCCCACCGAAAACCGCACTCTCCACCCAGGTGAAGGTCGGAAGATTCTCGGAAGCGAAATCCAGCAGATGGAAACTCGACCCGCCCAGCAGCGCGCCCCGGGTCGCGGTGAACGGAATCACCCGCACCGAAATGGAATCCAGCTCGTCCAGCAGTGTTGCCAGATGTTCCAGTTGCCCGCGCAATACTTTCGGGCCGCCGATCTGCTGTAGCAACGTGGCCTCGCCGATCACCGCGGTGAGTTCCACCCGGTCGTCGCCGCGCAGCCGTTCCTGCCGCTTCAGCCGCACCGCCACCAGCTGTTCCACCTGGACGGGACGGATCATGACGTCGGCGCTGATGAGCGCCCGCGCGTATTCCTCGGTCTGCAACAGCCCGGGCACCACCAGACTGTCGTAGCTGCGGATGCTCTCCGCACCGAGCTCCATGCCGTAATACCGTTGCAGCTCCGGCCCGATCAGCGCCGAGGACCTGGCCCACCAGCCGCGCTCCTTGCTCAGCGCCAGCAGTTCCAGCAGTTCCGCGCGCTCCTCGCCCTCCACCTCGAGCAGCTCCAGCACCGGGCCGATGGTGGTGGCCGTGAGGACGCGCCGGCCCTTCTCCACGTGCGACCAGTTGGCGGGGGTGAAACCGACGCGCTTGGCGAAGGTCGCCGAATCGAAGCCGCACTGCTCACGCAGTTCGCGCAGTCGCAGGACCAGCTCCCACCGGGCGACGGTGGGCGAGACGGGTGCCATGAGCAGTGATGCTACGCTGGGGAACTCGCTGGCGTGTGACTATTGTCATACCGATAGCCCGGCTCTAAGGTCGGTAGCAGGAGGTTCGCCATGAGCGCGCTGGACCCGTCCTCGTATACCGCCACCCAGGAAGCGCTGGCCCGGTGCCGGCGCTATCGCAAGGAGCACGGACTCTACGGCGTGGTGGACTCGGCACTGTGCCGAATCATGTTGGAGGTCGGGGCCGTCGGGGCCGTGACCATGCCCGCCGACCTGGGCCACCGGGTCCGCGACCATCTGGTCGCCCAACGCCGCTGCGGGCCCGTGATCGCCCACCCGCGCTCGGGCCGCTGGACCTTCCTGACCGGACCCACGGACGACTCGTATCACGACACCGCTTTGTTCTCAGACCTTTTCCGCGATTGCGCGTCCGTAGCGCAACCGGGCAGCACCATCGTGCTGCCGTCTCCCGCGGACGAGCACAGCGCCTACCGCACGTGGATTCACCCACCGGAAGGGGACTTTCGCCCCGAACTGGCCGAGGTGCTGGCCGCCACCCGCGAATGCCATCCGGTCATCGGGTAGGCGCGGGCGTCAGCGTGACGCTGAACTTGTCCTCGATGCGCTTGTTGAATTCCTCCTGGCACTGCTGAACCTTCGAGCTGTCGCCACCCGCCTTGTTCAGGCAGTCGATCAGGTCGGTGCCGCCGGTGTCCTCGAAGACGGCCCACACCAGCACGCCGACCAGAATGCCGCCGACCAGGCTGATAACGCCCATGATCGCGCCCGCCAGCGCCATTCCGAAGCCGCCGGACGTGCCGCGGCGCGCCTTCGTCGCGGCGATCACGCCGAGAATGATCGCGAGCGCGCCGCACAGGACGCCGACGATGGTGAGCAGCACCGTCCAGAAGGTGAGCAGACCCAGGATGCCGAAAACCATCGCGGTGATCGCCATGCCCTTGCGCTGCGGCGATTCCTGCCAGTACTGCGGTCCGCCGGGCGGCGGATAGTTTCCGGGCGGAGGCGGCGGGTACTGGCCGTACTGCCCCGGCGGCGGGTACTGGTTCATGTGTCGATGCTATTGCCCGCCGAGTCGGGCATGCATTTCCCACACCAGAATCTCCGACGGCATGTTGGCGGTGACCCGCTGGCCTCCGCTGCGCGTCAACCGCACCGCGTCGCCCTCGTACAGGGTGCCCGCCCCCTCCATCTCCACCTCGCCGCGCGCGATGAAGACATGCAGGTAGGGGGCTTCCGGCAGGCGGATCTCGGCGGCGACGCCGGACATCCGGGCCACGTGCAGGGCGGAATGGCTGCTGGCGATGGCGATGGCGGTGCGGTCGCGGTAGCGGGGCAGGCCCGAGGCCACCGTGATCAGGCCGCCGCCGGCCAGCTCGTCGTCGATCTCCAGCTGCTGATAGCCGGGGGTCAGCCCGGAATCGTCGGGCACCACCCACATCTGGACGAAATGCACCGGCTCCTGGTGCTCGGGCACATTGCCGATCCGCCAGGAATCGTTCTTCTCCGAATGCAGGATGCCGGTGCCGGCGCTCATGCGCTGGGCCAGGCCGGGATAGATGACCCCGCTGTGCCCCAGCGAATCCTGATGGACCAGGCTGCCGCTCAGCACCCAGGTGACGATTTCCATGTCCCGGTGCGGATGGGTCTCGAAGCCCTCGCCGGGCAGGACGATGTCCTCGTTGTTGACCAGCAGCAGGCCATGATGGGTGTTGTCGGGATCGTAGTGTTCCCCGAACGAGAACGAATGCTTCGAATCCAGCCACGACACACGGGTTTTCATGCGGTCGCCGCCACGATGGATATCGATGTGTGGTGTCGTGAGGGTGGACACCGCCGTACTCCTCTCACCGGCGAGCACCGATCGGATTCCAGGGTAGGGGCCGATACGGCGGCCCAACCTGAATTCCGGGTTAAATTCTAGCGTGAGAGCAGCGCTGCTCCGCACGCCGCCGACCAGGTACTACGCTCTCGGCAACCGGCCCGGGCAAATGCCCGGCGATTGTGAGTGCGCGGCGGTGACGCCCGACCGCATGCCGTCGTACCCGCCAGCGGGTTTCGGTCGGCGACCGTATCATGATGTGCCGCAAGCGAAACGGGAGGGAGAGCAGGGGGATGCGACCCGAGGCACTCGCGGGCATCGAACGCGAGCTCCGACAACAGGCCGAGAGCGAGGGGATCGCTCATTTCGTGGTGGGCGTGGCCGTCTTCCGGGATGGCAAACTGCTGGTCGTGCGGCGTGTCGCCGAAGGCTCGCACGGGGGGATGTGGGAACTGCCCGGCGGCGGCGTGGAATCCGGCGAGTC
Source organism: Nocardia sp. NPDC059228 (assembly GCF_042754245.1). NCBI lineage: Bacteria > Bacillati > Actinomycetota > Actinomycetes > Mycobacteriales > Nocardiaceae > Nocardia > Nocardia sp. NPDC059228. The sequence goes on along the minus strand of NZ_JBHZAL010000011.1, from coordinate 136,518 downwards.
CTTCGCCGACTGCGTGGCCCGCGAACTGTTCGAGGAGACCGGGCTGAGCGTCGTGCGGATCACCGACGTGCTGGGCGGATTCGACTACGCCACCCGCACCAAGTCCCGGGTCCGCAAATACAGCTTCGTGGTCGAGACCGAGGCGGCCGAGATCCGGCTGGACCCCCGCGAGCACGACCGCTACCAGTGGATCGACGCCGACACCGTCGACAACCTGCCCATGGCCGACGATATGCGCGCGGCCGTCTTCGCGCTGGTGACCACGCACCCGTCCCGGTGACCGCGCCGCCGCCGGCCACCCTGCGCGCCCGGCTGGCCGCGGTCGCGACCGGGCTCCGCGAGAATCCCGGCACCCTGCGACTGACGCTGGTCCGGCTGTCCGGGCAGTTCGGCGACGGCATGTTCCAGGCCGCGCTCTCGGGCGCGATTCTGTTCAACCCCGAACGGCAGACCGATCCGCTGGCCATCGCCGGCGGCTTCGCGGCCCTGCTGCTGCCGTACTCCATCATCGGCCCGTACGCGGGCGCGCTGCTCGACCGCTGGGATCGCCGCCGGGTGCTGCTCTACGCGAACGTGCTGCGCGCGCTGCTCATCGTGGCGACCGCGGCGGGCCTGCTGGCCGGGGTGCGCGCCACCCCGCTGCTGCTGGGCGCGCTGTCCGTGGTCGGGGTGAGCCGGTTCGTGGGCGCCGGTGTGTCCGCGTCGCTGCCCAAGGTGCTGGCCCAGCGCTGGCTGGTCCCGATGAATTCGGTGCTGGCGACGGTGGCCTCGGGGTGCGCGATCCTGGGCGCGGGCCTGGCCTTCTCGATCATCGGGCTGATCGGGGCGGGCGACTTCGCCTCGGCGGTGGCGGCGGCCGGCAGCGCCTCCGGTTCGATCGCCGGCGGGGTGGTGGTGGCCGGATTCCGGCCGCGCGCACTGGGACCCGACCGCGGCGAGCAGGCCGCGGCGCGAGGTCGGTGGAGCACGGTGCGGGCCATCGCCGCCGGATTGCGCGAGGGCGCCACCGCGGCCTGGCGGTCCCGGGAGGTGACCACGACCTTCCTGGGGATCGGCGCGCACCGCATCGTCTTCGGCGCGGACACCCTGCTGATGGTGCTGGTGCTGCGCCGTGGCGACGAGGCCGCGGTGGGGACGCACCTCGCGAAATTCAGTGCGGCCATCACCGCGACCGGGGCGGGCATGCTCACGGCGGCCGTGGTCGCACCGGTGCTGATTCCCCGGCTCGGCCGGCCGCGGACGGTGGTGACCGGCCTGGTGACGGCGATCGCGGTACAGCTGGGCCTGGTCACGCCGATCACCGTCGCCGCCGGGGACGCCGAGCGGCGGGCGGAGCTGCTGTTGCTGGCGGCGGCCTACCTGCTCGGGCTGGTGGGCCAGGTCATCAAGCTGACCGGGGACGCGGCCATGCAGATCGATATCGACGACGCGCACCGCGGGCAGGTCTTCGCCCTGCAGGACACGGTCTTCAACATCACCTTCGTGCTGGCGCTGGCGGGTACCGCGGTGCTGATTCCGGCGGACGGCCGCTCACCGGCGGTGGTGGTGGCCGCGGCGGCGGTCTACGCGGCCGGCGTCCTGGCCATTGCGGCCAATTCACGCCGACGGGTCGGTACGTAGCCGATGTAGGTATCGGCTCGGTCACACCCCTCCGGCGACACGGTGAGACGGCTCCGCGGATGCGGCCCGCAGGACTACGGTGAGGTGGATCCGATCACGGACGAGGAGACGCACCACGGATGACTGCGCGGCGCTCCGAAGCACCTGCGGCCCTGGCGCTCTCGAGCCTGGCGATGGCCGCGGTCATGCTGCTGCCCGCCACACCCGCCACCGCCGGACCCTTGGCCCCGTGGGCCCCGCCGCCGTTGAACGCCTGCGGCGAAACGGGATTCGATCCGCTGGCCCGCGAACCCGACCCGGATGTGCCACTGCCGCAACCGCAGCCGCCCGACAACACCATCCACATTCAGGTCCCGGTCCCGCAGTTCACGCCGGTCCCCGTTCCCGGTCCACGGCAGGACAACACCCGCATCGATCCCGCGCCACTGCCCGCGGACCCGTGCGTCAATCCGTGCCCGGACCTGCGCAACGACCAGAGTCCCAAGCCGGAAAACCTTGCGCCCGAGAGTGATCCGGCCGACCCGCCGGGCGACCCGGCCGGCACCTCCGGAGATCCCGGCACCGGCGATGACCAGCCTGCCCCGGACGTGGCGCCCGAGCCCACCCCCGCACCGCAGGCCGGCAACGGCTCCGGCGGGATTCAGCTGCCGCACATCCAGATAGACCAGATTCCGGAGACCGTCCCGATCCCGGTGCCCGGCGGCGATCCCGAGCCACCGCAGCCCCGGCCCGCGCCCGCCGTGCAGCCCCTGGTTCCCGCGCCGGTCGCCGCACCCGTGGCCCCGGCCGAGCTCGACTCGCTGGCGCTGGCGAACCAGGTGACCGGGCACGGCTCCACCAATCGCACCGATATGCGCTGGTCGGTGGACGGCACCGACCTGGGCATCATGTGGGAGTCCGAGCCCGGGCAGATCGCCGTCGCCTTCGGTGACACCTTCGGCAAGGGCTGGGGGCCGATCGGCGCGGGCACCGGGGACCAGGACTGGCGCAGCAACTCCCTCGCGTTCAGCAGCAATCGCGATCTCTCCCAGGGCCTGCGGCTGGACACCTTCGCCCAGGACAGCCGCTGTCACGCCGCCGAGATCCTGAGCAGCCGCAAGGTCGACAACTTCGAGATCACCACCATCCCGACCTCCGGTTTCGCGCTGAACGGGCGGCAGTACCTGACGTACATGTCGGTGGCCCGGTGGAGTCGCCACAAGCCGGGCATGTGGTGGACCAATCTGGGCGGGCTGGCCTGGTCCGACGACAACGGCGCGACCTGGACCAAATCCGATTGGGCGCGCTGGGACAACGTCTTCGGGCTGGGGCGGTTCCAGGTCATGGGCATGGCGCCGCACGACGGGTACGTGTACATGTTCGGCACCCCCAATGGGCGGTTCGGCACCATCGGGCTGGCCCGGGTGCCCACCGACCAGGTGCTCAACAAGTCGGCCTACCAGTACTGGATCGCCGATACCTGGGTGCCTGCCCTGGGGCCCGACGAACATCTGGCCACGCCGATCCTGTCCGGGACCGCCGGTGAGCTGTCGGTGCGCTACGACGCGTCGACCGGGCAGTGGCAGATGATCTACCTGGATCTGGACCACCACGCCATCGTGCTCCGCACCGCCGCCGAACCGCAGGGCACCTGGACCGATCCGGTGACCCTGGTCGACACCGACGACTATCCGACGACCTACGGCGGGTACATCCATCCGTGGTCGAGCGGGAAGGACCTGTACTTCACCATGTCGGCGTGGAACAGCTACAACGTGTACCTCATGCACGCGACGCTGAAGTAGCGACTCCGGCGATCCCCCTGCAGCGCAACGGAATCCGCGTCAGTCGACCTTCCGGAAGCGCAGGGCCTGACCCGGGCGAGCCTGCGCCACGCAGTCCACATCGGCGTCCACCACCACCGCGATCACCGGATAGCCGCCGGTGATCGGATGATCCGCCAGGAAGACGACGGGCTGACCGCTGGGCGGCACCTGCACCGAGCCCAAAGCCATGCCCTCCGTGGGTAATTCACTCGGTACGCTGCGCCGCAGGGCGGGACCGCTGCGCCGGTCCAGGCGCGCGCCGATCCGATCGGTGTCCGGGGAGATCGTCCACTCGCCCGCGAAGAGGGCGGTGGCGTCGGTGAACCAGTCGGCCCGCGGACCGGGCACCGCACGCACCGTGAGCAGCTCGTTGCCCAGCGCCGGCACCGGCGCGACATCCACGATGGGCAGCGTCCGCGGCGGCTTCCCCACCGGGAGCAGATCGCCCGGATGCAGCGGGTCGGGGCCGATGCCGGAGAGGGTGTCGCGGCTGCGGGAGCCCAGCACCGGCGCGACCTCTATGCCGCCGCGCACCGCCACATAGGTGCGCAGACCCGTGTCGGCGATACCGAGCCGCAGCCGTTGTCCCTCCTCGATTTCCAGCACGCTGGCCGCGCCCATGGGGCGGTCGTCGACGGTGATCGGGGCCGGGGCGCCGGTCACCGCCACCGTGACGTGCTGATCGGCGAGCAGTTCCAGACCGCCCAGCAGCACCTCGATGCCGGCCGCACCCTCCGGATTCCCGACCAGGCGATTGGCCAGCCGCAGCGAAGCGCGGTCCGCCGCGCCCGCGGTACCCACCCCGGAGTCGAACCAGCCCGGGCGCCCCAGGTCCTGAATGGTGGCCAGGGGGCCGACCCCGACGACACGTAATCCGCTCATGAGCCTGACCCCACATCCACGAATCGGACCCGGGCACCGGCGCGCACCAGGGCGGGCGGTTCCCGATCCACATCCCACATCGAGAGATCGGTGGTTCCGATCAGCTGCCAGCCGCCCGGACTGCGGCGGGGGTAGACGGCCGAATAGCCGCCCGCCAGCGCCACGGCACCCGCGGGGATGGCGGTGCGGGCTCGCGCGCGCCGCGGCACGGTCAAGCGGCCGTCCGGCGATTCGAGATAGCCGAAGCCGGGCGCGAAACCCACGAAGGCACAACGCCATACGGTGCCGGTGTGCTGGGCGACGACCTCGGCCGCGCTCAGGCCGAGCAGGCGCGCGACCTCGGGCAGGTCCTCGCCGTCGTAGCGAACCGGAATCACGACGGGTTCGACAGGCGCGCCGTTGCCGGCCACCTCGTCGAACGGATGACCGATCCGGTCCCGCCGCCGACCGGGCCCGCCACGGTCACCGGCGGTGACCCGGGCCGCCGCGTCGAGCCGGACCAGCAGGACCCGCAACTGCTTTCGCACCGAGATCGCCGACCGCGGCGAATCCAGCGTCACCAGTACGGTCTCCGCGGCGGGCAGGACATCGACCACCCCCGTCGGACGCGGCTGCAGCGCGGACACCAGATCGGCCACCATGGCACGCACCGGTGGAATCACCAGCAGCGCACGGTCACCCGCCGCCCGCACCTCGCCGACGTCGTCGAATTCCCCGGGACCGGTCATGGTCATCCACCCCGGATCACGCGAAAGCCCGGACAGGCGTACCGGATTCGTCGAGCGCGGCGCGAATCCGGCGGGCCATCTCGACCGCGGCCGGCGTATCGCCGTGCACGCAGATGCTGGCCGCCGTCACCGCCACCGTGCCGCCATCCACGCTGGTCGCCTTGCCGTCCCGCGCGATCGACAGCGCCTGCGTCACTGCCGCATCCGCACCGAGCACCGCGCCCGGCAGTCCGCGCGGCGCGAGCAGACCCTCCGGCGTATAGGCGCGATCGGCGAAACCCTCACCGACGAACGGGGTTCCGGCGGCCAGCGCCGCCCGCTCGAGCTCGGTGCCGGCCGGGCCCAGCAGGGCCAGCCGCGCATCGAACTCCCGCAGGGCCGCGACGATGGCGTCGGCGAGCGCACGGTCTGCGGCGGCCTGGTGATACAGCGCGCCATGGGGTTTCACGTAGCGCACCCGGTCTCCGGCAGCGCGGGCGAAGGCATCGAGGCTGCCGATCTGATACAGCGTCTCGTCACGCAGCGCGGCCGGGGCGATCGCGATGGCGCGGCGACCGAACCCGGGCAGATCACGATGGCCGACGTGCGCGCCGATGCGGACGCCCTTCTCGACGGCCAGCGCGCAGGTGCGGCGCATGATGGCCGGATCCCCGGCGTGGAATCCGCACGCGATATTGGCGCTGGTGACCACGTCCAGCATGGCGGCGTCGTCACCCATGGTGTAGTCGCCGAAACCCTCGCCGAGGTCGCTGTTCAGATCCAGCGTCATATGCGTCCTCCAGCTCTTCGTCGTGATCCGATTGTGGGCGCGCCCGCATCCGCGACAAGAATGTCACGCCAGAAACTGTGTCATGGATCACAGATATGTGCTGTCACTTCCGGCGGGCATTCCTTGTCCCATGGACATGAACGACACCAAGAACATCCTCCTGGCCGGTGCGAGCGGCGTCCTCGGCGGGCACATCACCCGCGCCCTGCAGGAGCACGGCTACACGGTCCTGTCCCTCGGACGGGGCGCCGGCAACGACGTGGTCGCCGACCTGATGGACCGCGACCAGCTGCTGCGCGCGGTCGAGGGGTTGACCGTCGACACGGTCGTGCACGCGGCCACCGCGCTGCGCAAGGCGCCCATGCGGCACCGGGACATGTACGCCACCGACGACCTGCGCGTCACCGGCACCGCCAACCTGGTGGCGGCCGCACAGCTGGTCGGGGCACGGCGCATGATCGCCGAATCGATGGTCTTCGGCTACGGCTACCGCGACTTCGGCGACCACGTCCTCACCGAGACCGACGAATTCGGCCGGGGCGGAAAGGGATCGGACGTCCGGCATCTGGAGGGCATGCGCGTGAAGGAGGAGCTCATGCTGAACACCCCTGGCATCGAGGGGATTTCACTGCGCTACGGCCTCTTCTACGGGCAGGGCGGCACCGAATCGATCGTGGAGATGCTGCGCAAGCGGCAGCTGCCCGCGGTGAACGACCACGGGCGGGTGCTGCCCTGGATCAACCTCGCCGACGCGGGCGCGGCCATGGCGTCCGCCGTCGAGGACGGGACCCCCGGCTCGGCCTACAACATCGTCGACGACGGCCCGCTCGGCTTCGGAGCGCACGTGCGGCTGGTGGCCGAAACCTTCGGCACGCCCATGCCGTTCACCGTGCCCGGCGCACTGCTGCGGCCCATGGCGTACCTGTACGAGATGACGCGGGCCAGCATGCGGGTCTCGAATGCCAAGGCCCAGGCCGAACTCGGCTGGAAGCCACGGTATTCGAACTGCGCCGCGGGTCTGCGCGCCCTGGCGGCCGCCTGAATTCCACCGGCGACAGGTCAATACGGGTAGACCTCTACTTCGGTCGCCTTCACCGCGAAGTACACCTCCATCCCGGGGACCACACCGAGCTGGGCCACCGCTGCGGGAGTCAGATCCGCCGCCAGGCCCGCGGCCGCCCCCGGACCGTCCACCCCGCGCACCCGCACCAGACCGCCGCGATCCTCCAGCTCCGCCACCCGCACCCGGAACACATTGCGGGGACTGCCCTCCGGATGCTCCAGATGCACCGCCACGGCCACCGGCGAGAACACCGCCGCCGCCCGCCCGGCGGCTGTCCACTCGCCCTCGGACCTGCCGAAGACCTCGACCGTCCCGTCCGTGACCGCACCCAGCCCGGCGCTGCCGCCGCTCACGGCCGCGCCCGTGATCAGGTTGACTCCGGCGATCCGGGCAGCGAACCGGCTGCGAGGGCGCGCCAATACCGCAGCCACCGAACCGGACTCGATCACCCGCCCGGCCTCGAGGACCGCGACCCGATCGGCCAGGGTCACCGCGTCGATGATGTCGTGTGTCACCAGAATCGTGGCGCTGGGCCGGGCATCCGGCAGCCTCACGGGATGCGCGGCGATATCCCGTGCGGTGGCGATCAATTCGCCATTTCCGTCGTCCGCACTGCCGGACGCGGGTTCCCGCAGAACCCTCCGCAACAGCGTCCGCATGGCGGGCGCCGCGGTCACATCCAGCGCGGCCATCGGCTCGTCCAGCAGCAAAACCCGCGGGTGCACGGCCAGCGCGCGGGCCAGGGCCACGCGCTGCGCCTGACCGCCGGACAACGACCCGGGCGATCGGTCCGCGAATTCCTCGGCATCGACGGCCCGCAGCCATTCCCGCGCGAGAGCGGTGGCGGCCCGGGCGCGCACACCCCGGCTGCGCGGCCCGAAGGCCACATTCGCGGCCACCGACAGATGCGGGAAGAGCAGGGCATCCTGCGCCAGCAACGAGACGGCCCGCCGATGCGGCGCCACCGCAATGCCTTTCGCGACATCCGTCAGCACCCGCTCGCCCAGCCGGACCTGCCCCTCGTCCGGAATTACCAGTCCGGCAACCACATCGAGCAGGGTGGATTTGCCGGCACCGTTGGGGCCGAGCACGGCCAGTACCTCCCCGGCCGGAATCTCCAGCCGCACCTGGAAATCCCGGTCGGCCAGGCGTGCCGACACCGCCAGCCCGCTCATCCGATCCGCCCCGGGCAGCATGCGTAGCCCACTGGCCACATCTGGCTCCGGCCAACCGGGAATTGCGTGTAACAGCCCGCCCCGCAGCAGGTTCGGGGCACCACCGCGCGAGCCCGGACCACGACGATCGCCGAGCGGGTCATCGAATCAGCTCCCGTCGAGACCGAGCAGGGTGCGCAGATGGCGCGGGGCGGGGGAGCCGTGGGCGAGCATGGCGTCGTGCCAGTCGCGCGGGGGAGTGGTGGCCGGGCGGGCGGCGGCAATCGCGGCGACCTCGGTATAACCGACGAAATAGGTCGAGAGCTGGGTGGAGCTGAGCAGGGTGCGGCGCCACTTGCCGGCGGCCTCGCCCTCCTCCTGGAGGCCGCGGTCCCGCATCAGCCGCAGGGCCTCGGCTTCGGTCATGCCGTCGCAGTGCACCGACTGGTCGAGGATGGCGTTGATGGTCATGCGCAGGTGGGACTTCAGCTGCTGCAACCGCACCGGCAGGCCGCCGAAACCGGTGTCGGCCATGAGCTTCTCGGTGTAGACCGCCCAGCCCTCGATGAAGGTGCCGCTCCAGCACAGCGCGCGCACGGGGGTGGAGCCGCGGAAGCGGCGCGACCGGGCGAGTTGCAGGTAGTGGCCGGGCATGGCCTCGTGCACGGTCAGATTGCGCATCATGTGGTTGTTGTATTCGCGATAGAACGAGGTCACCCGCTCGGGCGACCAGTCCGCCGGGGTCGGCGCGATGGCGAAAAAGGTCGGCAGCTCGGCGGTTTCGAGCGGGCCGACCGGATCGCAGTACGCCACCGCCACCCCGCGCGCGAACTCCGGCATCTTCTGGATGACCAGCGGATCCTCGACCAGGGTGGCCAGGTCGTGGTCGCGGACGAAGGCGGTGGCCTCCGCCAGCGCCGCGGCCGCCACCGCGACCACCGTGCCATCGGCCGGTCGGTCCGCCGACAATTGCGCCAGCGCCCGGCGGACGGTCTCCGCATCCGGATTCGCGACACCGAGCAGTTCGCCTGCCGCGGAGCGGATCTCGCCGGTCAGCCGATCCAGGTGCCGGTGCGCGCGGTCCAGGATCTCCCGCGCGCCCAGCTCGGTGTCCAGGGTGTGCCAGAGCTTCGCCTCCCACAGCCTGCGGCCCAGACGCGGATCGCGGTCCGCGCCCTCGACCTGGCCGGTGAGCCACGCGGTGAAGTCGGTCAGCGCCGACATCGCCGCGGTGGCAGCGGGTTCGATCTCGAAGCCGGGCACCTCGGCGGCCAGCGCGGGCACCTGGTCACGCACCAGCGCGGTCACGCCGCCGAACTGCCCGATGGCGGTCTCGACGTGCACGCGCGGCATCTCGCCGAGCAGCGCGCGGGCGGTGGCCAGCGCGTCGGGCACCGCCGCCAGCCGGTCGCGCAGCGCCGCCAGCCGCACCTCGGCGGGCGCGAACGGGCGTGCCAGCAGGTGGTGGAGCAGCGGTCCGGGATTGTGCACCAGCGGATTCCACTCGTGCTCGCGGATCTCGGTGAGCTCGAACAGCAGGCCGTCGACCCGCTGCTGCAGGAGCGCGAGATCGACGCCGTCCGCGGGGGCCAGGTCGTCCGGGTCGACCTCGGCCAGGGTGTGCGAGGCCTCGCGCAGCAGCTCGGCGTGCCCGCGCACCGCCTCCGCCGACCAGTCGGGGAGCCGATGATCGGCACGGTGATCGCCCACCGAGGCGGCCAGCTGCGGACCGGCGGTCAGCAGCGCTTCGACGATGCGCTCGGCGCGGGAGACGAATATCGGCGACATGGCAGCCACGCTAGCGCGCCTCCGGCCGCCGGTAGGCCACCAGCACGATCCCCGCCGCGACCAGCACCAGCAGCAGCGAAAGCGCCACGGCGGCATCCGGATCGGACTCGCGCTGGAGATAGATCTCCAGCGGCAGCGTGCGGGTCTTCCCCTGCAGGCTGCCCGCGAAGGTGAGCGTCGCGCCGAACTCGCCCAGGGCGCGGGCGAAGGCCAGGATCGTGCCCGACACCAGCGCGGGGCGCAGCAGCGGCACGGTCACCCGCCACCACACCAGCGACGGCCGCGCACCCAGGGTGGCGGCGATCCGTTCGTACCGGTCGCCCGCGGTGCGCATCGCGCCCTCCAGCGTGATCACCAGGAACGGCAGCGCCACGAAGGTCTGCGCCAGCACCACCGCGGTCGTGCTGAAGGCGATGCGGATGCCGAGCGACTCCAGCCGGTGGCCCACCAGCCCGTTCCGCCCGAACAGGTACAGCAGCGCCAGACCACCCACCACCGGCGGTAGTACCAAGGGCAGCAACACCAGTGCGCGCAGCACCGGCAGCGCCCGCCAGCGCGAGCGGGCCAGCACCGCGGCCATCGGCACACCCAGCAGTACGCACAGCAGCGCGGCCGCCACGGAGGTGCGCAGGCTCAGCAGCAGCGCCACCCGCGAGGACTCCGAAGTGATCAGATCCAGGAAATGCGACCAGTCCACCGCCCCGGTCAGCGCCACCAGCGGACCGGCCACCAGCACGAAGCCGATGGCCGCCGGCAGCAGCAGCCAGACCGGGGGCTTGATCACGGCCGTCCGAAACCGGCCTGCTGCAGCGCCTGCTGCCCGTCGGGCCCGGTGACCAGCGTGACGAAGTCCTTGGCGGCCGCGGCGTTCTTCGAATCCGCCACGGTGGCAATCGGATAGGTGTTCACGGCGGTCGCGGACTCCGGGAAGTTCACCGTCGTCACCTTGTTACCCGCGCCCGCCGCGTCGGTGACATAGACCAGGCCCGCATCGGCCTGCCCCGAGGTCACCTTGGCCAGCACGTCGGTCACCGAGGACTCCTCGCTGACCGGCGAAATCGACACGCCCGCACCTGAGGTCACCTTCTTGGTGGCCGAACCGCACGGCACCTGCGGCGCGCACACCACCAGGCGCAGCCCGGACTTGGACAGATCCGCCAGCGAACCGATGTGCGCCGGATTACCCGGCGGCGTCACGATGGTGAGCACATTGGTGGCGAAAGTCTGAGGCTTGTCGGTGATCCGGCCGCCCTTCACCGCCTTGTCCATGTTCGCCTGATCGGCGGAGGCGAAGACGTCGGCGGGCGCGCCCTGATTCAACTGCGCCACCAGATCCGAGGAACCGGCGAAGGAGAAGGTCACCTTCGTGCCGTGGTGCGCGCTCTCGTACTGGGTGCCCAGCTGGGTGAACACCTGCTTGAGCGAGGCGGCCGCGAAGACCGTGATCGTCGTGGTGTCACTGCTGTCCGAGGAGGAACCGCAGCCCGACAGCAGACCCGCGCCCAGCACCGCGGTCGCGGCCAGCGCGGCGCCGGACCTGGAACCTAGGCCGCGCCACCGGTTTCCGTGGCGGTCTCGACCACCACCGTGGTGGCCTTCACGCTCGCCCACGCCACGCTGCCGGGTTGCAGCCCCAGCTCGCGCACCGACTCGCTGCTCATCAACGACACGACTGTGAACGGTCCGCATTGCATCTCCACCTGTGCCATCACGGTATCGGCCACCACCCTGGTGACCAATCCGGGAAAACGATTGCGCGCCGAACTGGCACTAGCCATCCGGGTCTGTGGAGTGCGAGCCTGCTCGACGGCCAATTCCGCGAGCTCGCTGCCATCCACCACCAGGCGACCGGATTCGTCCTTGCGCGCGGACAGCACGCCACCATCGATCCAGCGGCGCACGGTGTCGTCGCTGACGCCCAGCAGCTGGGCGGCGTCACGAATCCGAATTTCGGGCATGACAAGCAGAATAGATCCGCAAATACGGAAATACCAACCGAATCGAACCGTAGATGCGGACCACAACGGCCGGCAAGGTGTTCCAGTTCACTTTCGCGCCGCTGGCGGTCGCACCGGCGGCCAGTACGCTCGAAGCAATCATGGCCACGTATTTCGATCCGAAGGCCTGGTCACCCCTGCGCGCGGTAGACCTGGGTATGGACCTCGGAAGACGCTTGTTCGATCAGAGCTGGCTGGACCAGTGGACCAGTTTCACCACCGCCTGGCTCGAACCAGCCGCCGACTTCGGAGCCGGGACAGTCACCGCGCTCATGCCCGACGTCCTCATGACGCTGCTGTCGGAGGGCATCCTGAGCCAGTTCGGCGGGCAGGAGGTCCGCGCCACCCTGCTCGGACACGACCTGCGAGCCACCCTCCACACGCTCAAGGTGCGCCGGCGCGGGGCGCACTTCCAGACCAAAACCGTGCTCACCGGGCTGATCTGGAACACCCACCCCATCGAGGAACTCACCGTCATCGCCCACGGCGTGCGGCTGATACCCGGCGTCCCCACCAAGCTGCGGACCTCACAGCTCGACCTCACCGGCGTGATAACCCTTGCGGCACTGCTGGAGTGGATCAACACCTGGCAGCCCGACTGGGAACTGCAGCCCGCCGGCGACGGGCTCATCCTGGCCCGCCACCGGCGCCGCAGTATCCGGGCGCTGGCCGCGGCCGAGATCACCGACAACGTCCTGTCCATCACCGTGCACCGGGCCCACTGGCGAAAGGTACGCGCGCCCAGGCGATTCACGACGCTGAACCCGATTCCGCTGTCGGGGCTGGGCGAGGCGCGCATCAGCCGGGCCGAACACGCCGGGGAACACGTGTTCTTCAGCGCCGACCTGCCCGCGATCAGCGGCTCGTTCGATCTCGCGCAGATCCGCTCGGCCATCGTCGCGGGGACGACGCTGATCGTCTTCTAGGGAAGCCCAAGCTCCCAGGGCTTCAAACCTGCTGGGTCGGCCACCATTCGAGCAGGGCCGCCTCGGCCTCTTCACGTGTCATCGGACCACGGTCCAGGCGCAGTTCCTTCAGGAAACGCCACGCCTTGCCGACATCCGGGCCCGGCTTCAGGTCCAGCAGCTCCATGATCGAATTGCCGTCCAGATCCGGACGCACCCGCTCCAGATCCTCCTGCTCCCGCAGGCGTTCGATCCGGGTCTCCAGATCGTCGTAGGTCGAACGCAGGGCGGCGGCGCGGCGCTTGTTGCGGGTGGTGCAGTCGGCGCGGACCAGCTTGTGCAGACGGGGGAGCAACTCACCGCCGTCGGTCACGTAGCGGCGCACCGCCGAATCGGTCCACTGGCCCTTGCCGTAGCCGTGGAAACGCAGGTGCAGGTACACCAGCCGCGCCACGTCCTCGGTGAACTGCTTCGGATACTTCAAGGCGCGCATGCGCTTTCGCACCATCTTCGCGCCCACCACCTCGTGATGGTGGAAGCTGACCCCGCCGCCGGGCTCATTGCGCTTGGTCGGCGGCTTGCCGATGTCGTGCAGCAGGGCGGCCCAGCGCAGCACCAGATCCGGATCGCCCTGCTCCTGATCGATGGCCTGACGCAGCACGGTCAGCGAATGCTGGTAGACGTCCTTGTGCTGATGGTGCTCGTCGATCTCCAGCTGCATGGCCGGGACCTCCGGCAGCACCCGCTCGGCCAGCCCGGTCTCGACCATGACATCGATGCCCTCGGTCGGGTATTCGCCGCCGATCAGCTTGTCCAGCTCCGCCCGCACCCGCTCGGCCGTGATGCGATCGATCTCCGGAGCCATCTCGACGATCGCCGCCCGCACCCGCGGCGCCAGCCGGAAACCCAGCTGCGCGACGAAGCGCGCGGCGCGCAGCATGCGCAGCGGGTCGTCGTGGAACGAATCATGCGGCAGCGCAGGCGTATCCAGCACCCCGGCCAGCAGCGCCTCGACGCCGTTCAGCGGATCCACGAACTCCAGCTCGCCCAGCGCGCCGATGCGCACCGCCATCGCGTTCACCGTGAAATCGCGGCGCACCAGATCACCCTCGAGGGTGTCGCCGAAGGTGACCTCCGGATTGCGCGAGACCCGGTCGTAGGTGTCGCTGCGGAAGGTGGTGATCTCCAGCTGCTGCCCGGACCTGGCCGCGCTCACCGTGCCGAAGGCCAGACCACCGGTGTCCCACAGGTGATCGGCCCAGCCGCGCATCAGCTCCTGCACCACCTCGGGGCGGGCATCGGTGGTGAAGTCCAGATCGGTGCCCAACCGGCCGAGCACCGCGTCGCGCACGCTACCGCCGACCAGATACAGCTGATGACCGTGCGCGGCGAACAGTTCACCCAGCGGAGTCAGCACATCCGAGAGCCGTCCCAGCGTTATCGCGGCCGCCGCCAGCAGGCGAGTACGACGATCCTCCACGGCTGCTTCCTCGGACTTCGGCGAAACCACGAAAAGGAAGCCTACCCAACTCCCGGTAGCTCTCCGGGGCTCCGCCCCCGAACCCCCCGGAACCAGACCTCGGGGCTCCGCCGCCAACCCCACGGACAGGGCCCGGCGTGCCGCCCGGCGAACGGTATCTACCTGCTATGAGAGCTCTGTATATATAGGAGCTACCGCGCAGGGGCGGGTGCGGCCGCCTTCACCTATAGACTGACGCAGTGTCCCCGGCCGATCGCGCGAACAGTCGACGCCGCCAGCCCCGGCGGCGTGGTTCGGCCGGTACTGCGGCGAAATCCACCGGCGCGGCCAAGCCTCGCATGCGCACGGTCCGCGAAACCTCCGCGGGCGGACTGGTGGTCGACGGCCTCGACGGGCCCAGCGATAAACGCTGCGCCGCCCTCATCGGACGCACCGACCGGCGCGGCCGGCTGCTCTGGTCGCTACCCAAGGGCCACATCGAAGAGGGCGAGACCGCCGAGCAGACGGCCATTCGCGAGGTGCAGGAGGAGACCGGCATCCACGGCACCGTGGTCGCCGAACTCGGCAGCATCGATTACTGGTTCGTCACCGAGGGCCGGCGGGTACACAAGACCGTGCACCACTATCTGATGCGCTCACTCGGTGGTGAGCTCTCCGATGCCGACGTCGAGGTCACCAAGGTGGCCTGGGTTCCCTTGAGCGAACTAGACTCCCGGCTCGCCTACGCTGACGAACGCAGGCTGGCCGAGGTCGCCAACCGGCTGATCGACCGGATGGAGAACGGCAGACAATGACGCGTGCGGGATCGCAGCGCACGCTGCTTTCACTCGTCGCGGTAATGCTGGCGGTGCTCACGACGCTGGGAATCGGACCCGGAATCGGCACACCCATTGCCGCCGCCGAACCCACCGGCAGCGGCAGCGGACAGCCGAGCGGACCGAAATTCCTGAAGCTGTCCCTGGATTCGGTGACGCCCACCACCATCACCGCCGCCAGCGACCCCTACTTCGTGGTGTCGGGCACCGTCACCAATATCGGTGACCGGCCGGTGGACGACGTCAGCATCCGCATCCAGCGCGGCGCGGCCGTCACCAGCCCCAGCGGACTGCGCTCCACCCTGCGCCTGGACCAGGTCAACTACGACATCAACGGCGAATTCCAGGACGTCTCGGACCAATTGACCCCGGGACAGCGCAAACAGTTCAGCCTCACCGTCGCCCTGCGCGCGGGAACCGATCTGCCCAGCGACATCTCGTCACTCGACATCACCGCCCCCGGCGTCTATCCGCTGCTGCTCAATGTGAACGGCCAGCCCGCGTACGGCGGGCAGGCCCGCCTCGACGACGCCCGCTTCCTGCTGCCCGTCCTCGGCGTCCCCGGCACCGACCCCAAACGCGCGCTCGCACCGGCCGCTCCGCCCGCGCTCGACGCCCCGCCGGTGGCCACCACCATGCTGTGGCCGCTGGCCGACCGGCCCCGCCTGGTCGCCGGACAGCCCGGCACCCCCGACGGGCAGGCGCTGCTCACCGACGACGACCTGGCCGCCTCACTCGCGCAGGGCGGACGGCTCGACCAGCTGCTCTCGGCCCTGGAGAGCGTGGTCAAACCCGACAGCGGGCGCGACCGCAGCCTCGTCAACGCGCTCTGCCTGGCCGTCGACCCGGACCTGCTCATCACCGTGTCCGACATGACCAGGGACTACCGGGTGCTGGCCAGCCCCTCGGATCCGGACGGGCCGACCCGCTCCGGCACCGGCAGCCACGCCGCCAAGACGTGGCTGGAACGGCTGCGCGCCCTCGCACCCGGAATGTGCGTGGTGGCACTGCCGTTCGCGCAGGTCGACCCGGGCGCGCTGGCCGCCGCCGGCGACGTCACGCTGGCCGACCGCGCGCTCAACGCGCCCGCCGACCTGATCGACTCCCTGCTCGCGGTGAAATCGGTACGCGGCGTGGCCGTTCCGGATGCCGGCACCGTCGACACCGACGGCGCCACCCTGTTCGCGCACCACGGCTTCACCACCACCGTGCTCGCCGACAACGCCGTGACCACCGGCGACAACCGCGCCAACTTCGCCACCGCCAAGACCCCACCGGGCGGCGCCGCCCCCGAACCCGGCACCCCCGACGTGGTGAACCTCGCCGACATCACCCTGCCGCCCGCCGCCGGCGCCACCCCGCCGCCCGCCACTCTGCACGCCGCCACCTTCGACATCTGGGCCGCGACCGCCCTGGCCGCCATCGGATCCAATCCGCCCACACCGCCTTTCACCCCCGACAAGGTCCGCTACGAGGTCACCAACGACTCCCGCGCCGCCCGACTGCAGGACGCGCTCGGAGCCATGGCCTGGACCGCGCTCAACCCGGAACCCGGCCGCCCGCGCTCGGCGCTGCTGATGCCGCCGCAGCAGTGGGGCGCCAACCGGGACGAAGCCTCCACCGTGCTGGGACAACTGGACCTGCTGGTGAAGAACGGCCTGGCCACGCCGCGGCCGTTCACCGATCTGGTTGCGCAGCAGCCGGATCCGCAGGGCTACGAGCTCGACTACCCGAGCGAGGCCGCCGACGACGCCGTACCCGCCCACTTCGCCGAACCGGTGCACCAGCAGGCCCAGCGCATCACCGAGCTGATGAGCGCGCTGGTCGACGTGCCGCAGCAGGAACTCAGCCCGCGCGCCTTCCTCACCCCGCTGCGCGACGACCTGATCCGGGTGCTCTCGCTGTCCGACCGGCGGGCCGGGACCGCCGCCGCGGACACCAACGCCCAGCGCCGGCTCGACCAGACCACCAAAACCATGGACAACCTCTACGGTTCGGTGACGGTACTGCCGCCCGGCGGCGTCTACACCCTCGCCTCCGAGCAGAGTCCGCTGCTGCTGGTGGCCCGCAACGACCTCCCAGTGGCCATCCGGGTGCGCTTCAAGATCGACGCGCCGGCCGAGACGAACATCACTGATATCGGCGAACAGCAGCTGCCCGCCAAGGGGAACCGATCCTTCCAGATCCCCACCGAGGTATCCGACAGCCGAAACCTGGTCATTCCCATCGCGCTTACCACATCCGACGGGGTGCCGCTCGGCAATGCCGTATCGGTATCCGTGCGGTCCAACGCTTACGGTCAAGTGTTGGCAATAATTACTGCGTGCGCCTGTGCGCTGCTGCTCCTGCTGGTCGGCCGCCGGCTCTGGCACCGCTTCCGCGGACAGGCCGACCCGGCCGACGAAGGGTTCGACCCCGAACCCCGAGGCGAGGACGACAGTGCGGCGCGCACGGGTAAGCGGGACAAGAAACGACAGGAGGCACGGTGAGCGAGTACGGCGGGCCGCGCTCATCCGGCCGACCAGAGGGACCCGACGGGCCGCCGCCGCGGCGCACGCCATCGGCGCCGTGGGAACGCGGCGCGCCCCGCCCCGGCCCGCGCGGCCCGCAGGGCCCGGCCTCCGGACAGCAGCGAGCGGTTCCCGGTAATCCGCAGGGATACCCGGGACAGCAGTATCCGGCCAAACCGTCCGGTCCGCAGCGGCAGGCGCCGCTGCCCGGCGAATCCGGGCCCATCATGCACCGCCCCCGTCCCCAGCAGGGACGACCCGATCCCATGGCGGACGGGCGCGTCCCGGCCGAGGAGCGCTACCACTGGGGACACCCCGGCGGCGAGGGCAACCGTCCGCCCGGCCCCGGACCACAGCGCTATCAGACACCGCCGATGTCGAACCCGCGCCCGGCTCCGTCGACCGGGCCACAGCGCCAGGCTCCTGCGACCGGGCCGCAACGCCAGGCGATGTCGCGCACCGCGACCGTCCCTGCCGCTCAGGTGGCGGAGAAGGCCGACAACTCCAACGCCAAGCTGGTCCGGGATACCGGGTCGCTCGCCCTCGCAACCCTGATCAGCCGCATCACCGGTTTCGCCAAACAGGCGCTGCTGCTGACTGTGCTCGGACCGGCCATCGCCAGTGCCTTCACCATCGCCAGCTCGATCCCGAACATGATCTCGGAGCTGCTACTCGGCGCGGTGCTGACCGCCATCGTCGTGCCGACACTGGTCCGTGCCGAGCGTGAAGACGCCGACGGCGGCGCGGCCTTCGTGCGCCGCCTCTTCACCATGGCGCTTGCTGTTTTGAGCACGGGCACGGTCATCGCGTTGATTCTCACCCCGGTACTGACGAAACACGTCTTCCTCTCCGCCGACAGCAAGGTCAATTCCGGACTCACCACCGCGTTGACCTACATGCTGATTCCCGCGGTGCTGCTGTACGGAATGTCGGCGCTGCTCATGGCGATTCTGAACACCCACCAGGTGTTCAAGCCCGGCGCCTGGGCACCCGTCCTCAACAACTGCGTCGCCCTGCTGGTGCTCGGTCTGTTCGCGCTGGCACCGGGCGAGATCACACTCGATCCGATTCGGATGGGCGAACCGAAGCTGCTGCTACTCGGTATCGGCACCACCGTCGGCGTGGCGGTCCAGGTAGCGACGCTGCTGCCGGCGATCCGGCGGGAAGGCATCGACCTGCGCCCCCTATGGGGATTGGATGCGCGTCTCAAGCAGTTCGGCGGCATGGCCGCGGCCATCGTGCTCTACGTCCTGATCAGCCAGGCCGGTTTCAGCTTCACACTGCGCGTCTCCTCGCACGCCGACGTCGCGGGTCCGACCATCTACCAGAACGCCTGGCTGCTACTGCAACTGCCGTGGGGCGTGCTCGGCGTCACCCTGCTGACCGCGATCATGCCGCGGCTGAGCCGCAACGCCGCAGCCGACGACACCCCGGCGGTGGTGGACGATCTGGGCGCGGCCACCCGGCTGACCATGATCGCGCTCATCCCGATCGTCACCTTCCTCACCTTCGCCGGACCCCAGATCGGCGAGGCGATCTACGGCTACGGCCGCTTCGGCGCTGACGCCGCGCGACTCGGCGAGGCGGTGTCCTGGTCGGCGTTCAATCTGATTCCCTATGCGCTGGTGCTGATTCACCTGCGGGTCTTCTACGCTCGCGAACAGGCGTGGACACCGACCTGGATCATTCTCGGCATCACCAGCGTGCAGATCACGCTGTCCGCATTGGCGCCGGTCCTGTTCTCCGCCGACCATGTGGTCATCGCCCTCGGTGTGGCCCGCGGGCTCGGCTTCGTCACCGGCGCCATCATCGGCGGCTGGCTGCTGCACCGCAGCCTGGGCGATCTGCGCATGGCCAACGTCGGCCACACCATCACACGGGTGGTGCTGGCCTCGCTGGCGGGTGGCGCGGTCCTGCTCATCGTGGACAAGGTGCTGGGACTGCACCGGCTTTCGGAGTCCTTCGGCGGCATCGGCTCGCTGGTGCGGGTCGGCCTCACCGCCCTCGTCATGTTCGGCGTGGCCTTCGGCCTGATGCGCCTGCTCGGCATTCCCGAGATCGTGGCCATCACCGTCGCGGTGTCGCGCCGGCTCGGCATCACCCCGCCCGCACCGGATCTCGATCTCGACGGCACCCCGCTCGAGGACATCCACGAGACCACGCTGCTGCCCAAACCGGACCTGCGGGCGGCGCCGTACTACTACCGCTTCGATCCGTACCTCGACGCGCAGACCATGGTGCTGCCCGTCATCCGGCCCGATGCGGTTGAACTCACCGAAAAGACCGAGTTCCCGTACCCTGTTCGGCAGGCAAGCGCAACTGCCCAGACCGGCATGTCCGCGGACAGCTCCCGCGGCACGCCGGACAGTGCACGGACACCGGACGGCGGCTTCCGCACGACTTCGGATGCCGGCGCAGCGGCTCCGGCTCCGATACATCGGTCTTCGACACACCAGGGCGAAGGAGGAACGAGGGTGAGCGACGATGCGGCGGGCGGTGTCCCGGCCGCCGAATCCGCAACGGCCGCGGGCGGCGGGCTCTCCACGGACACCCCTCCCTCCGGCGCGGCCGGCGGAAAGCCCGGTGGCCGAGCCGAATCCGCGGCCCGCTCCGGCGGTCCCGGCGACCACGAGGAACCCGAGCACCTACCCGAGGCGGAGGACCACGCCGGTCCCGAAACCGGTGTGTACGAGGCCATCTCGCCGCAGATGCCGCCCATGCGGGTGGAATCGCCGAGCAAGCGCATCCAGCGCGGCCCCAAGCTGACGCCCGGCGCGTCGGTGGCGGGCGGCCGGTACCGGCTGCTGGCCAGCCACGGCGGCGCGCGCGGGCTCAAGTTCTGGCAGGCCCTCGATGTGAAACTGGACCGCGAGGTCGCGCTCACCTTCGTCGACGCCGATCAGCAGGCCACCGACAACTCCGGACACGATGGGCCGCAGGCCATCCTGTCGCGCACGCTGCGCCTGGGCCGGATCAACTCGCCCGGTCTGGCCCGCGTGCTGGACGTGGTGCGCGGCTCCTCCGGCGGCATCGTGGTGGCCGAATGGACCCCCGGCCGCTCGCTCAAGGAGATGGCCGAGACCGTGCCGTCGCCGATCGGCGCCGCGCGCGCCGTCCGGGCACTGGCGGCCGCGGCCGAAATGGCGCACCGCGGTGGCGGTTCGCTGTCCATCGACCATCCGGACCGGGTACGCATCAGCGCCGCCGGCGACGCCGTGCTGGCCTTCCCCGGCACGCTGTCCGACTCGGACGCCCAGTCCGACGTGCGCGGCCTGGGCGCCATGCTCTACGCGCTCATGACCGCGCACTGGCCGATCCGGGTCGGTGGCATCTCCGGCAGCGCGGCCACCGTCGGCGGCCTGCCGCTGGCCGACTTCGGCCCGGACGGAACGCCGGTGGAGCCCAGAACCATTCGGCCCGAGGTGCCCTTCGAGATCTCCGCGGTCGCGGTGCGGTCGCTGGAGTCCAACAAGGGCGTGCGCACCGCCGCCACCGTCCAGCACGTGCTGGAGCAGGCGTCGGTGGTGGACCAGAAGACCGACTTCATCCCGGTGCTGCGCCTGGGTCAGAAGCCGCCCAGCGCACCCGACGAGACCCTCGCCGATCCGGAACTGCTCGCCGCCGAGAAGGAACGCTCGCAGCGGATGATGTGGATCCTGGTCGGTCTGGGCGTGCTGGCCGCGCTGGTGGTCGGCGTCATCATCTGGTGGCTGCTGAGCGTCTTCGCGCCCGGCTCCTCCAACGCGCCGCTCAACGAACAGCGCAATATCGGCCTCACCACCTCGGCGACGGCGCCGTCCAGCCCCGGCGCGTCCCAGGCTCCGGCCAGCGCGCCGGCCACCGGCGGGGTGCCGGTGCCGGTCACCGGCGCCACGGTGTTCTCCCCGGAGGGCACCCCGGACAATGTCGGCAGCATCGCGGCGGTGCTGGACAACAACCCGGCCACCACCTGGCGCACCGACGCCTACTTCCAGCAGTTCCCGGCCCTGAAGAAGGGCGTGGGCGTGCTGACCACCCTGGGCAGCCCCAGCAAGCTGACCAAGGTGATCATCGAATCGCCCTCGCCCGGAACGCAGGTCGAGATCCGCACCTCGCCGACCGCCTCGCCGACCCTGGATCAGACCCAGCTGATCGGGTCGGCGGTGCTCGGCGAAGGCACCACCGAGATTCCGGTGCGGGCCGATCAGCCGGCCCGCTACGTGCTGGTGTGGATCACCCAGCTGGCCAACAACGGGGGTCAGTTCCAGTCTTCGATCGCCGAGATCCGGTTCGAAGCCAGCGTCTGATTTGCCCTCCGCTTCGCTCCGAGCTGGTTCGCGCCCTGAAGGTCTCGTTTTCCCTCCTCCGCTCCTCCGCTTCGCTCCCCGCTACGTCAGTCCAGAACGAGACGGGCCGCGAACCTGAGCGTCGAGCATCACTGAGCGCTGATCACAAGCAGATCGCGCAATTTCAGACCAAGCGGCTGCTACCTGCGCTTTTTCTCGATTTTCGTTGCTACCGAATCGTTACCTTCGATATGATCTTGCGTACTCTCGGCAAGGGGAGCTCCCGGGCGCCGACTTCTACGGTCCCGGATGACAGCCACACATCTCGGTGACGCCCGGCCCGTGAACAGGCCGTGCCACCGGTCTGGGGAAGCATTGTCGTCAGCGCACGAACTCGTGGAAGCACCGCAGGTCAGCGATCGCGACCTGCTCACCGCCCACGCCGGTGGGGCGCCCTACGCCTTCGCCGAACTGCTCCGCCGCCACCGCGACCATCTCTGGCAGACCGCGCTACGCGCCTCCTACGGCCCCGAGGACGCCGCCGACTCGCTCCAGGACGCCCTGCTGTCCGCGCACAAGGCCGCGGGCGCCTTCCGCGGCGACGCCGAGGTGCGCAGCTGGCTGCACCGCATCGTGGTCAATGCCTGCCTGGACCGCATCCGCCGCAACAAGCTGCGCCGCACCGAACCCCTGTCCGAGGACACGGCCGACGAACCACGCTGCCCGCGAGACGATTTCGCGGCCCTGGAGGCCAGCCTGATGGTCGACGCGGCGCTGTTCACCCTGCCCGCCGACCAGCGCACCGCCCTGGTCGCCATCGAGCTCGAGGGCTACTCCATCGCGGATGCCGCTGCGCTGCTGGGCATTCCGGAGGGGACCGTCAAGAGCCGGTGCGCCCGCGGGCGGCGGCGGCTCGCGGCGCACTTCCACGAAACGAACACCGGACCTGCGATGGACACCTGAATTCCACTCGGACACCGCGATATTGGGGGAACCTTGAACGGTTCCGCTGCGTCGGATACAAAGACAGGTCTGCGTTTCCTACTCGAGGCCCTGGAGGGGCAATGGAGGACACCGGAGGAGCAATGGCGGGTACCGCGGTACCCACGCCGCCCTTCTCCACCGAACTGCTCGCCGATCTGCACGGCGGCAGTCTGCCGCCGGAAGAATCCGAGCGGCTCTGGCCCGCGGTCCGGCGCGACCCCGAGGCCATGCGCTATCTGCACTCACTCGACCGCGTCGACGATCGCCTGCACGACCTCGGCCGCGACGAACACATCGCCCACCCCATGCCCGCCGAGGTGGCCGCCCGTCTGGAACGCATGATCGAAGACCTCGCCACCGGCGACGAGGACCCGGCCGCCGGCCCGGCCACCGCCGACCGGCCTGCCACCGTGACCCGGCTGCCCGCCGCGCCGCCACCTGTCACCCGCTCCACCCATCCGGCCCCGCCCTCCACCGCCCCCATGCCGGTGCTCGACGGCTCCGTCTTCGATACCGGCCGGCTCGATCCCCGTGAGTTCGAGGACCCCGAACCCCCGGCCGCGTTCGAGGACGACACGGATCCCGGCGAGCCCGTCCCGTTCGAGACCCCCTCCCGCCGCCTGCGCTGGCTCACCGTCGCCGCGGCCGCCGCGGCGGTGGTCGCGGGCGCCGTGGTGGCCGTGGACGCCGTCAGCACCCGCACCGTGACCCCGGCCGCCCAACCGGCCGCCGACGCCACCCTGGACCCGGGTCTGGCGCCGACGGCCGTCCTCACCGCCATGGGCCGCCACGACATCACCGGCCCGCTGGCGGCCGGCAACGCGCTCGCCGCGTGCCTGCGGGCGGCCGGGCTGGACCGCCAGGTGCTCGGCTCCCGCAGCGTCGTGTTCTCCGGCACACCCGGGGTACTGGTGCTGCTGGCCGGCCCCAAGCCCCCGCAGATCACCGCGGCCGTCCTCGGAACAGCCTGCGGCCCAGGCAATCCGCAGGTGCTCGGACGCGCCGACATCGGCTAGCGCCCAACGATCTTGGAGATCGGCCTGTAATTCGCGGCCCGGAGCGAAGCGGAGGGCAAAGAGGCACGGGAACAACAGCGTTTAGGCTGTTGTTGACCGACACGCTCACGCTCGAGCGATCGAGATTCTGCACAACAGCTTCGGAGGGCCACCTTGAGCACGCCTGTTCGCGACCTGATCATCGTCGGTTCCGGTCCGGCCGGCTACACCGCCGCGGTGTACGCCGCCCGGGCGGAACTGGAACCGCTGCTCTTCGAGGGCACCCAGTTCGGCGGCGCGCTCATGACCACCACCGAGGTCGAGAACTTCCCCGGCTTCCGCGAGGGCATCATGGGCCCCGACCTCATGGAGGAGATGCGGGAGCAGGCCAAGCGCTTCGGCACCGACATCCGCACCGAGGACGTCGACGCCCTCGACCTGACCGGTCCCATCAAGAAGGTGACCGTCGGCGGCGAGGTCCACGAGGCCTACGCTGTGATTCTCGCCATGGGCTCCGCGGCCCGCTACCTGAACGTCCCGGGCGAGCAGGAGCTGCTCGGCCGCGGCGTCAGCGCCTGCGCCACCTGTGACGGCTTCTTCTTCAAGGGCCAGGACATCGTGGTGGTCGGCGGCGGCGACTCGGCCATGGAGGAGGCGACCTTCCTCACCAAGTTCGCCAGCTCGGTGACCATCATCCACCGCCGCGAGGAGTTCCGCGCCTCCCGCATCATGCTGGAGCGGGCCAAGAACAACGACAAGATCCGCTTCGTCCTGAACTCGGAAGTCGTTGCGGTGCACGGGGATACCGCGGTCACCAGCCTGACCCTGCGCGACACCCGCACCGGCGAGACCTCCGAGCTGGCCGCCACCGGCCTGTTCGTCGCCATCGGCCACGACCCGCGCAGCGAACTGGTGCGCGGCCAGGTCGATCTGGACGACGAGGGCTACGTGCTGGTCCAGGGCCAGAGCACCCACACCTCGCTGCCGGGCGTCTTCGCCGCCGGCGACCTGGTCGACCACACCTACCGGCAGGCCATCACCGCCGCCGGTACCGGCTGCCGCGCGGCCATCGATGCCGAGCGCTGGCTCGCCGAGCAGGGTGACATCACCACCAACACCCTCGATCACGCCGGCCAGCCGGTGGAAGTGAACAACTAAAAGGAGCTAGGCATGTCCGACGCCAAGACCGGTGCCACCAAGACGGTGACCGACGCCACGTTCGCCGACGAGGTGTTGCTCAGCGAGAAGCCCGTTCTCGTCGACTTCTGGGCCGCCTGGTGCGGCCCGTGCAAGATGGTCGCACCGGTGCTGGATGAGATCGCCGCCGCCAACACGGACAAGATCACCATCGCCAAGGTGGACGCCGACAACAATCCTGAGACCGCGGCCCACTACGGCATCATGTCGTTGCCTACTATGGTCCTGTTCCAAGGGGGCAAGGAAACCAAGCGGATCGTCGGTGCGAAGGGCAAAGCCGCCCTCTTGCGCGAACTGGAAGAAGTTCTTTAACGACTCGCCGTAGGATGCCTGCACTCGACAGTTGCCGAAATTCGGTCCGGGTCTGAAACAATCGTTCGACGCTCCGGTCGTGCGTAGGTGTGAACCGCCGCATGAATGGGTACCCGGGTTGGCGGAAGGAAAGGGCTCTCACGCATGCACCGACTTCGTCACGGCGATACAGGACCAGCCGTAGCAGAGGTTCGGAGCACCCTGGCAAGCCTCGGGTTCCTGCATTCCCGCCCCAACAGCGACCCCTCGGGTCCGATCGGGGAGTACTGGAAGGACGCCGACGCGACCTTCGACCATGATCTGGACTCCGCGGTGCGTGCCTTCCAGCAGCACCGCGGACTCCTGGTCGACGGCGTGGTCGGTCCGGCGACCTACCGCGCGCTGAAAGAGGCGTCCTACCGCCTCGGCGCGCGGACCCTCATCTACCAGCTGTCCGCACCGCTGTACGGCGACGATGTCGCCACCCTGCAGCGGCGACTGCAGGATCTGGGCTTCTACGTGCACCGGGTGGACGGCTACTTCGGCCCGCACACCCACGACGCGCTCACCTCGTTCCAGCGCGAGATCGGGCTGTCCTCGGACGGCATCTGCGGTCCCGACACTCTGCGCTCGCTGGATCTGCTGGGCGCCCGCGTCACCGGCGGCAACCCGCACCGCATCGCCGAGGAAGAGGTGGTGCACCGGGCCGGGCCGCAGCTCACCGGTAAGCGCATCGTCATCGATCCGGGTCTGGGCGGACCCGACAAGGGCTGCCCGGTGCCGACCGAATTCGGTGACGTCTACGAATCGGAGATCCTCTGGGATCTGGCCAGCCGGCTCGAAGGACGCATGGCCGCAACCGGTATGGAGACCTTCCTGTCCCGGCCGTGGGGCGCCAACCCCTCCGACGCCGAGCGGGCCGAGACCTCCAATACCTTCGACGCCGACCTGATGATCTCGCTGCGCTGCGCCAGCAATGACAGCGGTGCCGCCAGCGGCGTAGCCAGCTTCCACTTCGGCAACTCGCACGGTTCCACGTCCATGATCGGACAGGTGCTGGCCGGGTTCATCCAGCGCGAGATCGTGGCACGAACCTCATTGCAGGACTGCCGGACCCACGCCCGCACCTGGGATCTGCTGCGGCTCACCAAGATGCCGACCGTCCAGGTCGACATCGGCTACCTGACCAGTGATTACGACTCCGCGGTGCTGACCAACCCGCGCATGCGCGATGTGATCGCCGAGGCCATCCTGATCTCCGTGAAGCGGCTGTACCTGCTGGGCCAGGACGACCAGCCCACGGGGACATACACATTCGCCGAACTGCTCGCCGAGGAACTGGCGGCCGCAGACCGGCCCTGATGTTTCACATGAAACAAACCCCTCCAACCCATTCGGGCTGGAGGGGTTTTGCTTTGAATCGACTCGGTGTTGGAGGAGTGGGAACCCCGGCCGTCTACCGCGTCGCGATGCGGGTGGGCATGGTCAGCGCGGCCGCTGCGAGGAGCTGATCGAGCGCCCGCTCGACGTCTTCCTTCCACAGGTGCTCGTGATCCAATTCCAGACGCAGCCGCGGGAATCGATGATGCGAGGCGACCACCTTGAAACCGACGTCCTCCAGGAAGTCGGCCTCGATCATGCATTGCTCCGGCGAACACCCGGACGGGGCAGGCGGGGGGAAGCGGCGCGGCGTGCCGATCCGCTCGCGCAGGGTCATGGAACCGATGGCCGGCATCGCGGTCGTCGGCGGATCCTTGCGAATACCGAACGCCTCGATGGCCCGCACGCCGCGGCGCACCAGATCGCTCACCACGGCCTGAATCAGCTGCAGGGCTATGTCGGTGTCGCGGTAGGGCATTTCGGCGCTCAGCGTGGTCAGCAGCACCGCATCCGGGCTCACCGGGGAGGTGGGGAAGAGGCCGGCACGCGGCACCGCGCTGGGCGGCGCATAGAGCGCGCAGCCCGCCGACCGGTCATCCACCACGGCGACCTGTCCGCACGACCCCCACTGCAACATGACAGTGGAGAGCCAGGCCTCCTTCTCGAAGGTCGGGTCGCTGAAGCTATGGGAATCCGCCGCCACCGCCGGATCGATCTCCCAGAACACGCACCGCCGCGCATGTACCGGAAGTTTGTCGAGTCCGCCGAGGGTAAGTGCGGTCACGCTGGTCGACACCGCTCTGCTCAGCCTCCAGCTGTCTGATTCATCCACACTCACGCCGCATCACACAGTGCTCGCCAAAAAGAATAAGCGATCAACGCTTTACGCCTCTCCAGGGCCATGAACCCGAACGTCACAGTGACGTTTCCACTGTGACCCTCGGGGTGGACCCACTCTAGGGCTTCGACTGCTCCATGAGACTGACAATTCGCTCGAGATCATCGATGGATCCGAACTCGACCGTGATCTTGCCCTTGCGCTTGCCCAGACTGACCGTCACGCGGGTGTCGAAGGACTCCGACAACCGCTCCGCCACGTCCTGCAGACCCGGCATCTGAATCGGCTTGCGTTTGGGCGCCGGGGGAGCGACCGCATCCGGATTCCGGTTCGCCAGGGTGACGGCTTCCTCGGTCGCCCGGACCGACATGCCCTCTGCCACGATTCGCGCGGCCAGGGCCTCCTGCGCGTCGGCCCCCGCCTCCAGGGCCAGCACCGCACGGGCATGCCCGGCCGACAGCACGCCGGCCGCCACCCGGCGCTGCACCGGAATCGGAAGCTTCAGCAGGCGAATCATATTGGTGACGACCGGACGCGAACGGCCGATGCGCGAGGCCAGTTCCTCGTGGGTGACGCCGAACTCCTCCAGCAGCTGCTGATAGGCGGCCGCCTCTTCGAGTGGGTTCAGCTGCACCCGATGGATGTTCTCCAGCAACGCGTCTCGCAGCATGGAGTCGTCCGCGGTCTCACGCACGATGGCCGGGATGGCGGGCAGGCCCGCCTCCTGGCTGGCCCGCCATCGCCGCTCGCCCATGATGAGCTGATAGCGGGGGACCGGTGCGGACTCGACCTGACGCACCACGATGGGCTGCATCAGACCGAATTCCTTGATGGAGTGCACCAGTTCGGCGAGCGCCTCTTCTTCGAAGACGGTGCGCGGCTGCTTGGGGTTCGGCTCGATCTGCTCCGGCGGGATCTCCCGGTAGACCGCACCCGCGTCCGTGCCGTCGACGACCGACTCGACCGGATCGGGAACCCGATGCAGGTACGCCGACGCCGGCTGCGGACCAACCGGATCCAGGCCGATGACAACATTGGCGGCGGCACTGCCGAGCCCGCCGGGCGTGGTCGCCGGGCCGGTCGGGATCAGTGCCGCGAGGCCGCGCCCCAGTCCACCCTTCTTCGCCTGACTCATCGGCCTACCGACCCCTTCCGTTGTTCACCGTTCACCGCCACCGAGATTCACCTACACACCGGATTGTGCGTCCGAAACGGACGCCGGCGCAGTCTGGCGCGCCGAGTTACGCGACGCGATCTCACGTCCGGCATCGAGGTAGCTCATCGCACCCCGCGAGCCCGGATCGTAATCGAGGACGGTCATGCCGTAGCCGGGAGCCTCCGACACCTTCACGCTGCGCGGGATGACCGCGCGCAGCACCGCGTCGCCGAAGTGCGAGCGCACCTCCTCGGCCACCTGATCGGCGAGCTTGGTGCGGCCGTCGTACATGGTGAGAACGACGGTGGAGACGTGCAATCCGGGATTCAGATGTGCCTGCACCAGACCGATATTGCGGAGCAACTGACCCACGCCCTCGAGTGCGTAGTACTCGCACTGGATGGGGATCAGCACCTCCTTGGCGGCGACCATCGCATTGACGGTGAGCAGACCCAGCGACGGCGGGCAGTCGATCATGACGTAGTCGATGTCGTACCCCGCGAGGTTGGCCTCCTGGATGGCGGCCTTGAGCCGGCCCTCACGGGCGACCATGGAGACGAGTTCGATCTCCGCGCCGGCCAGGTCGATGGTGGCCGGAATGCACAGCAGCCGTTCATTGTGCGGGCTCTGCTGGATGGCGTCGCTGACCGAGCACTCGCCGATGAGAAGTTCGTAGCTGGAGGGGATGCCCGAGTGGTGCTCGATGCCGAGGGCGGTGCTGGCATTGCCCTGCGGGTCGAGGTCGATGACGAGCACCCGCATGCCCTGAATGGCGAGCGCGGCAGCCAGATTCACGGCCGTCGTGGTCTTGCCCACGCCGCCCTTCTGATTGGCGATGGTGATGATGCGCTGTTCCCGGGGACGCGGTATCTGGGCATTGGTCCCCGACAGCACCTGACTCGCGCGTTGCGCCTCGGCGGCAATCGGGGTGTCAGCGGAGATGTTCCCGAACGGGGTACGGCTGAACTCGTCGGTATCGAAGGGACCGCTATCGAGCATGCCGGGAACCCGGGACGTTGTTTCCCGTGAAACATTCGCCGGACCGTTGGACATACAGGCTCCTAACCCGAAGAACTCAAAGACACATGGCCGAGCAGAATTTCGCGCACCCGGCAGCAACGGCCGCGACGCTGCGTTGTCACCGAGGGCTGGCTCGAATCGGCTGGAAGTCGTTCACGCTCGACGTTCATTAGCTTGCCAGTAGAGGACACAATACGGAAGTTGAACGGACAGCTTCGCACCGCGACACGCCTCGAGTCGGGAAACTCACCCGCGAAACCACTCAAAGATCGCAACCGGCTTCATGTTTCACATGAAACATCGCGACCCCGGAGTTGCCCCAGCTTCGTCAGTGACGCTTCGGGCGACCGGTCCCACGACCCCCGCCCTTGCGCTCCGCGCGGCGCTCGGCGCGCGCCAACCGTTCAGCGCTGATGACATAGGTCGGCGTCTCGAGCACTCCCACACCGCATTCCAGAACCTCGGCGTGCCCCGCACCCGCCTTGGTCAGGTCGTCGCGATCGCGCGCGAGTTCCTCGGCGGCGCTGATTCCCTTGAGCGCCAGCATCCGTCCGTGTTCGTGGACCAGCGGCATGGACCACCCCGCCAGCTTCGCCAGGGGAGCGACCGCACGGGAGGTGACAATGTCCGCGCCGCCCGCCTCCTTCTTCACACCGGCCTGCTCGGCCCGGCCGCGCACAATGAGGACATTGTCGAGTCCGGCCTCGGCCACGAACTCGGCCAGGAAGACGGTCCGGCGAAGCAGCGGCTCCACCAAGGTGATTCGGAGATCGGGGCGGGCAATGGCGAGCGGGATGCCAGGCAGGCCCGCCCCGCTGCCGATGTCGACCACGCGGACGCCGTGGGGGATCAGGTCACCGATGACCGCACAGTTGAGAATGTGGCGATCCCACAGCCGGGGAACCTCACGCGGGCCGATCAGTCCGCGCTCCACGCCCGCGGTGGCGAGGGCGGTGTAGTAGAGCCGGGCCTTGTCGAGCCGATCGCCGAAAACGACCGCGGCCGCGGCCGGAGGATCGACCGGACCCGGAGCGGTCATCTCGGTGTCAGGTTCCACGTGAAACATCCTTCCGAACGAACTTGCCCAACCCATGGGGGACTGTCGAGGATCGTGCCCCCGAACCCCCTCGCACGGTGGCGAATTGCGACGGGGGACGACTTCAGATAAGCGTAGGGCCCCCGGGTCTCTGCAACCCGGGGGCCCTGCCGTACGTGTCCGCGTGTCAGGCGGGGAGTACCACCACGCGACGGTTCGGCTCCACGCCTTCGCTCTCGCTCACCACACCGTCGAGGGCGGCCACGGCGTCGTGGACGATCTTGCGCTCGAACGGGGTCATGGGAGCGAGGGCTTCACGCTCACCGGTTTCCAGCACGCGCTTGGCCGCCTCGGTGCCGAGCGCGCTCAGCTCCGAACGACGATTGGCGCGCCAGCCCGCGACATCCAGCATGAGCCGGCTGCGCACGCCGGTCGCCTGCTGCACGGCCAGCCGGGTCAGCTCCTGGAGCGCGTCCAGCACCTCACCCCGGCGACCGACCAGCTTCGCCAGATCCTTGCCGCCGTCGATGCTCACGACAGCGCGGTCCCCCTCGACATCGAGGTCGATATCGCCGTCGAAGTCGAGCACATCCAGCAGCTGCTCGAGGTAATCGCCGGCGATCTCGCCCTCTTCGATGAGCGCTTCCTCGGCGTCGGTCGCGGCGTCCGGTGCCGCAGTCGCTGCCGTCACAGTGGGTTCCCCTCCGTCGGTTTCAACAGTCATGGTTGTTTCCTTCATCTGGAGTTGTAAGTCTCAGCGACGCCGCTTCTGGTTGGCGCGGCCACGATTACCGGAGCGCTTCTTGCCGGTGCTCGGCCGGGCGCCGGGCGCGGGCTTGGCACCATTCTGCGACGCCTGCGGCGCATCGGAGACGCCACCCTCGACGGCATCGGCGGGGGCGTCCTCGACCTTGGCGGCCGCCTGCTTCTTGCGGACGTCGACCGGCTTGGCGCCCGGCTTCGGGGCGTTCTGCGCGCGACGCTCCAGGGCCGCCTGCTTCTTCTCTTCTTCTTCCTTCTCGATGCGGCCGAAGACGAGGTGCTGCTGCCCGTAGGTCCAGATGTTGTTGGAGACCCAGTAGATCAGGATGGCGACGGGGAGGAACGGACCACCCACGAGCACACCGAGCGGGAAGACGTACAGCGCCATCTTGTTCATCATGGCGGCCTGCGGGTTGGCCGCGGCCTCCGCGGACTGCCGGGCCACCGAGGCGCGGGCGTTCATGTGGGTCGCGACACCGGCGATCACCATGAGCGGAATCGAGACCAGCGCGATGGACAGCTTGGTCGGCACGCCGCCGTAGTCGGCGAAGGACTGCAGCACGGTGGCGGGCTCGGTGATGTAGGCCGAGAGGGGAGCGCCGAAGAGCCGGGCGGACAGGAAGGACTGAACGTCGGCGGCGGAGAAGATGTAGTTCGGAGTGTGGGCATTGTCGTAGGGCGTCATGCCCAGCTGCCCGATCCCGTGGCCGGTGCGGTTGAACGACCGCAGCACGTGGAACAGACCCAGGAACACCGGAACCTGCAGCAGCACCGGCAGACAGCCCATGAGCGGGTTGAAGCCGTGCTCCTTCTGCAGCTTCTGCATCTGGACCGTCATCTCCTGACGGTCGTTCTTGTATTTCTTCTGCAGCTCCTTGATCTGGGGCTGCAACTCCTGCATCTGCCGGGTGGTGCGCACCTGCTTCACGAACGGCTTGTAGAGCACGAGCCGCAACGTGAACACCAGGAACACCACGGCCAGTGCCCAGGCGAATCCGCTGTTCTTGCCCAGCACATACCCGAATGCCTGGTGCCAGAACCACAGAATGGCCGACACCGGGTAATAAATGAAGTCGAGCACGGCGCTATGCACTCCCGTCGTTCGTATCGCCGGTCACCGCGGGCGATGATCCTTCGTAAGCTGATGCCGCGTGCCGGTGCTTGCGCTCCGGTACGGGGTCCCACCCACCAGGGTGCCAGGGCGCACATTTCGCCAATCGGACGGCCGTCAGTCCGAGCCCGACGAACAGTCCTCGGGTGCGCAGCGCCGTCACCGCGTACTCACTGCACGAGGGAGTGAATCGGCACACCGGCATGCGGGTGGGGGAGATATAGGTCCGATACAGCTCGATGAGGAATATCAGAGCTTTGGCCGGTATCCGGGCAGCGGCGCGCAGGGCGTTCATGACAGAGCGCCGAGCTTGCGCAAACCGCTGTGCAATTGACGCAGCAGTTCGTCGGAGGGCGCGCCGGCCGCACCCGGCAGGGCGCGAATGACGATGTCTGCGCCGCCGGGCAATTCGGCCGTCAAGCTTGCGCAGATATGACGCAGGCGGCGGGCCACCCGGTGGCGTACCACCGCCGGACCCACCGCCTTGCTGACGATCAAGCCGAAACGCGGACCGCCCACCCGGATGGCCGGGGTCGATCCGCTCGACTGATCATCGTGTAGCAGTACGTGCACAACGAGGTCCCGTCTCCCGATCCGCCGGCCCTGGCGCACCGTCCGGGAAAAGTCGATGCGCCGGTGCAGCCGGTAGGGCTCAGGCAGCACCTGAGCATCCAGCGGAGTGCGGGCGGATGGGGGACCGGAGACCGGACGGCGAGTCGTACATACGACGCCGCATCCGGGGGTTACCGAATCAGGCCGTGAGCTTGGCGCGGCCTTTGCCACGGCGCGCCGAGACGATGGCACGACCCGCACGGGTCCGCATCCGAAGACGGAAGCCGTGGACGCGCGCCCGACGACGGTTGTTCGGCTGGAACGTCCGCTTGCCCTTGGCCACGGTCAACACTCCTCTAGGTGGTGGGCATCCGGTGACGCCCGAAGCTTGTCGGTGAAACAGTGCTCTCGAGGGACCTGGGTCTCTCGGCGCAATACCCTTGTCGGCACGGGCAGCAGACAGCCGCCACCGCACCACAGGGTGACTGTAGAAGGGTACTTACCCCCTGGACGAGGGTCAAACTCGGGGGTAGAGGCCCGATTTCCGCACTGGATCGATCGTTCCGCGTGGCGTTTGCTGCGGGTTCGTGTCGCGGCGCGGGCATCGTGTACGGTCCTTTCCAGTCCTTCGCTGCGACTGCGGTTGACTTTGCCAGCTGATTGCTGTGAACCCGCAGGTACGCGCCGGATTCGAGGAATCAGACACGCGGTCGCGTGTATCCCCAGGTTGTCCACATCTGTGGATAATTGTGTGGAAAGACCCCTGGAGTGGCATATTCGTAGGGCCGACGGTGACTCGCCGACGCCCGGTGACTGGGGGAGCCGAGCAGCGCAGACCGTCTGCTCCTATCGACCTACATCCGGGGAGGACTACGTTCGTGGACGACGAGCAGAATGTGCTGACGGCTGTCTGGCCCGAGGTGATCGCCGAGTTGGCGAGTGGTTCCGCGGACGGGGAGATCCAGCCGGTCAGCAAGGCCCACAAGGCGTGGCTCAACACTATCGAACCGATCACCTTCGCGCAGGGCTTCGCCCTGCTCTCGGTGCCGGGCACGATGGCGCAGGTGACGGTCGAGCGGGACCTGCGGGAGCTCATTCTGCGATCCCTGGCCCGTCGCGGTCTCCAGGTCGAGGGCCTGGGCGTGCGTATTCGCGCGCAACAGCATCCGCCCGCCGGTCGCTCGGGGAATGCCCCGCGGCACGCGCGCATGACCTCCCGGCCCGAGCGCCCGCGCGAACCCGAACCCGCGCCGCCCGCGTATCCGGCCGAGCCGCCGCTGGGCGAGCGGCCACAGCCCATGTATCCGAGTCCGCAGGAGTACGCGGCGCCGCGCTACCTCCCTCCCCAGGACTACCCGGCCGAGTATGACGAGCGCGATGCTTATCCACCTGTGGAATTCGGGCAGCCGCCGATGGCCGAAGAGTTGCCGATGCCGGCGCCGGACCGTCCGATGCCGGTCGGGGAGCCGCCCGCGCCGCCCCGGCGCCGCGACAGCCATCGCAGCGCGCCGATGCCGCCCGGGCAGGAGTCGCTGTTCTCGCCGGATCCCGAGGACGAACCCGTCCGTACCGCCACGCAGCGGTATTCCGACGAACCGCAGCGCTATGCCGATGAACCCGCCCCGCAGCGGTACTCGGACGAGCCCGCGCCCCAGCGTTATTCGGACGAACCCGCGCCGCGTTATTCGGAGGAACCGGCCGCGCGCCGGCCGGTGGACGAGGCGCACGACGACGAGCCGGTGGTCAATGTCCGCAATTCGTGGCCGACCTATTTCAACCGGACGCCCGAACGCGAGCCCGCGCCCGCGCCGTCCTCGGCCAGCCTGAACGCGAAGTACACCTTCGACACCTTCGTCATCGGCGCCTCGAACCGCTTCGCGCATGCCGCGGCGGTGGCCATCGCGGAGGCGCCGGCGCGCGCCTACAATCCGCTGTTCGTCTGGGGCGCTTCGGGTTTGGGCAAGACGCACCTGTTGCACGCGGCCGGCCACTACGCCCAGCGGCTGTTCCCGGGCATGCGGGTGAAGTACGTGTCCACCGAGGAATTCACCAACGACTTCATCAACTCGCTGCGTGACGACCGGAAGGTGGCGTTCAAGCGCCGCTACCGGGAGACCGACATCCTGCTGGTCGACGACATCCAGTTCATCGAGGGCAAGGAAGGTATCCAGGAGGAGTTCTTCCACACCTTCAACACGCTGCACAACGCCAACAAGCAGATCGTGGTGTCCTCCGACCGACCGCCCAAGCAGCTGGCGACGCTGGAGGAGCGGCTGCGCACCCGGTTCGAGTGGGGGCTCATCACCGATGTGCAGCCGCCGGAGCTCGAGACCCGGATCGCGATCCTGCGCAAGAAGGCCCGCATGGACCGCCTGGACGTGCCGCACGATGTGCTCGAACTGATCGCCAGCCGGGTGGAGCGCAATATTCGCGAGCTGGAGGGCGCGCTGATCCGCGTCACCGCGTTCGCGTCGCTGAACGGGCAGCCGCTGGATCTGTCGCTGGCCGAGGTGGTGCTGCGGGATCTGATGCCCGACACCGCGACGCTGGAGATCACGGCGGCCACGATCATGGCCGTGACCGCGGAGTACTTCAACACCACGCTGGAGGAGCTGACCGGTCCCGGCAAGGCGCGGCCGCTGGCGCAGGCCCGGCAGATCGCCATGTATCTGTGCCGTGAGCTCACCGATCTGTCCCTGCCCAAGATCGGCCAGGCCTTCGGCCGCGACCACACCACGGTCATGTACGCGGAGAAGAAGGTACGCAAGGAGATGACCGAGCGGCGGCGTGTGTACGACCAGGTTCAAGAACTCACAGCCCGAATCAAACAGCGTTCGCGCTGATCCACAGTCCACAGGACCCCACGTCGTCTGACGTGGGGTTCTTTGTTTTCCGGGGTTGTGGATTCCTCGAGGAGTCCTCGAGGAAAGTGTGTGGACTCCTCGAGGAATCCCACTGTTGTCCACCGGGTTGCCCCCAAGGCGTCATGCACAGGGGTGCACAACTTTTCGTGCACAGTTCCCACAGGCGGATTCATCCTCGAGGGCTGACCTGCCCGGATGCGCTCAGCGGCTTGTGGATTCCTCGAGGAGTCCATGTCAGGTCCTCGAGGAATCCTCGAGTTGTCCCCGGTTTCGCTCAGATGTGCGCAGCATGGCCCGAAACGTGGGACCAACTCGAGGATGGCTCGAGGAGAGATGTGGAGTAGCAGGTCAACTCCACAGCCACGCGTTGTTCATCCTCGAGCCACCCCGACGACATCCACACGCCGCCGGACGCTCCGACCTGGGTGAATGGCCGAAGTCCACAGAACTAACAGGACCTACTACTACTTCAGTTCTTCTTCTAGAAAAGGTTCTTCTAAAACAGGGTGTGTGGAATCTCGGGTTGGGAGAACACGGTTCGATGGGCAGCCCCTCCCCACCCGATCGGGCAGCAAGGAGAAGGACGGGCAAGGGATCGGTGCCGAAGCGGTTCAGGGGCAACGCCCGTGAGAGCCCACCAGAGTTCCGGTGGCGAGCCGGAGGGTCGGCGTAGGCACGTCGGTCTCGCGCAGGTACGGTTTGGTGTCGGCCCCGTGTGCGAGACTGCCGATTACTGATCCGAAGATCCGAACGACCGACAGTGGAGAGGACAGACCGGGCGATGGAGCTTGCAAGCATGAAGTTTCGGGTCGCCCGCGAGGACTTCGCCGAATCCGTAGCCTGGGTGGCCCGCAGCCTGCCGTCGCGGCCTCCGGTGCCTGTGCTCGGTGGCGTGCTTCTCGTGGCTGACGAGGACGGCCTGACGGTCTCCGGTTTCGATTACGAGGTCTCCGCGCAGATGCGGGTGGCCGCGGAGGTCGCCGGTCCGGGTCAGGTGCTGGTGTCGGGCCGCCTGCTGGCCGATATCACCAAGGCACTCTCCAACAAGCCGGTGGACGTGTCGGTGGACGGCACCCGCGTGCTGATCGCCTGTGGCAGCGCCAAGTTCTCCCTGCCGACCATGCCGGTCGAGGACTATCCCCAGCTTCCCGAGCTGCCGCCGCAGACCGGTGAGCTCGCCGTGGACCTGTTCTCCGAGGCGGTCTCCCAGGTGGCCGTGGCCGCCGGCCGTGACGACACCCTCCCCATGCTCACCGGTATCCGCGTCGAGATCGAGGGCCCCAAGGTGGTCCTGGCCGCGACCGACCGCTTCCGTCTCGCCGTCCGCGAGCTGGAATGGCAGCCGGGCCGAGCCGATGTGGAGACCGCGGTGCTGGTCCCGGCGCGCACCCTGTCCGAGTCCGCGAAGACCCTCGGTGCGTCCGATCAGCCGGTGCAGCTGGCGTTCGGTACCGGCACCGACGGCCTGCTGGGCATCGTGAACGGCGGCCGCCGCACCACCACGCGTCTGCTCGACGCGGAATTCCCCAAGTTCCGCCAGTTGCTCCCCAAGGAACACACCTCCATCGCCACCCTCGCCGTGAACGCGCTGACCGAGGCCATCAAGCGTGTGGCCCTGGTGGCCGAGCGCGGCGCCCAGGTGCGGCTGGAGTTCTCCGAGGAGGGCCTGCTGCTCTCCGCCGGTGGCGACGACGCCGGCCGCGCCGAGGAGTGGCTGGAGGCCGAGTTCCGCGGTGAGCCGCTGACCATCGCCTTCAATCCCGGCTACCTGCTCGACGGCCTCTCCGCCGCGCATTCGGACCGGGTGACCTTCGGTTTCACCACTCCCAGCCGCCCGGCCGTGTTCCTGCCGGCGCCGGAGGAGGAGCCCGCCCAGCTGGAGTCGGGCGCGTTCTCGGCCCTCAGCGGCAACTACATCTACCTGCTGATGCCGGTGCGGTTGCCGGGCTGAGCCGTTCGGCAACCCATCGACCCGGCGCGGACGACGTACCTGTGCACAGTGTTGACAAACCTGTGAAAAACTCGGCGCGCGTGGCGGATTCGCCGCGCGCGTTCGAGTATCCCCATCCGGGGCCGGTACCCAACCCGATCGCGGGCATGGTGGACTAGCCGGATGCACGTGCGTGCGCTGTCACTGCGCGATTTCCGGTCCTGGGAGGCCGCCGAACTCGAACTTTCGCCCGGTGGAACGGTTTTCCTGGGCGCCAATGGGAACGGCAAGACCAACCTGATCGAGGCCATCGGCTATCTGTCCACACTCGGCTCACACCGGGTGGCGGCCGACGCTCCGCTCATCCGGATCGGCGCGCAGAAGGCCCGGATCGGTGCGACGGTGGTCAATACCGGCCGCGAGCTGCGGGTGGATATCGAGCTGAATCAGGGCACGGCCAATCGCGCCCAGATCAATCGCTCACCGGTACGGCGGCCGCGGGAGATCCTGGGGATTCTGCAGACCGTGCTGTTCGCGCCGGAGGATCTGTCGCTGGTGCGCGGTGATCCGGGGGAGCGGCGGCGCTTCCTGGACGAACTGGCCACCTCGCGACTGCCGCGGCTGGCCGGGGTGCGCGCGGATTACGACAAGGTGCTGCGGCAGCGGTCGGCGCTGTTGAAAACGGCTGGGCGCAATGCCCGTTCGGGTGCGCGTGGCGCGGAGATGAGCACCCTCGATGTGTGGGACGGCCATCTGGCGGCGCACGGGGCGGTGCTGCTGGCGCAGCGGCTGCGCCTGGTACACGACCTTTATCCACATCTTGCACAGGCTTATTCAGATATCGCGCCCGAATCCCGGCCCGCCGCAATCGGTTACCGCAGCGCGAGCCTGCCGCCGGAATTCCTGGATCCCGCGCGTGCGCCACAGGCCGAGGACGAGGAGACGCTGGAGGCGATCCTGCTGCGGGAGCTGGCCGCGGCACGTCCCAAGGAGCTGGAGCGCGGGGTGTGCCTGGCCGGCCCGCACCGTGACGATCTGGATCTGATGCTGGGTTCCGCGCCCGCGAAGGGCTTCGCGAGTCACGGTGAGTCCTGGTCCTTCGCCCTGGCATTGCGGCTCGGGGCCTTCCAGCTGCTGCGTTCCGCCGGAACCGATCCGGTGCTGATCCTCGACGACGTGTTCGCCGAACTGGATCGCCGGCGCCGCACCGCCCTGGCCGCGGTCGCCGCCGGCGCCGAGCAGGTGCTGATCACCGCCGCGGTGCCCGAGGACGTGCCGCGGGAGCTGGATGCCGCGCCGGTGCGGGTGGAGACCACGGGCGAGGCCGATCACCGGGCGTCCCGGATAGCCGAGTCGGCGTCCATGTGACCTTGTGGCGGAATCGTGCGTCGTGCCGGTGAGTCCGTCGGTGCGATACGGCAGAATCACGTGACGAACCGCCGATGATCATCGGGATTCCCAGGTGTGGAAGGAGTTGTGGATGGCCGGGCCGACCGAAGGCAACGACCACACCCCGCCCGAGGCGAATCCCGTTGCCCCGCGCCAATCCAGCGACGGGACCGGCCCGGAACCGGAGTTGCGCGGCGTCGACCTGGCTCGGCGCGCCCTCGAAGAAGCACGCGCGGCGGCGCGCGCGGCCGGTAAGTCGGTGGGTCAGGGCCGAGCCTCGCCGCGCAAGGGCGGCGTCCGTGCCCTGCGGCGACGCAGCGGCTGGTCGGGTGCGCATCCGGACGAGCGCGATCCGCAGACCCTCTCCGCGCTGGCCATGCAGCTGGCCAAGGGCCGCGGCTGGTCGGCCAAGGTCGCCGAGGGCACGGTTTTCGGCCGCTGGGCCAGCGTGGTGGGTGAGGACATCGCGTCCCACGCCCAGCCCATCTCGCTGGAGAACGGCGTGCTGAGCATTCAGGCCGAGTCCACGGCCTGGGCGACCCAGTTGCGCATGTTCCAATCCCAGATCCTCGCCAAGATCGCGGCCGCGGTCGGCAACGGCGTCGTCAAACAGCTCCGAATCAATGGCCCGACCGCACCGAGTTGGCGCAAGGGCGAGCGGCACATCAAGGGCCGGGGCCCGCGCGACACCTACGGGTAGGCCGCGAATTCCCGCTCCGCGGCGTTTGTTTCACGTGGAACGAGAAGAGATCGTCACGCGCGGCGTCCGGAGATCACGGAGAACCCTCGCGCAAACCGCTCCGGGCCCGCGCTCACATCGCCCGCTGAGGCTTCCGGAACCCCCCGCACCCATAACGGGTCATGTCGCTGGTCGATTTCATGACCCTACGGCCCACTCAGGGGTGTCATAGGTGGGTTCTCTGTCGGTCGTACCAGTAGGATGGGGGAGTAACTAGCGGCGATACCTCCCGGCGCGTTCCGCAGCGCCCGCGCGTGAGCCCCCGTAATTCTCGAGCAGACAGCGTCTGGGTACTCGAGCAGACAGCGTCTGAGGGTTCCACGCGTGCCATGCACTGTGCCGGGAGGATCAGCAAGTAAGGAGAGCTACCCACCAGTGGCTGCCATGGACTCCAACGCAGAAGGCTCGACCAAGCAGGGCAATCAGTCGTACAGCGCGACGTCGATCACGGTGCTCGAGGGGCTGGAGGCGGTTCGCAAGCGCCCCGGCATGTACATCGGCTCCACCGGTGAGCGCGGCCTGCACCATCTGATCTGGGAGGTCGTCGACAACTCGGTCGATGAGGCGATGGCCGGGTATGCCACGCGTGTCGACGTCACCCTGCTGGCCGACGGCGGTGTCGAGGTCGTCGACGACGGTCGTGGTATCCCCACCGATATGCATGCGCAGGGTGTGCCGACCATCGAGGTGGTCATGACCCAGCTGCACGCCGGCGGCAAGTTCGACGGCGAGTCCTATGCGGTGTCGGGTGGTCTGCACGGTGTCGGCATCTCCGTGGTGAACGCGCTGTCCACCCGCCTCGAGGCCGAGGTGAACTACGGCGGGTACCACTGGACCCAGGAGTACAAGGACGCCAAGCCCGGCAAGCTGATCCAAGGCGAGTCGACCAAGAAGACCGGCACCACCATCCGGTTCTTCCCGGACCCGGACATCTTCGAGACCACCACCTTCAGCTTCGAGACGGTCGCCCGCCGCCTGCAGGAGATGGCGTTCCTGAACAAGGGCCTCACCATCACGCTGACCGATCAGCGGATCCACGAGGGCGACATCACCGACGAGGTGGTGAGCGAAACCGCCGAGGCGCCCAAGCATCTCGACGAGAACGCGCCCGCCGCCGAGCCGAAGACGAAGACCCGCACCTATCACTACCCGGGCGGTCTCGAGGACTACGTCCGCCACATCAACCGGACCAAGACGCCGATCCACAACTCGATCGTCGGCTTCACCGGCAAGGGCACCGGCCACGAGGTCGAGGTGGCGATGCAGTGGAACTCGGGCTACTCCGAGTCCGTCCACACCTTCGCCAACACCATCAACACCCATGAGGGCGGCACCCACGAGGAGGGCTTCCGCGCGGCGCTCACCACGGTGGTGAACAAGTACGCGAAGGACAAGAAGCTCCTCAAGGAGAAGGAAGGCAACCTCACCGGTGACGACATCCGTGAGGGTCTCGCCGCCATCGTGAGCGTGAAGATCGCCGACCCGCAGTTCGAGGGCCAGACCAAGACCAAGCTCGGCAATACCGAGGTGAAGTCCTTCGTCCAGCGCACCTGCAACGAGCACATCTCGCACTGGTTCGAGGCGAACCCCGCCGATGCGAAGACGATTGTGCAGAAGGCGGTTTCGTCGGCGCAGGCGCGGGTCGCGGCCCGTAAGGCGCGTGAGCTGGTGCGCCGCAAGTCGGCCACCGATATCGGCGGTCTGCCGGGCAAGCTGGCCGACTGCCGCTCGAAGGATCCGAGCAAGTCCGAGATCTACATCGTGGAGGGTGACTCGGCCGGTGGTTCGGCCAAGTCCGGCCGTGATTCGATGTACCAGGCGATCCTGCCGCTGCGCGGCAAGATCATCAATGTGGAGAAGGCGCGCATCGACCGCGTGCTGAAGAACACCGAGGTGCAGTCGATCATCACGGCGTTCGGCACCGGCATCCACGACGAGTTCGACATCGCCAAGCTGCGCTATCACAAGATCGTGCTGATGGCCGACGCCGACGTCGACGGCCAGCACATCTCGACGCTGCTGCTGACCCTGCTGTTCCGCTTCATGCGCCCGCTGGTCGAGCACGGTCACGTGTATCTGGCGATGCCGCCGCTGTACAAACTGAAGTGGCAGCGGTCCGAGCCGGAGTTCGCGTACTCGGACAAGGAGCGCGACGGTCTGCTGGAGCGCGGGCTGGCGGCCGGTAAGAAGATCAACAAGGACGACGGTATCCAGCGCTACAAGGGTCTCGGTGAGATGAACCCGAAGGAGCTGTGGGAGACCACCATGGATCCGACCGTGCGCGTTCTGCGTCTGGTCACGCTCGATGACGCGGCCGCGGCCGATGAGCTGTTCTCGATCCTCATGGGTGAGGACGTGGAGGCTCGCCGCAGCTTCATCACTCGGAACGCCAAGGACGTCCGGTTCCTCGACGTGTAATTCGCGACAGCGGAGGCCTTTTCGGCCTCCGCGTGCGCGCCGCGAGGACCACCCCTACTTCTGACGGAGACCTGATTCATGACTGAGACTTCGCTTCCGCCCTCGGGTGGCGACCGCATCGAGCCGGTCGACATCCAGCAGGAGATGCAGAACTCCTACATCGACTACGCCATGAGCGTGATCGTGGGCCGCGCGCTGCCGGAGGTGCGCGACGGCCTGAAGCCGGTGCACCGCCGGATCCTGTACGCGATGTACGACAACGGGTATCGGCCCGACCGCGGCTACGTGAAGTCCGCGCGCCCGGTCGCCGACACCATGGGTAACTACCACCCGCATGGTGACACCGCGATCTACGATACCCTGGTGCGCATGGCGCAGCCGTGGGCGCTGCGCTACCCGCTGGTCGACGGCCAGGGCAACTTCGGTTCCCGCGGCAACGACGGCGCGGCCGCCATGCGTTACACGGAGTGCCGCCTGACGCCGCTGGCCATGGAGATGCTGCGCGAAATCGACCACGAGACGGTCGATTTCATCCCCAACTACGACGGTAAGACGCAGGAGCCGACCGTTCTGCCGAGCCGGGTGCCCGCCCTGCTCATGAACGGCTCCAACGGCATCGCCGTCGGCATGGCGACGAACATCCCGCCGCACAACCTGAACGAGCTGGCCGAGGCCATCTACTGGGCGCTGGACAACCACGACGCCGACGAGGAGGCCACCCTCGCGGCGTGCATCGAGCGCGTGAAGGGCCCCGACTTCCCGACCGCCGGCCTGATCGTGGGCACCCAGGGCATCATCGACGCCTACACCACCGGGCGCGGTTCGGTCCGCATGCGCGGTGTGGTGGAGATCGAGGAGGACAACCGGGGTCGCACCACGATCGTCATCACCGAGCTGCCGTACCAGGTCAATACCGACAACTTCATCAACGCCATCGCCGAGCAGGTGAAGGACGGCAAGATCGCGGGTGTCTCCGACATCCACGACGAGTCGTCCGACCGTGTCGGTCTGCGCATCGTCATCACGGTGAAGCGCGACGCCATCGCCAAGGTGGTGCTGAACAACCTTTACAAGCACACCCAGCTGCAGACCTCCTTCGGCTGCAACATGCTCTCGATCGTCGACAAGGTGCCGCGCACGCTGCGCCTGGATCAGATGATCCGGCTGTATGTGAATCACCAGTTGGAAGTCATCATCCGGCGCACCCGCTACCTGCTGCGCAAGGCGGAGGAGCGGGCTCACATCCTGCGCGGTCTGGTGAAGGCGCTCGACCAGCTGGACGCCGTGATCGCGTTGATCCGCCGCTCGGCCGACACCGAGACCGCGCGCACCGGCCTGATGCAGTTGCTGGAGATCGACGAGATCCAGGCGACGGCCATCCTCGACATGCAGCTGCGCCGCCTGTCGGCCCTGGAGCGTCAGAAGATCCTCGACGAGTTGGCCAAGATCGAGGCCGAGATCGCGGACCTCAACGACATCCTGGCCAAGCCGGAGCGCCAGCGCGCCATCGTCCGTGACGAATTGGCCGAGATCGTCGACAAGTACGGCGACGACCGCCGCACCAAGATCATCGCGGCCGACGGCGATGTGCAGGACGAGGATCTGATCGCCCGCGAGGACGTGGTCGTGACGATCACCGAGACCGGCTACGCCAAGCGCACCAAGACCGACCTCTACCGTTCGCAGAAGCGCGGCGGCAAGGGCGTGCAGGGCGCGGGTCTCAAGCAGGACGACATCGTCAAGCACTTCTTCGTCACCTCCACCCACGACTGGCTGTTGTTCTTCACCAACAAGGGCCGGGTGTACCGGGCCAAGGCGTACGAGCTGCCCGAGGCCAACCGCACCGCGCGCGGCCAGCACGTGGCGAACCTGCTCGCCTTCCAGCCGGACGAGAAGATCGCCCAGGTCATTCAGCTCAAGTCCTACGAGGACGCGCCCTATCTGGTGCTGGCCACCCGCAAGGGTCTGGTCAAGAAGTCCAAGCTGACCGACTTCGATTCCAACCGGACCGGCGGCATCGTGGCGGTGAATCTGCGCGATGAGGACGAATTGGTCGGTGCGGCACTGTGTTCGGCGGACGACGATCTGCTGCTGGTGTCGGCGCACGGCCAGTCCATCCGCTTCAATGCCAATGACGAGGTGCTGCGCCCGATGGGCCGGGCCACCTCCGGCGTGCAGGGCATGCGCTTCAATGCCGACGATGAACTGTTGT
The DNA here is from genome assembly GCF_042754245.1 of Nocardia sp. NPDC059228. Classification (NCBI taxonomy): domain Bacteria; kingdom Bacillati; phylum Actinomycetota; class Actinomycetes; order Mycobacteriales; family Nocardiaceae; genus Nocardia; species Nocardia sp. NPDC059228. Next base: position 91,863 of record NZ_JBHZAL010000011.1, on the reverse strand, counting down.
CGCTCAACGTCGTTCGCGACGCGGAGGGCATCTATCTGCTGGTCGCGACGGCGGGTGGGTACTCCAAGCGCACGGCCATCGACGAGTACACGGCGCAGGGTCGCGGCGGCAAGGGTGTGCTGACGATCCAGTACGACGCGAAGCGTGGCAATCTGGTCGGTGCGCTCATCGTCAATGATGACGATGAGTTGTATGCGATCACCTCCGGTGGCGGTGTCATTCGCACCGCGGCGAACCAGGTTCGCAAGGCCGGTCGCCAAACCAAGGGCGTGCGGTTGATGAACCTGGGCGAGGGCGATATTTTGCTCGCGATCGCCCGGAACGCGGATGAGCCCGACCAGGTTGCCGAAGATGACACCAGCGGTTCGGCGAAGCAGTAGTTTCACCACAGCAGCGGCGGCACAAACGGATCGAAGGATTCACCATTGACCACGAATCAGCCGAATGACCAGCGCGGTCATGCCAATGGCGTGACCGAGAGAATCGCCCCGTCCCCGATTCCGCCGCGGCCTATTCCGCGGACCGGCGGGAACGACGGCGGTGCGCCGCAATCACCCGAATTGTCGGACCAGTCCGGCGATTTCGGGCCGGAAGGTAACAATTCGGCAGATGCTGCGGCACCGGAGGCCGCGGACACCCAGGGCGGTTCGCCCTTCCAGGAAGGCTGGTCGCAGCTGCCGCAGCGGGAGCCGCAGTCCAACCTGTACCGCCCGGGCCAGGCCCCGACACCGGGCAGCACCGCCAGCCTCAAGGGCGGCGGTCTGCAGGGCGGCGGCCTCAATGCCGGCGTCTCCAATGCCCGCACCACCGCCGACCTGGCGGCCAAGGCGGCGCGCAAGGAGGCGGCCATGGTGAAGTCCGTCGGCATCGACGGACCGACCCGCAGCATCGCCCGCCCGGAACTGGTCAAGGATCTGCCGGATCTGTCCGAGCTGCGGCACCCGCTGCCGCCGCCGGAGCCGATCGCGCCGGCCGGTCCGGTCTCGCCGTCCGCCCCCGCGGCGGTGGCGCAGGCCGCGGCCACCGGTGAGCCGCTGCGCGCCACCGTGCAGCTGCGCCACATCGACCCGTGGTCCACGCTGAAGGTCTCGCTGGTGATCAGCGTGGCGATGTTCTTCGTGTGGATGCTGGCCGTCGGCCTGCTGTACCTGGTGCTCGAGGGCATGGGCGTCTGGGAGCGCCTGAACTCCACCGTCTCCACTTTCACCGACTCCAGTTCGGACAGCTCCTCGGCGCTCATCGACGCGGGCACGGTCTTCGGCTACGCCGGTGTGATCGGTCTCATCAATGTGGTGCTGCTGACGGCGCTGTCCACGGTCGGCGTCTTCGTCTACAACCAGTGCACCGATCTGGTCGGCGGCATCCAGGTCACCCTGGCCGATCCCGACTAGAAACCGCTGTTTCGATCCGCCGCTACGGCCGGTCCGTCCTGCCCCGTGCAGGGCGCTGACCGGCCGTTTTGGTTATCGGCGCTCCGGTACGGTAATCTTCTGCCTCGTTCGAGTCACACACTTCGAACACCCATTGAGGGCCTATAGCTCAGGCGGTTAGAGCGCTTCGCTGATAACGAAGAGGTCGGAGGTTCAAGTCCTCCTAGGCCCACTCAAAAGATCGAAAACGCCTTCCGGAATACCGGGAGGCTTTTTTCATTTCACGATTCGGCCACTGCGGCATCAAGATACGACGCGCACGGAATACGAAAAAGCCGCAGGTTGCGAGGCAACCTGCGGCTTTCGTTCGTGGAGCCTAGGGGAATCGAACCCCTAACCCCTGCCTTGCAAAGGCAGTGCTCTGCCAATTGAGCTAAGGCCCCAGACCTGCACGAAGGTACATGTCGGGGTTGGCCCAGGTCAAACCCCGTGCTCAGTCGCCTGCCGGTTGGTGCTCGGGGCAGTTGACGCGGAGGTCGCCTGGGGGGAGCGGCTGCTGGAGCAGGTCGCAGCGGGGCGTACCCCCCTCGCCCGGGCGGTAGAAGCGGCAGGTGGTGCAGGTGCGGGCCACCTGCACCACCCCGGCCCGGAGCAGCCCGGCGATCAGGTCGAGCAGGGTGCGCAGGGTCTGATCCTGTTGTGCGCCGGGCAGATCCGCGACGCAGGCGCGCAACACGTCGTCCGCGGCGCGGATCTCGGCGGCCAGTTCGGCGCCGTCGGGGGTGAGGACGATGGCGCTGCGCCGGCGGTCGCCCGGGGCGGGCTGCCGGGCCACGTGACCCTTGCGTTCCAGCGCCAGCAGCGAATCCGACACCGTGGGCTGGCTGACCCCGAGTTCGGCGGCCAGCAGCCCGGTGAGGGGTTCCGGCGGCGGGCCGTCGGCGAGGGTGCGCAGTAGTTCGAGTTGCAGGGGCGTCAGACCGGTGCGGGAGGCGATGGCCTGACGGTGGGTGCGGACGCCGCGGGCGATCCGGTCCAATGCCGCGACCACCTTGTCCGCGACCTCGTTGTCGTCTCCCGCATTCACCACAGGTCAGGACTGTACGGCCTGGCCCAAAGCACCGCCGACAGGGTGATCGCCTTGAACCAGGCGTGATACATGACATCGACCTCGGCGGCGGGTGCGCCGGTCGCGCCCAGGAAGTCGCGGACCGTCACGGTGATCGGCACGATGAGCGCGAGCAGATGCCGCAGGGGGATGTGGGTGGCGGGCGAGTCCACCCCATCGGTGCGGTTCTTGCCGGAGGTGTGGTGGCGGCGCGCGATCTCCTCCTGGTAGGCCAGCCAGTTCGCGTCGTACTCGCGGGTGCACACATCGGCGATCCACTGCCCGAACCGGGCCCGCACGGCCGCCAGGTACGCCGGATCGGGCTGCCCGTCGGCGCCGGCGAAGGCGGCGACCAGATGGCTGTTCGCGCCGACGAATCCGTACCAGACGTCGAGGATTCGATCGGTCTGCGGCACCAGGATCTCCCCGGCCCGCCGCAGGGCCGCGGCGTCCTCGCCGCTCCACAGCAGCGACCGCTGGAGTTCGGCGAGCTCGTCCGGCGAGATCGGGGAGGACGTGAGATTCGGGCTGTCGTAGGTGTATCCGGCGGGGGCTGGGATCGTCATGCCGAAACCATAGGAGTCCTATGTTTGTTCGTCAAGACTCCGCCACGTAGGGTGGGAGACATGAAATTCGTCCTCACCCTCGTTGTGATCGCCGCCGTTGTCTTCGGAATCAGCAAGCTGCGTCAGCGCAATGACGCCGACCTCTGGCACGAGGTCACCACCCGCTGAAAACCGCTGACGGTGTGCCGATTTCGTCAACCTGATGACGAAATCGGCACACCCTTAGCTGCTTCGCCACGTCGGCCACCGAAAGACACACCCGCGCAGGTGATCTGGCGGGGGCTGCCCGCGTATCGCATGCCGGTCACCGTCGGACAGGATCCACACAGGGGTGGTCCCGCGCGCGCCGTTCGGTCCGAGCAGCCGCGGTTTCACGCGGTGGCGGGGCGGTGAAACCGCCCGGGAAGTTCGGGGCTGTGACACGAAACAAGCCGGGGTTTTCCGCTCGATTCACGCCGTAAGGTCGAAGTATGGCGCCCACTGAGATGTCCGAACTGGTGCAGTCCGTGGTGGAGCCCTATCTGCTCAGCGGGCCGCGCAAGTACAACCGGCACCAGGTGTCGGACCTGACCGGGCTGCCCAACAGCGTCACCCGGCGGCTGTGGGTGGCGCTCGGATTCCCGGCCGACCCGGACGACGAGGCCGTGGAGTACGGCGACTCCGATGTCGAGGCCGCCCGGACCTTCGCCAAACTGCACGTGCTGGCCTCCGCGGACGTGCACCGGCAGACCACCGCGGCGCGCACGCTGGGCCGGTCCATGGCCCGGCTGGCCGAGTGGCAGGTCGATCTGGTGACCGAGGAGATCCTGGATCGCCTCGCCACCATCACCCGCGAGCGGCCGGACATCGATCCGACGGAGGCCGCGCGCATCGCCACCGACGAGGTGGTCACCGAGTTCGAGACATTGCAGCGCTATGCCTTCCGCCGGCACCTGGACGCCGCGCTGGCGCGGTCGCTGGACGGGGGAGCGGTGGCCGGGGACACGCTGCGCGAACTCGCCGTCGGATTCGCCGACATGGTCGGTTACACCCGCCTGACCCGTCACCTGGAGGCCGATGAGCTGTCGGCGCTGCTGGAGGCCTTCGAGACGGCCACCAGCAATGCGATCGTGGCCAATGGCGGCTGGGTGATCAAGAACGTCGGTGACGAAGTCATGTTCGCGGCGAACACCGCCGCCCAGGGCGCGCGCATCGCGCTGGCCGTGCAGGAGGCCGCCATCGCCTCGCACGGCGTCACCCAGGAACTGCGGGTGGGGCTGGCCTACGGCGAGGTCCTGCAACGCTTCGGCGACCTCTACGGCTCCGTGGTGAATACCGCCGCCCGGCTCACCGGTGTGGCCCGGCCGGGCACGGTGCTGGTCGACGACGGCGCGGCGGCGGCGATCGAGACCGACCCGGAATTCATGCTGCGGCATCTGGCCACGGTGCGGGTGAAGGGCATCAACCGGTTGTACGGGCATGTGCTGCGCCGCAATGAGATTCGGCCGTTGGTCTGAGCGGTTCCGCTGCCGGGCGGTGATTCCGCCGCCGGGCGAACCGACTGCGGGAATGGGGGCGGGCCTCGGCGAAGGGGGGGAGTTAGCCGAGGCCCGCGTAAGGTCGGCCCGGGGGGGAGGGGCCGACGGGAACGATCCTACGCGACGAATTCGGATTGTGTGGCTATCGGGGGCCCGCGTTCGAAGTTTTTTTCGCGGAAAAAGTGTCGTACCCGGGTGAGACCATGACGGCGTGACCGAATTGCGCCCTTCGCCGAAATCGATTCGAGTAGTGCACTACTCGCGATCGTGGCCGGTGTGTCGGCGGATCATCGAATCGGTCGCATCCCGTACCGGCAACCCCGAGCACCGCCGGACCCCCAACGGGATGCGGCCTCTTTGGTGTAATGGCAGTTGAGAGTCGTTGCGGCAGTCCCACCACGAGACACCAGGAGAATCATGCCCGACGCGATAGTCGCCGAGGGTCTGGTCAAGAGGTACGGCCATCTGGTCGCCCTCGACGGCCTGGACCTGTCCGTTCCCGAAGGCACCGTGACCGCCTTGCTCGGTCCCAACGGCGCTGGCAAGACCACCACCGTGCGCGTGCTCACCACCCTGCTGATCCCGGACGCGGGCCAGGCCACCGTCGCCGGGGTGGACGTGCTGAAGGATCCGCAGCTGCTGCGCTCCCGTATCGGCACCTCCGGGCAGTACGCGGCCGTCGACGAATACCTCACCGGCTTCGAGAATCTGGAGATGGTCGGGCGGCTGTACCACATGGGCGTGCAGCGCAGTAAGGAGCGCGCCCGCGAGCTGCTGGACCGCTTCCGGCTCGCCGACGCGGCCGACCGGCCGGTGAAGGGCTACTCCGGCGGCATGCGGCGCCGGCTCGACCTGGCCGGCGCGCTGGTGGCGAATCCGCCGGTGCTGTTCCTGGACGAACCCACCACGGGGCTGGATCCCCGTGCGCGCCTGGATCTCTGGGATGTCATCGAGGAGCTGGTGGCGGGCGGCACCACGTTGCTGCTGACCACCCAGCACCTGGAGGAGGCCGATCGGCTGGCCGATTCCATCGCCGTCATCGACCACGGCCGGGTCATCGCCAAGGGCACCTCCGACGAACTCAAGGCCATGGTGGGCGGCGACCGCATCGAGCTCGTCGTCGACCACGCCGACAATCTGGCCATCGCACAGCAGGCGCTGGAAGGCTTGGCGCACGGGGAGATTCGCCTCGAACCCGGCCTGCGACGCATCATCGTGCCGGTCGAGGACGGCTCGCAGGCGCTGGTGGACGCCATCGGGCAACTCACGAAACATGAAGTGCGCATTCATGATGTGGGTCTGCGCCGACCCTCGCTCGATGACGTGTTCCTGTCGCTGACCGGGCACGAGGCCGAGGAGCTGGTCAACGGAAATCGTTCCGCCGACGAGAACCTGGGGGGTGGTGCCCGATGAGCGCCATCCTCGCCGTCGCCGAGAAGCCCTCGCTCGCACAGCGATTCGCCATGGTCGTCAGCGACAGCCTGACCATCACCAAGCGCAATGTCATCAAGATCCGGCGCGTGCCGGACGTGCTGGTCTTCTCGACCTTGGCGCCGATCATGTTCGTGCTGTTGTTCGCCTACATCTTCGGCTCGGCGATTACCGTGCAGGGCACGTCCTACCGGGAATTCCTCATCGCCGGCATCTTCGCCCAGACCGTGGTGTTCGGGGCCACCTATACAGGTCTGAGCCTGGCCGAGGATATGCAGAAGGGCATCATCGACCGCTTCCGCTCGCTGCCCATGGCGCCGTCCGCGGTGCTGATCGGCCGCACCGTGGCGGACATGGTGATGAATGTGCTCAGCCTGATCGTCATGTCGCTGACCGGCCTGGTGGTGGGATGGCGGATCCGCGGCTCGCTCGTCGACGCCGTGCTCGCGTATGTCCTGCTGCTGCTGTTCGCCTACGCGATGTCGTGGATCCTGGCCACTATCGGCCTGATCGTGCGGGCGCCGGAGGTGTACAACAATGCCAACTTCATGGTGATCTTCCCGCTCACCTTCATCGCCAACACCTTCGTGCCCACCGCCAACCTGCCCACGGTGCTTCGTGTGGTGGCGGAGTGGAATCCGGTGTCGGCGGTGACCCAGGCGACCCGCGACCTGTTCGGCAACACCAGCCCGATGGGGCTGAGCGCGGATGTCTGGCCCATGCGGCACCCCGTCGCGACCACCCTGATGTGGGTCGTGGTGATTCTCGCGATCTTCGTGCCGCTGGCGCTGAATCAGTACAAACGGTCGGTGAGCCGCTGACCTGTCAGCGGGTCGGGGTCAGGTCCGGAGTCGGCGCCGAGCCGTTGCGCGAGTAGCCCAGGCGCGGCGGCTCCGCGGCCGGCGCCTGCGGCTGCGGGCGCTTGCTCACGAAGAACGCGATGACGCCGCCCGCAATCGCGACGAGGGCGGCCACAATGACCTTGTTACGAACGCTCCCCAGCTCCATCCGACCATGCTGGCACAGCAATGGAATTCGTGCACGAACGGGGGAGCGAACGCGGTTACTCGACGGTAACGCTCTTGGCCAGATTGCGAGGCTTGTCCACGTCCCGGCCCAGCGCCATGGCCGTGTGATAGGCCAGCAGCTGCAGCGGGATGGTCAGGATGATCGCGTCCAGCTCCGGGCACACCGCCGGGACCCGGATCACCGCGTCAGCCAGGCCATCCGGCAGATCGGTATTGGTAACCGCGATGACCGGCCCGCCGCGCGCCTTGATCTGCTCGATGGTGGTGATGTTCTTGGCCAGCAGCTCGTCGCCGGGGACCAGCACGATGCTCGGCATCTCCGGATCGATCAGCGCCAGCGGGCCGTGCTTGAGCTCGGAGCCCTGGTACGCCTCGGCGTGAATGTAGGAGATCTCCTTGAGCTTCTGCGCGCCCTCGCGCGCCACCGGCCAGGCGCGTACCCGGCCGATGAAGAACATGCTGCGCGCCTTGGCGAATCGGGACGCGACATCGGCGATCTCCTCGTCGGCGGCCAGCACCGCGTCGATCGCGTCGGGCAGCGCGCGCAGTCCGCTGACGATGCGCTCACCGCCGGCCGCGGACAGATCCCGCACCCGGCCCAGCAGCAGCGCCAGCATGGCGAACGACACCGTCATATTGGTGAGCGCCTTGGTGGAGGCCACCGACACCTCCGGGCCCGCGTGCAGGAACACGCCCGCACCGCACTCCCGGGCGATGGCGCTGCCCACCACGTTCACCGCGCCGATCACCCGGCCGCCCTTGCGCTGCAATTCCTGAACGGCCGCAAGGGTATCCAGGGTCTCGCCGGACTGGCTGATGGCCACGTACAGGGCGTCCGGGTCCACCACCGGATTGCGGTAGCGGAACTCCGAGGCGGGCTCGGCGGTGGCCGGAATCCGGGCCAGCTCCTCGACCAGCTGCGCGCCCAGCTGGCCGGCGTAGTAGGCCGAGCCGCAGCCCAGGAACACCACCTTGCTGATGCCGCGCAGCTCGCGCGCGTCCATATTGAGGCCACCCAGGTGGGCCGTGGCGAATCGTTCGTCCAGACGGCCGCGGAGCGCCCGGCGCACCGCGTCGGGCTGTTCGGCCATTTCCTTGCGCATGAAGTCCGGGTACCCGCCCAGCGCGTAGTCCTCGGCCGCCATGTCGATGGTGGTGGGGATCTTGTCGGTGCGGCGCGCCTCGAGACCGAGTGTGCTGGTGCGGAATTCGCCCGCGCGCACGGTGGCCAGCTCGCCGTCGTCGAGGAACACCACGCGCTGCGTGTGGTGCACCAGCGCGGCCACATCGGAGGCCACGAACATCTCGCCGTCGCCGACGCCGAGCACGATGGGGGAGCCGTTGCGGGCCACCACCAGCTCGTCGGGTCGGCGGGCGTCGAGCACCAGCAGGCCGTAGGTGCCCTCGACCCGGTGCAGCGCGGTGCGGACCGCATCCTCGAGCGTTTCGGCCCCGTCCAGGGCGGCGGCCACCAGGTGCGCGATGGCCTCGGTATCGGTGTCGGAGACGAACTCCACCCCGTCGGCGGTCAGCGCGGCGCGCAGTTCCTCGGCGTTCTCCACAATGCCGTTGTGCACGATCGCGATCCGGCCGGAGCCGTCGGTGTGCGGGTGCGCGTTCGCGTCGGAGGGCTCGCCGTGGGTGGCCCAGCGGGTGTGCGCGATGCCCACATTGCCGCGCAGCCGGGCGCCCTCGGCGTCGGCCCGGTCACGCAGGTCCTGGACCCGGCCCTGGGTCTTGGTGACCCGCAGCCGGCCGCGGTGCGGCACGGCCAGTCCCGCGGAGTCGTAGCCCCGGTACTCGAGCCGGTGCAGGCCCTCCAGCAGGACCGGGACGGCCTCACGGTGCCCGATGTAACCGACGATTCCACACATTGCGCGACGGACTCCTCACCCGTAGACGATGCGACGCAGTTGTCGTTCGGTGAAGTCGGGGGCGGCCACCGGGCGCTGCGCGAGCTCCGCCGCCAGGCGCTGCCAGATCTCGGCATTGCGGACCTGACGACCCTGCAGTTCGGCATGTCTGCGGCGCACGAACTGCTCGGCGGTCTCGTCGAAGTATCCGACGACGTCGGCGACCACGCGGGCCGCGACGGCGGGCGGCAGGCCGGTGGAGGCCGCTACATGGCGCACCAGATCGACCGGAACCCCGTCATTCACCCGACAGAACTTGCCATGCCGCGGCCCTTTCCGCCACTTTTGTGCCCGGATTCGGGCAGGGAATCACATGACTAGGTCATTTTCCGAGTGCACAGTGTGCCGATTCGGAACGGGTTCCGGGCCTGCGCCTAGGCTGGCGGGCGTGACCTCACCGAATCAGACCGCCGTGGCGACGCTGCACACCAGCCACGGTGACATCAAGATCTCGCTCTTCGGTAACCACGCCCCCGCCACGGTCCGCAACTTCCTCGGCCTGGCCGACGGTTCCGCGCGGTACACCACGAAGAACGCCTCCGGCACCGACTCCGGACCGTTCTACGACGGCGCCATCTTCCACCGCGTGATCGACGGATTCGTGATTCAGGGCGGCGACCCCACCGGCACCGGCCGCGGGGGTCCCGGCTACGAGTTCAAGGACGAATTCCACCCGGAACTGCGCTTCACCCGCGGCTATCTGCTGGCCATGGCCAATGCCGGGCCGGGCACCAACGGCTCCCAGTTCTTCATCACCCTGGGCCCGCAGCCGGGTCTGAACCGCAAGCACACCATCTTCGGTGAGGTCCTCGACCCCGAATCCCGCAAGGTGGTCGACGCCATCGCCGGCCTGCCGACCGATGACGACGACCGTCCCAGGGACGGCGACGTCGTGATCAACAGCATCACCATCTCCTGACACGGCCGAACCAGGCCAGAGCCGAAGAGAATTCACATGCAACCCCAGCCGCCCGCGCCGACCTGCTACCGCCACCCCGACCGGCCCACCGGTCTGGCCTGCACCCGGTGCGGCCGCTCGGCCTGTCCCGAATGCCTCACCCCGGCCGCGGTCGGACAGCACTGCGTGGAGTGTGTCCAGCAGGGCCGCAACGACGTCCGGCCGGTCCGCAACGCCGCCGGGACCGCGGTGTCGCGGATACCCAACCCGTACGTCACCTACTCGCTGATCGCGATCAATGTGGTCGTCTACGCGGTCACCGCGCTGCAGGCACACAGCCTGATGGACAACCAGCGGTCGCGGTTGTTCTACGACTGGGTGCTGGTGCCCGCTTTCGTCGGCGACGGCGGCTGGGCTCGGGTGCTGGGTTCGGGCTTCCTGCACTACGGGCCGATTCACCTGCTGGCCAATATGTTCGCGCTCTACGTGCTCGGCCCGTACTGCGAAGTGGCGCTGGGCCGTGGGCGATTCGTGGCCGTCTACCTGGCCTCGCTGCTCGGCGGTTCGGCGGCGGTGACCGCGCTGTCGGATCCGCTCACCGCCTCGGCGGGCGCGTCGGGCGCGATCTTCGGCATCTTCGGCGCGGTCGCCGTGATCATGCTGCGCACCCGGCAGAACCTCACCCAGATCGCGGTGCTGCTGGCGATCAACCTGATCATCACCTTCTCGGTGCCCGGCATCTCGATCTGGGCGCACCTGGGCGGACTGCTGGCGGGCACGGTCGCCACCACCGGCATCCTCTACGTGCCGCGCTGGCTGGGGATTCGGGAGACCCGCACGGCACTGAACATCGGCTGGGCGGCGGTGGCGGTGGTGTCTCTGCTCGCGGTACTCGCGACGGTGCTGGCCGCGCCGAGCCTCTAGCGCGCCAGGTGAGTACGCAGCACCTCGAGGACGTCCTCGGGGTGCGCGCCCAGATCCCAGCGGCCCAGGATCAGCAGCTTCTCCTCGCCGTGGTGATCCACATCCATCTCGAGCATGGGCATCCGCCGGCCGAGTCGCCGGTAGTACACCACGCGGACGCGCAGGATCTGCTGGGGCGTGTAGCGCTGCTGCCCGGTCAGGCCGCGCACCACGATATGCACAGGGTCACCGGGCTCGATCGCCAGGCGCGGCCGCTGCCGCAACCCCATGCCGGTGAGGAAGAGCAGTCCCACCGCGGCCGCTCCGATGAGCAGGCGGCCGGGCGCATCGTTCGTCACGAAGGCGGCCACGACCAGCGCGATGCCGCCGACGCCGCAGGCCGCGAGCGCGGCCGGGGGTGTGGACCAGGCGAGATGGGAGGAGGGATCGGGGGCTGTCACTGTCCCCACTCCCTCCTCGAGTTGTCCACAGGCTCATCCACAGGTGTGTATGAATAACAATGGTGTAAGCCACACATGTGCTGGACTCAGCGCCAGCGCATGGTCATGATCAGGCCGACGACCATCAGGCCGAACCCGATCAGGAAGTTCCACGCGCCCAGGTCGCTCATCCAGCCGATGTGCTCGTTCGCCAGGTAGTAGACGAGCAGCCAGGCCAGCCCGGCCAGCATGAAGCCCAGCATGATGGCGACATACCAGACCGGCGACGGACCTGCCGATTTCACGCGTACGGGCGTGCGGCTGGCCGGGTTGATCGTGTAGTCGGTCTTCTTCCGGACCTTTGACTTAGGCATGACGTCCTCGTATTCGGCGTTCTGTCTGCATAGACATTATCCCGGCAACCCTGTGGAAAGTGTCGTTGGGGAGTGCGCGGTCGATTGTGGCGACACGGTTCGGCGGTATTGCGTGCGACGGCGCGCACCGCGCCCACTACTCTCGAATCATGCGTGTACTGGTCGTCGACAACTACGACAGCTTCGTGTTCAACCTGGTTCAGTATCTCGGACAGCTGGGTGTGGATGCCGAGGTCTGGCGCAACGACGATGATCGGCTCGCGGATGTGGACAAGGTTGTGCAGGACTACGACGGGGTGCTGATCAGCCCCGGGCCCGGCACCCCCGATCGCGCCGGCGCCAGCATCGACCTGGTGCACGCCGCCGCCCGGCACGCCACTCCGCTGCTCGGCGTCTGCCTGGGTCATCAGGCCATCGGAGAAGCGTTCGGCGCCACCGTGACCCGTGCCCCCGAACTGTTGCACGGCAAGACCAGCGAGGTCTTCCACATCGGCGCGGGCGTGCTGGCCGGTCTGCCGGATCCGTTCATCGCCACCCGCTACCACTCGCTGACCGTCCTCGAGGAGACCATGCCGCCGGAGCTGGAGGTGCTGGGCCGCACCGAATCCGGCATCGTCATGGCTCTGCGGCATCGCGATCTGCCCATCCACGGTGTGCAGTTCCATCCCGAATCCGTGCTCACCCAGGGCGGGCACCGCATGCTCGCCAACTGGCTGGGCGTGTGCGGCGAGCGGCCGGCGGAGGGACTGGTGCAGACCCTGGAGGCGGAGGTCGCGGCACTCGCGTCATGAGGCCGCACGTCATGCTGTCGGTGGCCGTCAGCATCGACGGCTATATCGACGACACCGGCCCCGACCGGCTGCTGCTGTCCAATGCGGCCGATTTCGATCGGGTGGACGCGCTGCGCGCGGACTCGGACGCCATCCTGATCGGCGCGGAAACCCTGCGGCGCGACAATCCCCGGCTGCTGGTCAACAGTGCGGATCGGCGCCTGCATCGGGTCGCCGCGGGCAAGCCGGAGTATCCGGTACGCGTGATCGTCACCGCCGGTGGCGATCTCGACCCGGAACTGCGGTTCTGGCACTGCGGCGGCGAAAGACTGGTCTACACCACCGATTCCGGCGCCACCCGCATCGGTGACCGTTTGGCCGGGCTGGCCGAGGTCGTCTCCCTCGGCGCGTTGATCGAATTCGATGCCCTGCTCGATGACCTGGGCAAACGCGGCCTGGAGCGGCTCATGGTCGAGGGCGGCGGTGCCATTCACACCGGCTTCCTGTCCGCCGGTCTGGCCGACGAGATCTGGATGGCCGTGGCGCCGGTCGTGGTCGGGGATCCGGCCGCCCCGCGCTTTCTCGGGCCCGCCGCCTTCCCGGGCGGCCCCAATCACCGCATGCAGCTGGCCGATGTGGGCCGGATCGGCGATATCGCGCTGCTGCGCTATCTGCCGAAGGAGGATTCCGATGTCGGATGAGGCACGGCTGGATCGCGGGTGGATGCGGCACGCCATCGGCCTGGCGCGGTTGTGCCCGCACAGCGACACCGCCTTCGCGGTGGGCGCGGTGATCGTGGGTGTGGACGGGGTGGAGATCGCGCACGGCTGGTCGCGGGAGACCGACGACAAGGTGCACGCCGAGGAGTCGGCGCTGAACAAGCTGGAGCCGGACGATCCGCGGCTGCCGTCGTCCACGCTGTACAGCACGCTGGAACCGTGCTCGCAGCGGGCGAGCCAGGATCGGCTGCCCTGCACGGACCGCATTCTCCGGGCCGGCATCCGGCGCGTGGTCATCGCCTGGCGGGAGCCCGGCACCTTCGTGGACCACTGCGTCGGGGTGGAGAAGCTGCGCGAGCACGGCGTCGAGGTGATCGAGCTGCCGGATCTGGCCGAAGAGGCCATGTCGATGAACCGTCATCTGCGACTGTAGGTTTCGCGCGCCGAAGGTTTCACATGAAACACAGGGGGCTCGCGGACAGTCCGCGAACCCCCTTTTCTCACAGTGGAATCGGCATCACGGCGGGCCGAGCGAGAGCACGCCGGTCGTGATGGTCACCGTCTGGCTCTTGCCCAGCGGCGAGCCCGCGGTCGGCTGCTGGGCCAGGATGCGCCCCACCTCACCCGCGTTCAGGGTGCTCATGTTGTTCTGGCTGACCTGCCCGTTCCAGCCCTTCTGCCGCAGCATGTCCACGGCCTGGGCCGGGGTCATGCCACGCAGGTCGGGCATGGTCAGCTGGTCGCCGCTGGAGACCTGCACGGTGATGCTGGAACCCTTGTCGGCCTGGGTGCCCGCGGGCGGATTGGTGGCGATCACCGTGCCCTTGGGCTGGTTGTTCGGCACCTCCTGCACGGTCACCTTGAAACCGGCGGTGTCCGACAGCGTCGACTGCGCGACGTCGATGGACTGGCCGACCACGTCGGGCACCCGCACCTTGTCCGGGCCGGAGCCCAGCGTGATGGTGACCTGCCCGTCGGAATCGATCTTCTGCCCCGCGTCGGGGGTCTGCCCGACGATCTTGTCCTTGTCCTCGGTGCTGGACGCTTCCCGCTTCACATCCGGATTCAGCCGCAGCCCCTGGGAATTCAGCTGCTGTTCGGCCTGCTGCTGGGTGAGCCCGGCCAGTTTCGGCACCGGCACCTGCTGCGGGCCGGCCGACACCTGCAGGGTGACGGTGCTGCCCTTGTCGACCCGCGAACCTCCCAGCGGCTGGGTGGCGATCACATTGCCCTGTGCCACCTTGGGATCGTTCTTCTGCTGGATGGCGACCGTGAAACCGGCTCGCTCCAGATCCCGTTGCGCCAGTTGGTAGTTCTGATTGGCCACATCCGGCACCGCGACCTGGTCCGGATGCGAGCCGGGTCCGATCAGCATCCACAGCAGACCGCCGACCGCGGCGATCGCCGCCACCGCGAGCACCGCGATCAGCGCCGTGCGCCGGCGCGGGCTCGCCTCGACGATCTCCTGCTCGGTGGTGTCGTCGCGGCGTTCGACGGTGCGGTAGCTGCGCGGCGGCGGCAGTTCGTCGTCGAAGCTGCGGTCCTCGTCGGTCATCACCATGGGCGCGGTGGGTTTCTGCCCGCCCAGCACCCGGATCAGGTCGGCGCGCATCTCGGCGGCGGTCTGGTACCGGTTGGCCGGGTTCTTGCTCATGGCCTTGAGCACGACCGAGTCGAGTTCGCGCGGCACGCCCGGATGCACCTGCGACGGCAGCCGCGGATCCTCCCGGACGTGCTGGTAGGCCACCGCGACCGGCGAGTCGCCGGTGAAAGGCGGTTCGCCGGTGAGGATCTCGTAGAGCACACAGCCCACCGAGTACACGTCCGAGCGGGCGTCCACCTGTTCGCCGCGGGCCTGCTCGGGCGAGAGGTACTGGGCGGTGCCGATGACGGCAGCCGTCTGGGTCATGGGGTTGGAGCTGTCGGCGAGGGCCCGGGCGATGCCGAAGTCCATCACCTTCACCGCGCCGGCGCGGTTGATCATGATGTTGGCGGGCTTCATGTCCCGGTGCACGATGCCGTTGCGGTGCGAGAAGTCCAGCGCCGCACACACATCCGCGATGACCTCCATGGCGCGCCGGGGCGGCAGCGGGCCCTTGCCGCGCACCAGGTCGCGCAGCGTGTCGCCGTCGACGTACTCCATGACGATGTAGGGCAGCGGGCCACCGTCCACCTCGGCCTCGCCGGTGTCGTACACCGCCACGATGGCCGGATGGTTGAGCGCCGCCGCGTTCTGCGCCTCCCGCTTGAAGCGCAGGTAGAACGTGGGGTCGCGAGCGAGGTCGGCGCGCAGCACCTTGATGGCCACATCCCGGCCCAGCCGCAGATCCCGGGCCTTGTGGACCTCGGACATGCCACCGAACCCGATGATCTCGCCCAGCTCGTAGCGGGAGGAGAGGTTCTTCGGGGTCGTCATGGCAATCCTTGCTGCGGGACTGTGGATGAATAGGGGTCGGACTCGTAGACAGGACCGCGGTTACTGCCGGGACTTACTGCGCCGGGAGTCACCCCGCCGGGATTCCCGCCGCCGGGACTCACTCCGCCCGGATTCGCTGGCAATGATGGTATGTCGTTGTTCGGCCAGGGCCAGCGGCCGGTGGTGGTCGGCCGTGCCGAGGTGGTGGTCTTCGGCACCGTGGTGGTCGGCGGCGCGGTCGTGGTGGGCGGTGGCGTGGTCGTCGGCTCGGGTGTGGTGGTCGGCGGCGGCTCGTAGGTGGTCACCGCGGGCGGCGGCACCGGCCGTTCCCGGGTGGTCGTGGTCGGCGGTGGCGTGGTGGTGGTCGGCGTGATCACCGGGGGTGCCACCACCGCGCTGGTGCGGGCGGGCGGCGTGGAGTCGTGCGAGGAGCTGCTCATCAGCACGATGGCGGCGGCCGCGCCCAGAATGAGCGCGCCCACGCCGAGCCCGGCGATGGCCTTCTGGCCGGCGGTGAATCGCCCGGTTGCGGGGTCTTCGGCGCCGGTGAAGGTCATCGGGCCCGCCGGGGTGCGCGGTCCGGGCATCACGGTGGTCGCGGAGGCGGGCGGCTCGGCGATGCCGCGCATGGGCTGCGGCGGCGGCGCGTACCGGGTGGTGGCCTGGTCGGCCCGGGCGCCCGGAATGATCATGGTCGGTCCGGGCGGCAGCACCCGGGTGGCGCCGGTCATCGGCGGCACGGCAGGTATGCCGCCGGGCGGCGTGGGCCGGCGACCCGAGCGCACCGCGGCCACCGCGTCGGCGAACTCGCCGCCATTGGTGTAGCGCTGGCCCGGATCCTTGGCCATGGTGATCTCGATGAGCTCCCGCACATTCGGCGGCAGATCGGCGGGCAGCGGCGGCGGGGCCTCCCGCACATGCTTCATGGCCACGGTCAGCGCGCCGTCGCCGGTGAACGGCCGGGCGCCCGAGAGCGCCTCGTAACCGACCACGCCCAGGGAGTACACGTCGGAGGCGGCGGTGGCGTCCTCGCCGGTGGCCTGCTCCGGCGCGATGTACTGGGCGGTGCCCATCACCATGCCGGTCTTGGTGACCGGGGAGGCGTCCACCGCCTTGGCGATGCCGAAGTCGGTGATCTTCACCTGACCGGTCGGGGTCACGAGGATATTGCCCGGCTTCACATCCCGGTGCACCACGCCCGCCAGGTGCGCGACCTGCAGCGCGCGCCCGGTCTGCTCGAGCATGTCCAGGCCCTGCGCCACCGAGAGCCGGTTCAACCGCGACAGCACCGCGTTGAGCGGTTCACCCTGCACGTACTCCATGACCAGGTAGGCGATCTCACCGCCCGATCCGTCCTGCGTCTCGCCGTAGTCGTAGATGCTCGCGATGCCCGGGTGATTCAGCTGCGCGGTGGTCCGCGCCTCGGTACGGAAGCGCTGCCGGAAGGTCGGATCGGCGGAGAACTCCGCCTTGAGTACCTTCACGGCGACCCGGCGGTCCAGCCGGGTATCCAGCGCTTCCCAGACCTGACCCATGCCGCCGGTCGCGATCAGCCGCTGCAGCCGGTACCGGTCCGCGATCATCGCACCGTTGTTCAGCATTCGTGACCCTGTCTACCTTGCACTTTCATGTCGTTCAGCCCCCCAGTCCGGCATCCAGCACCGCTCGCGCGATCGGGGCGGCCACGGAGCCGCCGGTGGCCGCCAGCGCCCGGTCGCCGCCGTTCTCGACGATCACCGCGATCGCGATCTTCGGGTTCTGCGCCGGCGCGAAGGCGATGTACCAGGCGTGCGGCGGCGTGTTGCGCGGATCGTTGCCATGCTCGGCCGTGCCGGTCTTCGACGCGATCTGATACGAGCGCGGCTGCGTCCCTCCCTGCGTGTTCTTCTCCGACTCCAGCATCAGATTGGTGATCTGGGTGGCCACCTGCGGTGTCACCGCCTGGCCCACCGAGGTCGGCTTGGTGGTCTCCAGCGTGCTCAGATCGGGCGCCTGCAGCTGGTCCACCAGATACGGCTTCATCCGCACGCCGCCATTGGCGATGGTGGCCGCGATGACCGCATTGTCCAGCGGGGTGAGCGCGACGTCGCGCTGGCCGATGCTGGACTGGGCCATGGCCGCATTGTCGGGAATCGTTCCGACCGTGCTGTCCGCCCAGGGGATCGGAATATTGGGGTGCTGGGTTCCGATTCCGAACGCGCTGGCCTCGTCCTTGAGTTTCGCGGCTCCGACCTTCATACCGAGCTCGGCGAAGGCGGTGTTACAGGAGTACTTGAAAGCGTCGGTGAGAGAAGCGGTTTGGGCGTCGCCGGGACCGCAGTGGCTGCCGTTGTAGTTCTCCAGCGTGGTGGTGGTGTCGGGCAGCGTGATCCGCGGCGCCGCGGTGAACTGATCCTCGGGCTTGGCGATGCCGTTGGACAGCGCGGCCGCGGTCACGATCACCTTGAAGGTGGAGCCCGGCGGATAGGTCTGCGAGACAGCGCGATTCAGCATCGGCTGGCGCGGATCCTGCTGCAGCTGCTCCCAGGTCTTCTGGGTGGCGGCGCCGTCGTGCCCGGCCAGCAGGTTCGGGTCGTAGGACGGCGTGGAGACCATGGTCAGGATGCGGCCGGTGCTGGGCTCGACGGCCACCACCGAACCGGTCAGGTTCTTGGCGGTGAGCTGGTCGTAGGCGACCTTCTGCATGACCGGGTTGAGCGTGGTCACCACATTGCCGCCGCGCGGATCCCGGCCGGAGATCATGTCGATGAGCCGGCGCCCGAACAGGCTGTTGTCGGAGCCGTTGAGCACCGAGTCCTCGGCGTGCTCGAGTTGGTTGCTGCCGTACTGCATCGAGTAGTAGCCGGTGGCGGGCGCGTAGGCCAGCGGATCGGTCGGGTAGGTGCGCAGGTACTTGTAGCGGTCGTCGGTGGCGACCGACGAGGCCAGCACCGTGCCCGCCGCGGAGATCTGGCCGCGCTGACGCGCGTACTCGTCCAGCAGGACTCGCACATTGCGCGGATCGTTGCGCAGGCTGTCGGCCTTGAACACCTGCACATAGGTCGCATTGGCGAGCAGCGCGACGATCATCACCATGACCGCCAGCGCCACCCGGCGCAGAGGCGTGTTCACGCGCCACCCCCCTCGACCTTGCGCAACAGTTGAGTCGACGCGTCCGCGATCGGCTCCGCCCGCTTCCGGGCGGGGGCCGGCCGGCGGGCGGCATCGGACACCTTGATCAGCAGGCCCAGCAGCACATAGTTGGCCAGCAGGGACGAACCGCCGTAGGACATGTACGGCGTGGTGAGGCCGGTCAGCGGAATCAGCTTGGTGACCCCGCCGACCACCACGAACACCTGGATGGCGATCGTGAAGGACAGGCCCGCGGCCAGCAGCTTGCCGAAGCTGTCGCGAATGGCCAGCGCGGTGCGGATCCCGCGAACGGTGAACACACAGAACAGCATCAGGATGGCGGTCAGCCCGATCAGGCCGAGCTCCTCGCCGATGGCGGAGATGATGAAGTCGGTCTTGGCGAACGGCACCTGCGAGGGCCGCCCGCTGCCCAGCCCGGTCCCGGCCAGTCCGCCGGTGGCCAGGCCGAACAGCGACTGCGAGATCTGGTAGCCGGTATTGGAGTAGTCGGCGAAGGGATGCAGCCAGGTCGAGAACCGCACCCGCACATGCCCGAAGGCGAAGTAGGCGAACACGACCCCGATGGTGAGCAGCACCAGCCCGACCGCCACCCAGCCCACCCGCTCGGTCGCGATGTAGAGCATGGTCAGCACGGTGGCGAAGATGAGCAGCGAGGTGCCCAGATCCTTCTCCACCACCAGCACACCCACCGACAGCACCCAGACCAGCAGGATCGGGCCCATGTCGCGCATGCGCGGCAGCTCCATGCCGAACACGTGCTTGCCCGCGCCGGTGAACAGGTCACGCTTGGACACCAGCACACCGGCGAAGAACACGATGAGGGCGATCTTGGCGAACTCACCGGGCTGAACACTGAAGCCCGGCAGGCGAATCCAGATCTTCGCACCGTTCACCTGCGAGTACCGGTCCGGCAGCACCGCGGGCAGGGCGAGGGCGATGACCCCGATCAGGCCGAGGGTGTAGGCGTAGCGGGCCAGGCTGCGGTAGTCACGCAGCGCGATCAACAACCCCGTGAAAACCACCATCCCCAGCCCCGTCCACAGCACCTGCTGGTTGGCGTCGGGGGAGGGGATGGGCAGGGAGGCGAATGCGGCGTCCTGTGCCTGCGCCAGGTCGATGCGGTGGATCACCACCAGGCCCAACCCGTTCAGCAGGGCCACGATCGGTAGTAGGACCGGATCCGCGAAGGCCGCGAACCGCCGCACCGCCAGATGCGCGACGCCGAACAGTGCCATGTACGCGGCACCGAGTTTGGCGATCTCCCAGGTGATCGCCTGCTCCTGACTGGCCTCCACCAGCACCAGCGACACCGTCGTGATGACGGCCGCCAGCCCCAGGAGCAGCAGCTCGACATTGCGCCGGGTGGCGGGCGGCGGCGCAGGAGCGAATCCGCCCGGTGGACTGGGAAAAGCCCCAGTGGACGGCGGTGCCGGTGCGGACATCAGTCCGCCGTCCTGCAGTTCTGCCCCGGAGTCTGCGGTGCCGTGGTGGTGGTGACAGGAGTGGTCGGCTGGTCGGTCTTGCGGGGTTCCAGCGGGTGGTTCTCGCCGGTGCGCTCACCGCCGGTGAGGTTGCCGGGCGCCGGAGCGGCCGGGGTGGTGGTGACGGGTGTGCCCGGCTGGTTGGGGTCGGCGGGCGGCGGAACCGGCGTGGTCGACGGAGTGACCGGCGCCTGCTGCTGCTTCTCGCACGGGGGCAGCAGTTCGCCCTGCACCAGGTTCCGGATCTGCTTGACGGCGTCGTCGCGGGAACCGGGCGGCAGGCCCTTGTCGACCGAATCGCGGCCGCTGGGGCGGAGATCGTTGCGGGTCAGCTGGGCACAGCCGGAGGGAAACTTGTCGCCGGGCGCGGTGAGCGTCAATTCGCCGCCGCGCGTGACGCAGCCGACCTGGTCGACATCGCGGATCGAGTAGCCCAGCACCGAACCGGGCAGGCCGCGCAGCACGACCACCTTCTCGCCGTCCACGCCGACGTAGTAGTTGCTGCGAATCATGTTGTAGCCCACGGTGAGTCCCGCGCCCACCGCCACCAGCAGGGCCAGCGACAGCGCCAGCCAGCGCAGCTTGTGGCTCTTCTTGGGTGGTTCGGGTTCGGGCTGCGGCACCGCGCGGCGCGGCGTGGCGCGCGGTGGGCGCATGGCGGCGGCGCGGCCGGCGGCGGTGTTCGGCGGGGGAGTGTCCTCGTCCTCGCCGGAGGCCGCGCCCGCCACGATCGGGTGGCTCTGGCCGTAGTCCAGGTCGATGACGTCGGCGACCACCACGGTCACGTTGTCGGGACCGCCACTGCGCAACGCCAATTCGATGAGCCGGTCCGCCGACTCGTCGGTGGTGCCCTCGCGCAGCGTGTTGGCGATGGTCTCGTCGCTCACCACGTCCGAGAGGCCGTCCGAGCAGAGCAGATAGCGGTCCCCGGCGCGCGCCTCCCGCACCACCAGGGTGGGGTCGATCTCGTTGCCGGTGAGCGCCCGCATGATCAGTGAGCGCTGGGGATGAGTGTGGGCCTGCTCCGGGGTGATCCGTCCCTCGTCCACCAGCGACTGCACGAAGGTGTCGTCGCGGGTGATCTGGGCCAGCTCACCGCCCCTGAGCATGTAGGCGCGGGAGTCGCCGATGTGGGCGAGGCCGAGTTTGCGCCCGGCGAACAGGATGGCGGTGAGCGTGGTGCCCATGCCGTCGAGTTCCGGCTCCTCCTCGACCTGGTCGGCGATGGCCGCATTGCCCTCGTGCACAGCACGATTCAGCTTGCCGAGCAGATCGTCGCCGGGCTCGTCGTCGTCCAGATGCGCCAGGGCGGCGATCATCAGCTGCGAGGCGACCTCACCGGCGGCGTGGCCGCCCATGCCGTCCGCCAGCGCGAGCAGTCGCGCACCTGCGTAGACGGAATCCTCGTTGTTGGCTCTGACGAGACCACGGTCGCTGCGCGCTGCGTAGCGGAGAACAAGTGTCACGATCGCAGCTCGATCACTGTCTTGCCGACACGGACAGGGGTGCCGAGTGGAACTCGGACCGGAGTGGTGACCTTCGACCGGTCGAGGTAGGTCCCGTTGGTGGAACCGAGATCCTCGACGTACCAGTCCTCACCGCGCGGAGACAGTCGCGCGTGGCGGGTGGAGGCGTAGTCGTCGGTGAGAACCAGTGTGGAGTCGTCGGCCCGCCCGATCAGCACCGGCTGAGTGCCGAGCGAGATGCGGGTGCCGGCGAGAGAACCCTGAGTCACCACGAGATATTTGGCGCCCTTCTGGCCCCGGCGAAATGATGGGAGCACCGCGGAACCGCCTGCGGCCCGAGGCGCGACCCGGAGGCCGGAAGCCGCGTAGATATCGCTGCGCAAGGTCCGGAGCACCGCCCACACGAACAGCCACAACAACAGCAGGAACCCCGCACGGGTCAATTGCAGGATCAATCCCTGCACGGTGCTCCACCTCCTGTTCGACCGTGTCGTAAGTACGGGGCAGTTACGGAGGTGTGGCTCCGTGACCCCCAACCGGTGTGTTGCTGGTCAGCGCGGCCAGAGTCCGCCGCGAGCATTGGCAGCATCATAGGGCCGTCGACCGGTTGCGATCACGATACGACCGAGGAATTCCCCGCCATATCGTGACCTGCACCGCGAGCTTACGGGATCAGACGATCCGGATCAGGATCTCGGAATGTCCGGCGCGGATGACATCCCCGTCGGCGAGCTGCCAATCCTGGACGGGAGACCCGTTGACCAGCGTGCCATTGGTCGAACCGAGGTCCGAGAGCATCGCGGTCTGGCCGTCCCAGCGAACCTCGATGTGGCGCCGGGAAACTCCCGTATCCGGCAACCGGAAGTGCGCGTCCTGCCCGCGGCCGATGATGTTGCTGCCCTCGCGCAACTGGTAGGTGCGGCCGGAGCCGTCGTCCAGCTGCAGCGTGGCCGAGTAACCCGAGCCGCCACGCGCCGGCGCCGCGCCGTAGCCGGCCTGCTGCTGGCCGTAGCCCGGCTGCTGGCCGTACCCCTGCTCGTCACCGTAGCCGGCCTGCTCCTGGTACTGGTCGTAGCCCTGCTGGCCGTAGCCCTGCTGCTGCCCGTACCCCTGGTCGGCGTAGCCCTGCTGACCGTAGCCGCCCTGGTCGTAGCCCTGCTGGCCGTAGCCCGGCTGCTGGCCGTAGCCCTGGTCGGCATAGCCGCCCTGCTGGCCGTAACCGCCGCCCTGCTCGCTGTAGGCCTGGTCGTAGCCGTGCTGCTGCTGGCCGTAGCCCTGGTCGGCGTAGCCCTGCTGGCCGTAGGCCTGCTCGGACTGGCCGTAGCCCTGCTGCTGGCCGTAGCCCTGCTCGGCGTAGCCGCCCTGCTGGCCGTAACCGCCGCCCTGCTGCTGGTTGTAGTCGTAGCCGTTCTGGTAGTCGCCGTAGGCCTGCTCGGACTGGCCGTAGCCGCCCTGCTCATAGCCCTGCTGACCACCGCGGCCGTATTCGCCGTAACCCTGCTGACCTTGACGGCCCGCAGGCGGGGGCGCGTACCCGCGGTTCCGCGGATCGGACTCCGCGGGCTCACGGCTTGGGTCGTAGCCTGAGTTCTGCGTCATGGGGCCAGCTCCTGGTTGCGGGTTGGGTCGTTGTGGGCGTCCAGGTCCCGGTGACGGGCCTGCCCGCCCACCCGCGTCCGGATCGACCCGGCCGCGTGTCCTGAACTGTCCGGTGTGCAGCGTAGGGGATGCCTCGAACTCCACGTGTACTTCACCGTAGGTCTGCCACCCTTGCTCGCGGATGTAGTCCTGTAGATGCTTGGCGAAAGCACGCTTGGTGAGCTCGTAATCCTGCGTGGCGAGATCGCGATCCGGCTGTCCCTCGCCCTGGACGAGCTGCCGTAGATCCGACTCGTTGACGGTGATGGCATAGCTGTTCGGAGCCAGCAGATGCCCACCACCGAGATCCTGGATGTGGTCGGCGGCCTCGCGCTGCAGTGCGGCCTCGACCTCCTGGGGCACGACGCTCCCGCCGAAGGCGCGGGCGAAGACATCGCCGACAGCCCCCTGGAGACGGCGCTCGAATCGGGAAACAATTCCCATGCCCCCTCCCTTCTCGGGTCCTGCCGCTCCGGTGCGGGAGCGTGCGTCGTGTCATCTGTCCGATCGGCCGTGACGTGCGCGATGTGTCCTTGAATAGCAACACGCGGACATGGCGTGTCGCCGCAAGGACACGGTGATTGCATGATATCCACGATCGTCCACACCTGTAACTCTTGGCGGCGAGCCGAGGTTCCCGGGTCGAACGTGGATCGTGATCACCCCTCCGCACCCCCGATAACCAGGCGATTTCGTTTTGGTGCAGACCCCGTGATACGTTTCTTCCCGTCGCTCAGGGCGAGTGGCGGAATGGCAGACGCGCTGGCTTCAGGTGCCAGTGTCCGTAAGGACGTGGGGGTTCAAGTCCCCCCTCGCCCACCACGAGGAAGGCCCTCGATCCGAATCGGATCGGGGGCCTTCTTCCATGTCCGGGGTTCTTCTATGTCCGGGTTCGGCGTACTGCTGCCCGGGTGCGGTGTCCGGGCCGGGAATGTGATGTCGGATCGGCATGAGCGTGGCGCCCGGCGCCGGCTCGCGCGGGCGGGGTCGCGGCGCGAATCCGCATGGTGTGGGTTCCACTCAGCGAGACTCGAAAAGCCGCTGGTCACAACGGATGTGACGAAGATCGCACACCCTGTTCGGGGTTACCCGCCGGAGGCGTTGCCAGCGGGCGTTTCGGGGCCTTCGCGAGGGCGAAAATCGTTTGCCAGAAGATGCCAACTTGGGTATGCGCCCGATTACAGTCCAGTTATGCCTGATGATCATTTAGCGAAAGCCATTCGAAACAAACTTGAGGTTTGTTTGATCCTGGGCGATCGGTGGGCAATCGGCCTGAGCTGGGTCGAAACGCCAGCTTAACGCGGGTTGAACCGATGGTGAGCGGAAAATTTGCGAGTTTTTGGCAAACCAACCGACGGGGTGCGAAAGGCATGGCGCGCCAGGGTTCGAAAGGGGTCTCGAAACGCGACCGCTGGGATAGTTTCGGACACCTCCGCAGACCGCCCGCAAAGCGTATGCCGGGAATTAGCGATCTTGTCGGGTTCCCTACTGGGAAAGGGTGTTTCGCCTGGTCGCCTTATACGTCCGGTGGGCAAGTCGGAGGTTGCGTAGCCATAACGATTGTGTAGAGTCGTCGGCAACGCTGGCCGCAGCTGAGCCGGACTCGCTGCGGCCAGTGGAAATCAATCCGAACGGTACTGCGACTACGAAGTCGCCACTCCTGTAACCGGTTCCGGACCCTTCTCGATCGAATAGCCCGTGATGTGCTCCGGGTGATCGCTCGCTGCCCGCTCCGACCGCATGCGCTCCTGCTCCCGCACCACACCGCGGCCACGCCCGAATACGTAAGCCAGGAAACCGAGTTCGGCCAAAGCGCCGATGCCGACCCGGGCCGCCGTGGGCAGTCCGCTGGGTGTGACGAAGCCCTCGAGGAAGCCCGACACCAGCAGCACGCCCACCAGCCCGAGCGCGATCACCGCGGTCGCCCGGCCCTGCCGCGCCAGCGCCTGCGGGCGGCTCTCCCGGCCCGGATCGATCAGCGTCCAGCCCAGCTGCAGACCCGCCCCGCCGGCCACGAAAATGGCTGTGAGCTCCAGCATTCCGTGCGGCAGGATCCAGCCGAAGAACGGGCCCAGCCGCCCCGCCCCCGCCATCAGCCCGGCACTGATGCCGAGGTTCACAGCGTTCATGGACAACAGGTAGACAGAGGGCAGGATGAGCACCCCGAGAAAGAGCGCCATGGCCGACACCCACGCGTTGTTGGTCCACACCTTGGCGGCGAAGGCGTCGTGCGAGTGCTCGTAGTAGTACGTCTCGAATTCGCCACCGGGGCGCGTCAAGGCATCTGTATCCGTGTCCAGGCCGAGATGCCGGCGCGCGGCCTCCGACCTGGCCACCCACGCGGCCAGCCCGGCCGACCCGAGCAGGAACACCGTCGCGACCGACAGCCACCAGGGCCGAGCCCGGTACACGGCGGCCGGGAACCGGTGCGTGAAGAAGTGGGCGATCTCCCGCGGCGTGTCGAAGCGGGCGCTCAGTATCCGGCCCCGCGCCCGGGTCAGCACCGCCGACAGCCCGGCAATGAGGTCCGGATCCGCCTCGCGGGTCTGCAGGCGGGCCAGCTGCTGCGACGCCAGGCGATACAGCCGCACCAGCTCGTCGGCCTCCGCGCCGGTGAGCCGCCTGCTCCGGGAGGCCAGTTGATCCAGCCGATCCCAGGAGGGCCTGTGCACAAAGGTGTAGGCGTCCAGATCCATGAGTACCCCTCCTGCGCCGACGCTGACAGAATGCTATCCATCGCGATCCCACGGGGCGGAGGAAGACGACCCTCATGGCACTGTTCACCACCGGCGAAGCCGTGGCCGTCGAGCTGCCGATCGCGCGGATCCCCACGCGGGCCGCGGCCTTCCTGCTCGACCTGCTGCTGCAGGCCGTGATCGGAACGGTGCTGGCGCTGCTGTTCGAGGCGCTGCTGTTGTGGATCGGCGCCGATTCCGCGTGGCGCGACGCCGCCGTGCTGGTGGCCATGGTGAGCGCGCTGATCGGGTATCCGGTGCTGTTCGAGACGTTTTCGCGCGGGCGCTCGGTGGGGAAGATGGCGGTCGGGCTGCGCGTGGTGCGCGCCGACGGCGGGCCCATCGACTTCCGGCACGCGGTCACCCGCGGACTGGCAGGGATCGTCGACTTCTGGATCATGGGAACCGGGCTGATCGCCGTCGTGGTGTCGCTGTGCTCACCCCAGGCCCGGCGGGTCGGGGACGTGCTGGCGGGCACCGTCGTGGTGCACGACCGCAGCCGGCTGCCCTTCGCCGCGCTGGCCGCGCCGCCGCCCTGGCTGGCGGGCTGGGCGCGGCAGCTCGATTTGTCCGGTCTCTCCGATGAATTGGCGCTGTCGACCCGTCAGTACCTGCTGCGGTTCCGCACCCTGACCCCGGAGGTCCAGGACCGGTTGGGCCGCGCCCTGGTCATCGCGGTGTGCACGAGCCTGCGCACGCCGCCGCCGAACGGCTATCCGCCGCTGCAGATTCTGGGCGCGGTGCTGGCCGAGCGGCAACGGCGGGCCATTCCGCCGCCGCCCTTCGTGCGGCAGTACCCGACGGCCGTGCCGGTTACAGCGCTCCGGTCCGCTTGAGTTCCAGGTATTCGTCGGCCAGCGCCTCCGGCAGCCGATCGGGTGCATCGGCGATGACACGAACGCCCATGCGGCGCAGCGTCTCCCGGGCCACCGCCTGCTCGGCGATGGCATTCTCGGCGGCGGCAGCGGCATAGAGGTCGTCCAGGCCGGAGCGGCGGGTGGCGGCGGAAGCCACCTCCGGATCGGTCACCGTGACCACCAGCACCCGATGCCGCTCGGTCAGCACCGGCAGCACCGGTAGCAGGCCCTCCTGCACGGTGGCGGCGTCGAGATGGGTGAACCACACCACCAGGCTGCGGCGGCGGGCGCGCTGCAGCGTCGCGCGCAGCACGCCCTGATAGTCGGTATCGACCAGTTCGGGCCCGAGCCCGGCGAGCGCGTGCATCAGCTTGATCTGCAAGCGCTTTCCGCCGATGCCGCGCACCTCGGTGCGCAGCCGGCGGTCGTAGGCCAGCAGATCCACCGAGTCGCCGCCCGAGGCGGCCAGCCCGCCCAGCAGCAGGGCCGCCTCGATGGTGGCGTCCAGGCGGGTGCCGTCGCCGACCCGGCCGGCGCTCACCCGCCCGGTGTCCAGCAGCATGACCACATGCCGGTTGCGTTCCGGACGCCAGGTGCGCACCAGCACGTCATGGGCGCGGGCGGTGGCGCGCCAGTCGATGGTGCGCACGTCGTCGCCCGCGACATACTCACGGAACGAATCGAATTCGGTGCCCTGCCCGCGAATCGTGGTGGTGTTGCGGCCCTCCAGATGCTGCAGCTGCCGGACCTTGGAGGCCAGCAGCCGCTCACTGCGGAACGGCGGCAGCGCGCGCAGCCGGGCCGGGACCTCGCGCCGCACCTGGCGGCCGGCCATGCCCAGCGGGCCCAGCAGACGCAGCGTCACCGGGCCGGCCATCCGGTCGCCGTGATAGTCCGGCGTCAGCTCGGTGTGCAGCCGAATCCTGGTGTTGGGCGGCAGGTTCAGGGCGTGGGTGCGATGGCGGGCGTGCGCACTGGGCGGCCAGTCGTCCCACAGGGTGCCGCGCACCGGCCGGGCGCCGCCGTTGAGCACCGCCAGCTCCACGTCGATGCTGCGACCGGTGCGCACCGTCGTGACGGGGGCCCGCGAAAGCTCCAGCGCGCCCGGCGATCCCAGCAGCAGCAGGTCGGCCGCGATCAGCGCGACCAGCGCCAGGGTGGCGAGCAGCACACCGAGCCACGAGGGCAGCGCCAGCGTGACGAACAGGGCCGCGAGCACCGCCGCGGCGGCCAGTCGGCCGGTGACGACCACGGCCTACACCGGGACGGGGACGGACATCAGCAGCGAGGCCAGCACGCCCTCGGCGGTGACGCCCTCCACCTCGTGCTCGGGCCGCAGGTGCAGCCGGTGCCGGAGCACCGTCGTCGCAACGGCTTTCACATCGTCGGGCGTCACAAAGGCGCGCCCGTTCAGCCAGGCGAAGGCCCGCGCGGCCGCCATCAGCGCGGTCGCGCCGCGGGTGGACGCGCCGTGCGCCACGGCCGGGGAGGTGCGAGTGGCCCGGCACAGGTCCACGGTGTACGCCAGCACCTCGGGGCTGATGGCCACCTGCGCGACGGCGGCCCGGGCGGCCGCGAGGTGCGCGGGGCCGGCCACCGGGCGCAGCCCGGCGGCGTTCAGATCGCGCGGGTCGAAGCCCGCGGCGTGCCGCTGCAGGATGCGGAATTCGTCATCGCGGCCGGGCAATTGGACGTCCACCTTGAACAGGAACCGGTCCAGCTGCGCCTCCGGCAGCGGATAGGTACCCTCCTGCTCGATCGGGTTCTGGGTGGCGACCACCACGAACGGATCCGGCAGCGGCTGCGGCACGCCGTCCATCGAAACCTGGCGCTCCTCCATGGATTCCAGCAGCGCCGACTGCGTCTTCGGCGGGGTGCGGTTGATCTCGTCGGCCAGCAGCAGGTTGGTGAACACCGGGCCGCGGCGGAAGGTGAACTCGGCCGAGTGCGGATCGTAGATCTGCGATCCGGTCACATCGCCCGGCATCAGGTCGGGGGTGAACTGGATGCGGGAGTGCTCCAGATCCAGGGCCGTGGCCAGGGCGCGCACCAGCAGCGTCTTGGCCACGCCCGGAACGCCTTCCAGCAGTACGTGGCCGCGGCACAGCAGCGCCAGCACCAGGAACATGACGGCGTGGTCGTTGCCGACCACCGCCTTGCCGATCTCGGCGCGCAGCGCCAGCAGCGCTTGCTGGGCGTCCTGGGCGGTGGGCGCGTGGTTGGTGGCCACGACGTCCTGGGAGAGTTCGGTCACAAGACCTCCGCTTCGATCCATTCGAGTTGTGCGGCCACGAGTTCCAGTGCGACCCGATCGGCGACCGGGTCGTACAGGGCGGCACGGATGACGGCCGGGTCCGCGCCGGTGCGGGCCGTGATGGACCCGACCACCAGTTCCGCCGGGGCGTCGGCGGTGACGCCGAGCGCGGGCCGCAGCCGGCGCAGCGACGCCGCCCGCAGTTTGGCGGCCACGTGCTCGTGATCTCGGGATTTCCGGTACAGCCCGGCCTGTCCGGCGAGCAGCTCGTGGGCCGGGGCCTCCACCGGCAGCGGTTCGCGCACGATGGCGCCGCGGCGGCGGCCGCGCCACCACAGCACGGCGACCCAGGCGATGAGGAACTGCAGACCGCCGAAAGCCAGCCAGCCCGGGAGCTGCTGGAAGATGGAGTCGCTGCCCGCGCCGAAGTTCGGCGGCGGCACGTCCGGCCGGTTGGGCGTCGGGCTCGGCGGACTCGACGGTGGCGACGGCGGGGTCGACGGCCCGGACCCGGCATGGGTGAGCACGTACACCAGCACCACGACCGCCAGCACGGCCACGACCGCGGCCCAGAAGCGCCAATCCTTCAGCAGCCGAGGCAGTTCCGCGCGCCCGCGGTCCTTCTTCTCCTTGGCGACCTTGGTCTTACGGGTCCGTCGCCGCTCGGTGATCTCGGCCGGGCCGGTCTTGGGCGGCGGCGCGATCGAGTACCGGTCGGCCTGTTCCAGCTGCCGGTACTCCGCCTCGGTGGCGTAGCGGCCCCCGTAGACGACCTCGTCGAAACTGTGTGCCGCCGAGGGCAGTTCGCCCGCGTCCGGGACCGCCGCGGTGGCGGCCCGCGCGGTTTCCCGTGCCGTGCGCGCCCGCTCCTCGTCGAGGATGCCGCGCTGCTCCAGCCCGCGGGTGACGGCGCGGTACCGCTCGCGCAGCGCGACACCGAAATCGCCGCGCCGGGCGGCCTCCTCGGCCGCGGCCAGGTGCGCGGCGGCCGGACCCAGGGCGGGCTCGGGCGGTGCCGCGCCGGCGAGATTCGGCGCGGCACCGGCGATCTCCGGCCCGGGTGCCCGGTCGGTTCCGGTCATCGGCCGCTCCCGCCGGGCACCCGGATGTCCCAGGCCTCGCGGCGGCAACGCCGGTCGACATAGGTGACGACCTGCGTCGCGGACTCGACCAGCTCCGCCACCGCCACGACGAGCAGGGCGGCGGTGATGATCAGCACCGTCACCGTCCAGCGCCGGGTGCCGGAGAACTGTGCGGTGAACTGCGGCAGCGCCAGCAGCGGCACCACCAGCACGAGCAACAGCCCGCGCAGGTACAGCCACAGCCCGACCAGCTGCCATTCCGTCCCGCCCGCAAGCAGTTTCGCGCGTCGCGCCGCCACGCCGTAGGTGGCCGACTGATCGAAGATGGTGGGCACCAGCGTGAATCGCCGCCCGCGCAGCCAGGCCAGCCAGATCACCGCGGGCGGCACGGTGAACAGCAGGGGAGTGCCGACCGCCAGCACGCCGATACCGATGAGCGTGTACATCACCTGATAGCCGAGCAGCGGACCGGCTTCCGCGGCCAGCCGCCGCAGCGCCCCGCGCCAGGTCGCCGGCCTGCGGTACACGACCGCCAACCCGATCGGCACGGTCACCCCGCGGACGAACAAGCGGACCGACCAGGCACACAGCAGGGTGATCAGCACCGCGCCCCAGAGGGTGCCGCGGTCGGAATTCCCGCTGGCGACGGCCGCGAGCACCGTGCCCGCCACAGCCACCGCCGAGGCGACCAGCACGGCGACGCCGAGCAGGCCCGCCAGGGTCTTGATCCGCGCCTGGATCAGCGCGAAGGGGAGGTCCAGCAGTTCGCGGAACTGCATCGGGCGAATCGGCACAACCACCGGTTCGGTAGAAGTCGGTTCCCCCACCGAGCCGGTCGGCGAACCGACAGAGTCGGCGGCGGTCGGCAACACGCGGCCGAGTCTATCCGGACCAGCGTCTTCGGTCGCCCGATGCGCGTCCGGGCGGCGAACTTCGCACCCCGGGTGTCAGGCGGTGGGTGTGCCGGTCTCCAGTAGCCGGGCCACGACCCGGCGGTAGAGCCCGGGTTCGATCGGCGGCAGGCCCAGCAGGGCGCGCAGATAGACGCCGTCGCCGACCAGGCGGACGATCTCGGCCCGCACCGGATCCTCGATCTCGTTGTCCAGGGCCGTCTTCCAGGACCCCATCACCTCGGTGAGGGCCCGGTCGGTCTCCGCCTGCGCGGCGTCCTGCGGCGCGTCGACGCTCCGCATGGCGGCCAGCATCGATCGGTACAGGGCGAGCTCCACGGCGTCGGCGTCGTCCTCGGGATGCGGAGCCTGCAGATACCACTCGGCCACCGAGCGCCCCTGTGCCACCGCGGCTCTCACCTGCTGATCGGCCCGGTCGGTGACGCGGCGGAGCAGTCCGGCGAGCAGTGCGTCCTTGCTCTTGAAGTGATAGAGCAGCCCGCCCTTGGAGACGCCCGCGGTGGCGGCCACATTGTCCAGGGTCACCTGGGACAGGCCCTTGTCGAGGAGCAGGGTTTCGAGCGCGTCGAGGATCCGGTCGCGGGTGCCGGCGGGATCGCGTGTGGTCACGACAATTGACTGTACCGTCTGGACGGTTCAGGATGCTACTGTACCGTCTGGACGGTTCACTACCGAGAGAGAAAGCTCATGAGCACCCACGCGACCGCACGCTCCGGAACACCCGTGACCATCGACCGGCAGCCCGCCGCCGTGCCGCCGAAGGCCCGGCCCAGGGATTGGGCCGGGCTCGGCGTTCTCGCGCTCGCGCTGCTGCTGATCTCCGTCGACGCCACCGTGCTCGACCTGGCGGTCCCGGCCATCAGCGCGCACCTCGCGCCCACCACGCCGCAGCTGCTGTGGATCATCGACGTCTACTCGTTCGTGCTCGCGGGCCTGCTGGTCACCATGGGCACCGTCGGCGACCGCATCGGCCGTCGCCGCCTGCTGCTCATCGGCGCGGCCGGCTTCGCCCTGGCCTCGGCTGTCGCGGCCTGGGCGGTCAGCCCCGAGATGCTCATTGCCGCACGCGTTCTGCAGGGTGTCGCCGGTGCGACCCTGATGCCCGCCACGCTGGGCCTGATCCGGTCCATGTTCGCCGACGCCCGGCAGCGCACCCTCGCCATCTCGGTCTGGGGCGCCATGGCCGCCTCCGGCGCGGCCTTCGGCCCGCTGCTGGGTGGCTGGATGCTCGAGCACTTCTGGTGGGGCTCGGTCTTCCTGGTGAACCTGCCGGTCATGGCGCTGCTGCTGGTCCTGGCCCCGGTCCTGGTACCGGAGTCGCGCGACCCCGACCCCGGCCGCTTCGATCTGATCAGCGCCGGCCTGTCCATGCTGGCCCTGATTCCGATCGTGTACGCGGTCAAGGAGTTCGCGGCCCACGGCCCGAGCCTGAACCTGCTGATCAGCGCCGGCGTCGGCGTGGTCGCGGGTGTGGTGTTCGTGCGCCGGCAGCGCGGCCTGTCCGCCCCGCTCATCGACCTGGACCTGTTCCGGCTGCCGGCTTTCCGGGCCGCGGTGTTCACCAACCTGCTGTCGGTGTTCGCGCTGGCCGGCGTGCTGTTCTTCGGCTCGCAGTACCTGCAGCTGGTGCTCGGCAAGTCGCCGCTGGCGGCCGGTCTGCTGCTCATTCCGGGCACCATCGGGTCCATGCTGGGTGCGCTGGCCGCGGCCTGGCTGGTCCGCTACTGGCATGCGGCGACGGTGCTCGCGGGCTCGCTGGTGACCGTCGCGATCGGCGCGGGCCTCTACTGGCTGCTGCCCACCGATCCCTCGGGCTCGGTGACCCCGTTCATCGTCGGCTTCCTGCTGATCGGCCTGGGCGAGGGGGTGGCCCTGACGGTCTCGGCCGACATGATCGTCAGCACCGCGCCCGAGGCGCGCGCCGGTAATGCCGCCGCCATCTCGGAGACGGCCATGGAGATGGGTATCGCCCTCGGCGTCGCCGTGCTGGGCAGTGCCGTCATGGCAGCCTTCCGCCACGGTCTGGACCTGACGCACGTCCCGTCCGGCCAGGCGGACGCGGCCCGCGAGTCGCTGGGCGGCGCGATCGAAACCGCCCGCGCCCTACCACAACCCGCGGCCGGGGAACTGCTGAACTCGGCGCATTCCGCCTTCGTCAGCGGCATCCACCTGGCGGCCACCTCCACGGCGGCCATCCTGGTCCTGACCGCCGTCGTCGCCTACCGATCGGCGACGCGGAAGTCGCCGGCGGCGTGATCGAAAGGCTGTGGCATCGAAAAGGCTGTGGCCCGGATGTTTCCGTGTTCAACGTGAAACATTCCGGGCCACAGCAGGTTTGGAAGGCTACTCCCGGCCCCTGCCCGGCGGCAGTTCGCGCGGGCTGCGGTAGTCGAGTTCGGGGTTGCGGCGTGCCGCCAGCGCATCGTGCTGCGCACCCGAGGGCAGGGGATAACCGGGGTCCACCACCTGCCCCTGGGGGAGGGCCGAGTAGGACGGGTACTGGGCGTAGGGCTGATCCACCACGCTCGCGGCCACCCGCTGGGCATGCACCTGCTGCGGGGCGCCCTGCGGGAGGTAGCCGTACTGCGGCTGGGCGTAGGCCTGCTGGTGCTGCTGCTGCGCCGAATCCTGCGAATCCACCGTCACCTTGCGCGTGCGGCGCAGCGTGAAGGTGATCTCCTCCGCCTCCTCGAACGCCTGACGCACGGTGCGCAGCGGGTGGGTGGCGGTGTCGATGGCATTGGCCACGAAGGACGGCACCAGCGGACGGATCCAGCGGGCGGCGGTGTCGGTGAACGGCACCGTCCCGATGATCGGAAGTTCCAGCCCGCCGCCCTTGTTCGCGGGCTGCTCGACCGGCACGGCGGGGACGAGTGCCCCACCCTGCGGTGCTGGGGCCAGGGCCCCGGAGGTGAGCTGGGCGGGCAGGTTCGGCGACTGTGTCACGATCCCCTCCTGGGACACGGTGCTGTCCTTTCGATCCCCGGCCGGGCCGGCGGGGAGTTCATGTCTGGTGGCATTGTCGAATTCGGCGATCGCGCGCTGGGCGGGTTCGGTGATGCCGATCTCGAAATTGCCGATGGCGGCGATGATGCGGGTGCGCTGCCGTTCCCGGTCGATCGCGGTGTCGGCATGTGCGGCCAGCCGCGCGGCGGTGAGTTGTTGTTCGGCGCGCAGGCTCTCGGTCTCCACGCGCACCTCGGCCTGTTTGACGGCGATGGCGGTGGCGGCGACCTGGTCGATGCGGTCGGTGGCGGTACGGACCGCGACGGTGCGGTCGAACGCCGTCTCACCCCGCCACCACCTCAGCAGCAGCGGCAGCAGGGCCAGGACGATCATGAGCACGGACACGGCGAGCCGCAACACGAACGGCCCGAAATGTCCGGTGGTGTAGTCGTTCATGGCCACCCAGCGCGCCCCGAGCCCGCGGTCGCCGTCGGTGTAGGCGGCCTTGCGGGCCGTCGCGAGGGTCCTGTCCTTCTCGGCGACCTTGGCGTCGAGCCCGTCGACCTTGCCCTGCGCGGCGCTGAGCTGGTTGCGGGCGTCGTCGAGCATCTGGTTGGCGGTGCGCTCCTCGGGACCGCGCCCGGGCACGCGGGTGATCATGTTCTGCGGGCATTCCGCCCCCGGGTTGAATTCGCAGCGCGCGATGATCAGCGCATTGGTGACGTCGTTCTGCGCCTTGGTGATCTGCTGGTCCAGCGCGGTGCGATCGGTCCTGGCCTGCTCCAGCTCGGTGCGCGCGGTGACCACGGCGGGCGCGGATTCCACTGCGTGCTGGGCGGATTCGTCGAGCAGCCGGTTCACGGTGCCGGAGAACAGGATGGTGCAGGCCAATTCGGCGATCACCACCCCGGCGAGCACCGCCACCGCGATGCGGCCGCCGAATTCGGCTACCGCCCGGCGATTTTCCCGGCGATCGGGTGTGGCGGCGGTGGCCAGCGCCCGGGCGATGGCCCCTATCAGGACCGTCGCGATGAGCGCGACCGCCACGATGGCGATGACCGGCCAGCGCGCCGCTCCCGTCGCGGCGGCCGTGACGGCGCCCGCGGTGCCCGCGAACAGCGCCACCACGGCGCCGGTGACGGTGTAGCCGCCGCGCTCGGGCCCGTCGGTGAGCTGCGGTTGTGCGCCGCCCAGCCAGACCAGCAAGGCGCCGAGCCCGGCGGACCTGGGGACATGGTGAACGGTCATGGGAGTTCACATCCTCTGAGTCCCGGGTGATTCGGCTTCTCGAAACCGTCGCTGATTCGTTGTCTCAGCGTGACAGGCGTACACCTGTTCCATCGACCGCGGCGGCTGGGATGTGGTCAGGCTCACAATGCCACGTTTCGGGCGTGCGACGTGGTGTTGATCACTTGCGGACCGGCTCGGATGGCGCGGAAAACGCGGCCGGAAGGCGGATTTACGGTTTGCTGAATGTGTGCTGAATCCCACATTCAGGAAAAATTCCGTACGGTCCGCAGGTTACCTGCCCATGTCTCCCGGACGGCCGCCGCGGCGACGGAACTTGTCCGGAAAGTTAGCCCGCCAATGCCCGGTTTGCCGGATCCCATTGTGGGGAAATCTGATTCATTGCAGGTGAGAGGCAGTCTGGAGCTGCGCTGGACCGCCCGGCCGGAGTCCTCGCGTGCGTGCGATGCAGTGGTGAACTCAACTGAAACGCACGTGCACCCCTGCCTTACACTGGAGAACGCGCGTGTGTTGGAGGACCGATGAAGAAGCCCAGCTAGAACCCGGAATTAGTACAACCTAAGTTGGTTGGGCTCAAGTCCTGACTTATCGTTTGCTCTTACGCCGAACTACACAATTCGGCATATCTCCCCATACGGTCAGAGGCCCGATCGGTGCTCAGCCTAGCGGGCGAGACCTGCGCGGTGTGTAGCGAAGACGTAAGGGTTCCGTTACCACCGAGCACCCGACTAGGTAATCGAAGCGGGTGGACAACTGCAAAGTTGACTGCACGGAGTGACCATCAGCGCCGCTGGTCTCCGAACGTCCGGACGCAGTCCAGACCGGAGGCGTTCGACGAAGGCCGCATTCTTCGAAGGCCTGTTTTTTGTGAAGGCAGAGGCATGACGCAACTTCCTGGCCACAGGTCCCCTGGACCCATCGGGCTCTATGACCCGGCGAATGAACACGACGCGTGTGGTGTCGCATTCGTCGTCGACATGCACGGCCGCCGCAGCCGCGACATCGTCGACAAGGCTATTACGGCATTGCTGAACCTGGAGCACCGTGGTGCCGCCGGTGCCGAACCCAACTCGGGTGACGGCGCGGGCATCCTGATCCAGCTCCCGGACAAGTTCTTCCGTGCTGTCGTCGACTTCGAGCTCCCCGCCGAAGGTTCGTACGCCACCGGTATCGCTTTCCTGCCGCAGGCCCGCCGCGAGGCCGCCCGCGCCGGGTACGGCGTCGAGAAGATCGTGCGCGAGGAGGGCCTCGAGGTCCTCGGCTGGCGCGAGGTCCCGATCGACGGGTCGTCGCTGGGCGCGCTGTCGCGTGACGCCATGCCGACCTTCCGGCAGATCTTCATCGCCTCGCCCAAGGGTGGCGCCGAGCAGCTGTCCGGCATGGACCTGGAGCGTCGCGCCTACGTCATCCGCAAGCGCATCGAGCACGAGCTCGGCAAGTCGGGTGCCGGCGAGGGCGCGACCGGTAAGGAATCGGTCTACTTCCCGAGCCTGTCCGGCGAGACCTTCGTCTACAAGGGCATGTTCACCACCCCGCAGCTGCGGGCGTTCTACCTGGACCTGCAGGACGACCGGGTCGAGTCGGCGCTGGGCATCGTGCACTCGCGCTTCTCCACCAACACCTTCCCGTCGTGGCCGCTGGCGCACCCGTTCCGGCGCGTCGCCCACAACGGTGAGATCAATACCGTCTCCGGCAACGAGAACTGGATGCGGGCGCGTGAGGCGCTGCTGAACTCCAACGTGTTCGGCACCGACCACGCGGGCAACAACCGCCTGGAGAAGATCTTCCCGGTCTGTACCCCCGGCGCCTCGGACACCGCGCGCTTCGACGAGGTGCTCGAACTGCTGCACCTGGGCGGCCGCAGCCTGCCGCACGCCGTGCTCATGATGATTCCGGAGGCGTGGGAGCGCCACGAGTCCATGACCCCGGAGCAGCGCGCCTTCTACCGCTACCACTCCTTCCTCATGGAGCCCTGGGACGGTCCGGCCTCGGTGTGCTTCACCGACGGCACGGTCGTCGGCGCGGTGCTGGACCGCAACGGTCTGCGCCCCGGCCGCATCTGGGTCACCGAGGACGGCCTGGTCG
The DNA here is from genome assembly GCF_042754245.1 of Nocardia sp. NPDC059228. Classification (NCBI taxonomy): domain Bacteria; kingdom Bacillati; phylum Actinomycetota; class Actinomycetes; order Mycobacteriales; family Nocardiaceae; genus Nocardia; species Nocardia sp. NPDC059228. The sequence continues at coordinate 54,575 of NZ_JBHZAL010000011.1, read as the reverse complement.
TGTTGGCCTCCGAGGTCGGCGTGCTCGACATCGACCCGGCCAAGGTCGTCTACAAGAAGCGCCTGCAGCCCGGCCACATGTTCCTGGTCGACACCTCGCAGGGCCGCATCATCAGCGACGACGAGGTCAAGTCCTCGCTGGCCGCCGAGTTCCCGTACCAGCAGTGGCTGGACGAGGGCCCGACCAAGCTGAGCGACCTGCCCGACCGCCCGCACGTGCACATGTCGCACGACCGCGTGCTGATCCGTCAGCAGATCTTCGGCTACACCACCGAGGAGCTGAACCTGCTGGTCTCGCCGATGGCGCAGACCGGTGGCGAGGCGCTCGGCTCGATGGGCACCGACACCCCGATCGCGGTGCTGTCGGCGCGGCCGCGCCTGCTGTTCGACTACTTCTCGCAGCTGTTCGCGCAGGTCACCAACCCGCCGCTGGACGCCATCCGCGAAGAGGTCGTCACCTCGCTGCGCAGCATGATCGGCCCGGAGGCCGACCTGCTGAACCCGGGACCGGAGTCCTGCGGCCAGATCACCCTGACCCAGCCGATCTTGGACAACGACGAGCTGTCCAAGCTGGTCCACATCAACGACGACGGTTCGCGCCCGCACCTGCGGTCCGTGGTGGTCCACGGCCTGTACCCGGTCAAGAAGGGCGGCAAGGGGCTGCGCAAGGCTCTCGAGGCCGTGCAGCGTCAGGTTTCTGCGGCCATCGACGGCGGCGCGCGCATCATCGTGCTGTCCGACCGCGAGTCCAACGAGAAGCTGGCCCCGATCCCGTCGCTGCTGCTGACCGCCGCGGTGCATCACCACCTGGTCCGGGAACGCACCCGCACCAAGGTCGGCCTGGTCATCGAGGCCGGTGACGCCCGCGAGGTGCACCACATGGCCATGCTGGTCGGTTTCGGCGCGGCGGCCATCAACCCGTACATGGCCTTCGAGTCCATCGAGGACATGCTCGAGCGCGGCGCGCTGCGGATGCCGGGCAGCACCGGCGATCTCGCGGCCGACTACAAGAAGGCCGTCTACAACTACAACAAGGCGGCCGGCAAGGGCGTGCTGAAGGTGATGTCCAAGATGGGCATCTCCACCATCGCCTCCTACCGTGGCGCGCAGTTGTTCCAGGTCGTCGGCCTGGCACAGGAGCTGGTGAACGAGTACTTCACCGGTCTGAAGTCGCCGCTGGACGGCATCGGCCTGGACGACATCGCGGACGAGGTCGCGCAGCGGCACCGGGTCGCGTTCCTGGAGAACCGCAACGAGCGCGCGCACCGCGAGCTCGAGGTCGGCGGCGAGTACCAGTGGCGTCGGGAGGGCGAGTACCACCTGTTCAACCCGGACACGGTGTTCAAGCTGCAGCACGCCACCCGCTCGGGCCAGTACAAGGTCTTCAAGGAGTACACGAAGCTGGTCGACGACCAGTCGGAGCGTCTCGCCTCGCTGCGTGGTCTGTTCAAGTTCAAGTCCGGGCACCGGCACCCGATCTCGATCGACGAGGTCGAGCCGGCGTCGGAGATCGTGAAGCGTTTCTCGACCGGTGCGATGAGCTACGGCTCGATCTCGGCCGAGGCCCACGAGACCCTGGCCATCGCCATGAACCGTCTCGGCGGCCGCTCCAACTCCGGTGAGGGCGGCGAGCACCCGGCGCGCTTCGAGCCGGAGGAGGGCGGCGACTGGCGCCGGTCCGCGATCAAGCAGGTGGCCTCGGGTCGCTTCGGTGTGACCGCGCACTACCTGACCAACTGCACCGACATCCAGATCAAGATGGCGCAGGGCGCGAAGCCCGGTGAGGGCGGCCAGCTGCCGGCCCACAAGGTGTACCCGTGGGTCGCCGAGGTCCGGCACTCGACGCCGGGTGTCGGCCTGATCTCGCCGCCCCCGCACCACGACATCTACTCGATCGAGGATCTGGCGCAGCTGATCCACGACCTGAAGAACGCGAACCCGCAGGCGCGGATTCACGTGAAGCTGGTCGCGGAGCCGGGCGTCGGCACCGTCGCCGCGGGTGTCTCCAAGGCGCACGCCGACGTGGTGCTCATCTCCGGCCACGACGGTGGCACCGGTGCCTCGCCGCTGACCTCGCTGAAGCACGCGGGTGGCCCCTGGGAGCTCGGCCTGGCCGAGACCCAGCAGACCCTGCTGCTCAACGGTCTGCGCGACCGCATCGTGGTGCAGGTGGACGGTCAGATGAAGACCGGCCGCGACGTCATGATCGCCGCGCTGCTGGGCGCCGAGGAGTACGGTTTCGCGACCGCTCCGCTGGTGGTCTCGGGCTGCATCATGATGCGCGTCTGCCACCTCGACACCTGCCCGGTCGGCGTAGCCACCCAGAACCCGGTTCTCCGTGAGCGTTTCACCGGCAAGCCGGAGTTCGTCGAGAACTTCATGCTCTACATCGCCGAAGAGGTGCGGGAGCTGCTGGCGTCGCTGGGTCTGCGGACCCTGGACGAGGCCATCGGCCGGGTCGACCTGCTCGACACCACCGCCGCCAAGGCGCACTGGAAGGCCGCCAAGCTGGACCTGTCGCCGATCCTGGACGACGTCGAGACGGCGTTCATGTTCCAGGACCGCCGCCGCACCAAGGACCAGGACCACGGTCTGGACAAGGCGCTGGACAACGAGCTCATCGCGCAGTCCGCGGACGCGCTGGAGCGCGGCAAGCCGGTCAAGTTCGAATCCAAGATCACGAACGTGAACCGGACCGTCGGCACCATGCTCGGCCACGAGGTCACCAAGCTCTACGGCGGAGTCGGCCTGCCGGACAACACCATCGACATCACGTTCACCGGTTCCGCCGGTAACTCGTTCGGTGCGTTCGTCCCGGCCGGTATCACCCTGCGGGTGATCGGCGACGCCAACGACTATGTCGGCAAGGGTCTTTCGGGTGGCCGCATCACGGTGCGCCCGTCCGATGACGCGCCGGAGGCGTTCGTCGCGGAGCAGAACATCATCGCGGGCAACGTGATCCTGTTCGGCGCCACCAGCGGCCAGGCCTTCCTGCGCGGTGTGGCCGGCGAGCGCTTCGCCGTCCGCAACTCGGGCGCCACCGCGGTCGTCGAGGGTGTGGGCGACCACGCCTGCGAGTACATGACCGGTGGCCGCGTGGTCATCCTCGGCGAGACCGGCCGCAACTTCGGCGCCGGCATGTCGGGCGGTATCGCCTACGTCTACAACCCGAACGGCACCTTCGAGGCCAACCTCAACACCGAGCTGGTCGACCTCGAGCAGCTGTCGGCCGAGGACGCGCAGATGCTGCACGACATCGTGGTCCAGCATCGCGACGAGACCGGATCCGCTGTCGCCGACAAGATCCTGGGCGACTGGTCGCAGCAGGTGACGAAGTTCGCGAAGGTCATGCCGCGCGACTACAAGAAGGTCCTGCTCGCCATCTCCGAGGCCGAGAAGGCCGGCCGGAATGTCGACGAGGCGATCATGGAGGCGGCGCGTGGGTAACTTCGCACTCATGTCGACGAGGCGCTGTAACCATTCAAGGCGGCACGTGGCTGACCTCACTCTGGCGGTGCAACGCAGCACCACTGTCGTTGTTCCGTGCGCGCTGCGCATTAGTCAGGAGTTCGTAAATGGGTGACGCACAAGGCTTCCTGAAGCACACTTCCCGGGAACTGCCCAAGCGCCGTCCGGTTCCGCTGCGACTGCTGGACTGGAAAGAGGTCTACGAGGAGAAGTTCTCCCACGAGACCCTGCAAAAGCAGGCCAGCCGCTGCATGGACTGCGGTATCCCGTTCTGCCACAACGGCTGTCCGCTCGGGAACCTGATTCCCGAGTGGAACGACCTGGTGTACAAGGGCGCGTGGAAGGAGTCGTTCGATCGGCTGCACGCGACCAACAACTTCCCGGAGTTCACCGGCCGCCTGTGCCCGGCTCCGTGCGAGGCGTCCTGCGTCCTGGGCATCAACCAGGATCCGGTGACCATCAAGCAGGTCGAGGTCGAGATCATCGAGAACGGTTTCGACGAGGGCTGGGTGACCCCGGTCTACCCGACCCGCCTGACCGGCAAGCGCATCGCGGTCGTCGGCTCCGGCCCCGCGGGCCTGGCCGCCGCCCAGCAGCTGACCCGGGCCGGCCACACCGTGACCGTGTTCGAGCGCGACGACCGCATCGGCGGCCTGCTGCGCTACGGCATCCCGGAATTCAAGATGGAGAAGCGCTTCATCGACCGCCGCATCGCGCAGATGGAGGCCGAGGGCACCATCTTCAAGACCGGCGTGAACGTGGGCGTGGACATCACGGCCCAGCAGCTGCGTGAGCAGTTCGACGCGGTCGTGCTCGCCGGTGGCGCCACCATCGCGCGTGACCTGCCGATCCCGGGCCGCGACCTGGACGGCATCCACCAGGCCATGGAGTTCCTGCCGCTGGCCAATCGGGTGCAGCTGGGCGACCCGATCACCGACGAGGACGGCCTGCCGCGCATCAACGCGCGCGGCAAGAAGGTCGTCATCATCGGTGGCGGTGACACCGGCGCGGACTGCCTGGGTACCTCGCACCGGCAGGGTGCGGAGACGATCCACCAGTTCGAGATCATGCCGCGTCCGCCGGAGCAGCGGGCCGACTCGACCCCGTGGCCGACCTACCCGCTGATGTACCGCGTCTCCTCGGCGCACGAGGAGGGCGGCGAGCGCGTGTTCTCCGTCAACACCGAGCGTTTCATCGGCGCCGACGGCAAGGTCACCGGGCTGCAGGCGCACGAGGTGTCGATGGTCAACGGCCGCTTCGAGAAGGTCGAGGGCACCGACTTCACCCTCGAGGCCGACCTGGTGCTGCTTGCCATGGGCTTCGTCGGACCGCAGAAGAACGGTCTGCTCGAGGGCCTGGGCGTGGGCTACGACCAGCGCGGAAATGTCATGCGCGACAAGGATTGGGCCACCACCGTGCCCGGCGTCTTCGTCGCCGGTGACATGGGCCGCGGTCAGTCGCTGATCGTGTGGGCCATCGCCGAGGGCCGCGCGTGCGCGTCCGCGGTGGACAAGTACCTGGAGGGTGAGACGGCGCTGCCGTCCCCGATCACCCCGACCATGGTCGCCCAGCGGTGATCCAGCGCTGAGCTGAAACCCTGCGGAGCGCTCCCGGACTTCGGTCCGGGAGCGCTTTTTGTTATGCAGGGAAACGATCTGAAATGTGTACTAGTCAGTAACTGGGAGCAGTTTTGTCAAACCCTGGACAGGGGACCAGTTACACCTGTTTACTTACTCCCCGTGTGGAGTCCACCCTCCGAGTCGTCCGCAGCGCTCGGTAAGTATGGATCGGTCCCGGAGGATCTCGGGACACTTGGAGGAAAATATGTTCCGTAATCGCCGTGCGGCCGCGATCGCGACCTCTGCCGCAATGGTTTTCGCGGGCCTGAGCATGACCACGCTGGAGACGGGCGCCGCGTCAGCGGATACGACCTGTGCCCTGAGCTCGCATGCCACCAAGAATGACATCAGCACGCTCGGCATCACCATGACGTACGACAAGAGCGCCAACCTCGACTCCATCGGCGTCGGCACCACGGTGACCTACAAGGTCGTCGTCGGCACCACCGGTATCGGTAACCCGTACGTCAACACCATCACCGACTTCCCGCCGTCGGGCTTCGGCGCGCCGGTCAAGGCCAGCATCACCGCCTACCACCTGGCGGGCGGTCAGCGCACCGAGGACGTCACCCCGGAGCCGAACGCCGGCGGCTGGAAGGTGACCAGCACGGGCTGGTTCGTGAACTCCGGTAACCCGGTGACCCTCGACATCACCTACCCGGTTCCGACCAACCTCTCGACCGGTCAGCAGGTCACCAGCGGTGGCATCGGCGTCGCCGGCACCGTCGGTGTCAGCAACGAGCTCCCCAACCTGACCGCGTGCTTCACCGCCCGGGCCAACACCGTCGGCGAGAGCGCGCTGGGCAGCCTCAACAACAACGGCCTCGGCTCGGCCGACGGCCAGCTCAGCTCGACCGGTTCGCTCAGCACCATCCTGTCGGACGCGATCCGCAAGTACATCGGCAGCTGATTCCCGTTCCGGGCCGATTCGATCGATAGGAAAACCGTACCGATGCTCACCGGTAAGCTCTCGGCGCTCGCCGCGGTCTCGGCAATTGCACTCTCCCTGGCATTGTCGTCCGCGCCCGGGACCATTGGTACGGCCACGGCGGATGATTCCACCGGATCCCATCTGGTTTCGATCGATCGGCCCGGCCAGCGGCAAGAGGAGATCTCGGTCTATTCGGCCGCGATGGACCGGGTGATCACGCTCCAGGTGATTACCCCGTTCGACAACAGTGTGCCGCGGCCCACGCTGTATCTGCTGAATGGTGCGGGCGGTGGTGAGGATGCCGCGACCTGGTATCGCCAAACCGATGTCGTGCAATTCTTCGCGGACAAGAACGTGAATGTTGTTTCCCCGATCGGTGGCAAATTCTCCTATTACACCGACTGGCAGAAAGACGACCCGAGTCTGGGCCGCCAGAAATGGGAGACCTTTCTGACCGCGGAACTGCCGCCGATCCTGGATTCGGCGCTGCACGCCTCCGGCGCGAACGCGGTGGCGGGCGTGTCGATGTCGGCGACCTCCGCGTTGAATCTGGCCATCGCGGCCCCCGATAGGTACCGGGCGGTCGCCTCCTACAGTGGCTGCGCCTCCACCGCCGACGAGAACAGCCGCCGGTACATCCAGCTGGTCCTCGACCGCGGTGACGCCGATTCTCGCAATATGTGGGGCGAGCCCGGCGATCCGGACTGGCAGCAGCACGACGCCGTGCTCAATGCCGCCGCCCTGCGTGGGAAGGCGCTGTTCATCTCGAGTTCGACCGGTCTGCCCGGGCCCATGGACACCCTCGATTCACCCTCGATCGGCGGGCGTCCGGCGACGCTGGCCAACCAGATCATCCTGGGTGGCGTGATCGAGGCCGCGACCAACGGGTGCACGCACCAGCTCGCAGATCGCCTCGGCCAGTTGGGGATCCCCGCGCAGGTCGAATTCAGCCCTGCCGGAACGCATTCCTGGCGCTATTGGCAGGACGCGCTGCACCGGTCGTGGCCGATGCTCGAGGCGGCATTACAGGGCTGAGGCCCGAAATGTGGCTTCCGGCACAACTTTCGGCCGGAAATCGGACGTCTTCGGCGTCTCGCCTGGCATGGTCGAATAGGCCCCTTTATGCTTGTCGGCGGTGTGTCGCCGATCTCGTCATTCGGTCTGTTCCAGTCACTCATACGGGGCGGTTACTTGGGTTAACCCTCAGTGCACCGGACTGTCATCCGGCGACCGCACCATGATCCGGAATCGGGACGCGCAACCTGTCCCGGCACAAGCGGGAACTGGAGCAGTATGCGGTTGAAGAATGTTGTCGCGGCTGCGGGGGCAGCGGCGAGCGTGCTCATGTCGGGAATCGTCCTGGGCAGCGGTCCCGCTACGGCCGCCCCCGGCGCGGGCTGCCCGAGTCTCTACACGGTCGCCGTGCCCGGCACCTGGGAGACCGGCCACGACAAGGACCCCAAGCCCGGCATGCTGGCCGGGGTGACCAACGGATTGCCCGGTGAGGTCGACTACGTGACCTACGCGGCCACCGCCTTCCCCTGGGAGGGCGACGTCTACGCCGCCTCCAAGAAGGAAGCCGTCGACAATGCCCGCGGCCTGGTGCAGGACATGGGCGCGCGCTGCCCGGGCACCAGGATCGCCATCACCGGCTACAGCCAGGGCGCCGACGCGGCCGGCGATCTCGCCGCCGAGATCGGCAGCGGCCACGGCGTGGTGCCGCCGGATCGCATCGCGGCGGTCGCGCTGATCTCCGATCCGCGCCGCTCGCCCACCGACGCCCAGATCGGCCCGATCGCCCCCGGTTCGGGTGCGGGCGGGCCGCGGGTCGGCGGCTTCGGCTGGATCAGCGACAAGGTGCGCACCGTGTGCGCCATCGGCGACCTGTACTGCTCCACCGAGGAGACCGACTTCCTCACCCGCTTCGCGGGTTTCCTGGCGCAGTCGTCCAACCCGAACAACTTCAACCTGTGGCAGACCCAGCTCGAACTCGGGTCCATCCTCAACGACCTGATGGCGCAGGGCGGTCTGCCGACGCTGCAGGCCCAGCTGGCCGACGGTCCGGACAGCGAGTACGCCCACCAGCTCGAGCAGTTCTACCGCAGCGGCAAGCACACCAGCTACGGCAGCTACGGCGTCGGCGGCGGCCAGACCGCGCTGACCTGGATGCACAACTGGATCGCGACCAACGCGTAGCGGACGTCCCGGCGGGGCGCCGGGCCCGCGAAACCTGAAAAGGCCGCTCCCACACTGGGAGCGGCCTTTTCGGTGTCCGAGCCGATGAGGTCGTCGCCGGCCGGGTTACATGCCGAAGGAGCCGGTGGGCGGCAGCCAGGCGGGGGCCGGGTTGTTGTTCCAGCCGTTGTCGCCGTTGTTGTTCCAGCCGCCGTTGTTCCAGCCGTTGTCGCCGTTGTTCCAGCCGCCGTCGTTGTCGTGGTCGTGGCGGTGGTGGTCACGGTCGTGATCCCAGGGGCCGTGGTCGTCGATCTGCTGGGCGACGACCGGGGTGGCGGCGTCGTCGGGGGTCGCGGCATTCGCGGGGAGGGCGACGACGGCGAGCGGGATGGCGGCCAGTGCACCGGCCGCGGCGAGGCGCAGGGCGAGACGGCGGCGGGGCTTGATGGTGGACATCGTGGTGCCTTTCTGTCGGGATCGTGGGCCGCGGAGGGAGCGGCTCTCGAATTCCCATCGAAGGCGCCGGCCCTTGGAAGGGTGTGGGACCGGGCTGGGAGTCCGCTGAGCGTCTAGGGGCGCGGACGCTGCATGCGCGGCAACAGGTCCCAGACGTGGCCGTTCTCGTTGACGGTGGCCGCGGTGCGGGCGCCGGTGCGCGAGTACAGGATCCGGGTGATCGAGCAGTAGTCGATGGGGAAGGTGAGCGGGCGGGCCAGGCCCAGCACCTCCTGCAGCAGTACGTTGATCACGCCGCCGTGCGCGAAGACGACCACGGTGTCGGTGTGCTCGGCGGCCGCCACGATGCTCGCGATGCTCTCGCGCACGCGGCCGATGAAGGCCTCGCCGTCGATCTGCTCGGGCAGGTGCCCGGCCTTGATGCGCGCGTAGGTTTCCCGGAATTCCTGCTGGGCGTCCTCGATCGGGACGTATATCGGCAGGTCGCGGTCGTACTCGGCGAGCCCGTCGAGGACGTCGATGTCGAGTCCGAGCTTCTCCGCGGTGGGCCGGGCGGTTTCGCGGGCCCGCAGTTGCGGGCTGCTGACCACGCGGGCGATGCGGTGGTGGGCGAGTGCGGCCGGGACCCGGCCCGCCTGTTCGAGGCCGATCGCGGTGAGATCCGGGTCGGCGTGGCCGGATTCGGCCAGGACTCGTTGCGGCTGGGCGTGGCGGACGAGGATCAACTGCACGCCCACCACTCTGCCGCACCCCGCCCGCGACGCGCCGCGGGGGCTAGCGATTCTTGCGGCGGCTCATCAGGTAGACGATGCCCAGCACCAGCACCACGATGCCGATGCAGCAGACCGCGAGGAAGCCCCAGAAGCTGGTGCCGCGCCGGCTGCTGGTGCGGCGGGCGGCGGTGTTCTCGAGGGCGGCGTTCCAGGTGTCCGGGTGGGTCCACACGTGGTGGTCCAGCAGGGTCGTCTGGGTCATGAGATCTAGGTAGTGCATGGGTACCCCAATCCGTGTGGCCGGTGGGCCCGCCCCGGGCCGAATCCCAGATTAACCGGGGATCCGGCCCGGGGAATCAGGGTTTTCCCTGGTCCCAATGGGCGCTGTCGGCGTAGCCGTCCTCAGCCTCGCGCATGGCCGGAGCGAATGCGGAGGTACGCCTATCGGGATTCGGCCTGTGCGGTGCGGGGTTTCACGAGCGGGAACGGCAGTGTTTCGCGGATGCTGCGGCCGATCAGCAGCATGACCACCCGGTCCACGCCGACGCCGAGACCGCCGGTGGGCGGCATGGCGTGTTCGAGGGCCTGCAGGAAGTCCTCGTCGAGCTCCATGGCCTCCGGGTCGCCGCCGGCGGCCAACATGGACTGTTCGGTGAGGCGGCGGCGCTGTTCCACCGGATCGGTCAATTCGCTGTAGGCGGTGGCCAATTCGACGCCCCAGGCCACCAGGTCCCAGCGCTCGGTGACGCCCGGAATGTGCCGGTGCGCCCGGGTGAGCGGGGAGACGGAGGTGGGGAAGTCGATGTAGAAGGTGGGTTCCCCGGTGGCCGATTCCACCAGGTGCTCGTACATCTCGAGCACGAGTTGCCCGGCGTCCCAGCCCAATTGGAAGGGCACGCCCGCCTTTTCGCAGAGCAGCCGCAGCCGCTCCTCGTCGGTGTCGGGGGTGATGGTCTCGCCGATCGCCTCGGAGACGGCCCCGTGCACGGTCTTGACCGGCCAGTCGCCGGAGATGTCCACCTCGGTGACCGCGCCGTCGGGTCCGGGGCGCAGCGCCACCATCTTGCCGTTGGCGGCCACCGCGGCCTCCTGGATGAGCTGGCGGCAGGCGTGCATCATGCGTTCGTAATCGCTGTGCGCCTCATAGGCTTCCAGGATGGTGAACTCGGGGTTGTGGCTGTAGTCCACGCCCTCGTTGCGGAAGACGCGGCCGAGTTCGAACACCTTCTCCATGCCGCCCACGCACAGTCGCTTGAGGTACAGCTCGGGGGCGATGCGCAGGTACAGACCGAGGTCGTAGGCGTTGATGTGGGTGGTGAACGGGGTGGCGTTGGCGCCGCCGTGCACCTGCTGCAGGACGGGGGTCTCGACTTCGAGGAATCCCCAGCCGTGCAGGGTGTCTCGCAGCGACCGCACCACCGCGCTGCGCTTGGCCAGCACCTCGCGGATATCGGTGTTGATGGCCATGTCGACATAGCGTTGCCGCACGCGGGCTTCCGGGTCGGACAGACCCTTCCACTTGTCCGGCAGCGGGTGCAGGCATTTGCCGATCATCCGCCAGTCCTGGGCGAGCAGCGAGAGTTCGCCGCGGCGGCTGCGGCCGATCTGCCCGCTCACCTCGACCAGGTCGCCCAGGTCGAAGAATTCGGTGAACGACTCGCTGCGGTCGGCGCCCACCCGGGCGCGGTCGATGAGCAGCTGGATGTCGCCGGACCAGTCGCGCAGCACGGCGAAGATGACGCCGCCGTAGTCGCGAATCCGCAACAGCCGCCCACAGACTCGCACCGTGGTGCCCTGCGGGCAGCCGCGGGCGGCGGACACGGTGTGGGTGGGCGGGTAGGCGACCGGGTAGGCCTCGACGCCGGATTTCTGGAGCTTCTCCAGCTTGTCCATGCGCACCCGCACCTGTTCGGGGCGGCGCGGGCCGTGCTCCTCGAGCTCCTCCGGCGGCAGGTCGGGCGGGCTGCCGTCGGCGTGCAGCCCGGTGATGGCGGGCGGCACCGAGGGCCGCAGACCGGTGTGCGCGGAGGCGTCGTGTTCGCGGCCGATGCGGGGCAGGAAGCCTTCGGCGAGCGCGCTGGCCGTGGCGACGCGCACCAGGTGCCGGCGTTCCTCGAACAGCGAGAACCGCGGCACCCATTCCGGCTGGTACTTCACATTGGAGCGGTAGAGCGCCTCCAGCTGGTACCAGCGGGAGAAGAACATGAGCACGGCGCGCCACAGACGCAGCACCGGGCCGGCGCCGATGCGGCCGCCCTCCTCGAAGACCGCGCGGAAGACCGCGAAGTTCAACGAGATTCGGGTGATGCCGTACTGCTCGGAGGTGAGGGCGAGCCGCGAGATCATGAGTTCCATCAGCCCGTTGGGCCCGGTGCGGTCGCGGCGCATGAGATCGAGGGAGACGCCGGTGCGGCCCCACGGCACGAACGACAGCATGCCGAGCACCTGGCCGTTGGGGGCGACGGACTCGACCAGCAGGCAGTCGCCGTCCAGCGGATCCCCGAGCCGGTCGAGGGCCATGGAGAAGCCGCGTTCGGTCTCGGTGTCGCGCCAGGCGTTGGCGCGCCGCATGACGTCGGCCATCTCCTCGGGCGGGACCTCCCGGTGCCGCCGCACCCGGACCGTGATGCCCTGCTTGGCAAGACGATTGGCGGCCTGGCGGACGGGCTTCATCTCGGGTCCGGCGAGGGAGAAGTTGCGGGTCTCGAGGATGGCCTCGTCGCCCAGCCGCAGCGCGGACAGGCCGGCCCGCCGATAGGCGGTCGCGCCGATCTCGCTGGCGCCCATCACCGCCGGGGCCCACCCGTACTGGTCGGCCAGTCGCAGCCAGGCGTCGATGGCGTGGCCCCAGGACTCCTTCTGCCCGATGGGGTCGCCCGAGGCCAGGCACACGCCGAGTTCGACGCGGTAGGTGACGGCGGCCTTGCCGCTGGGCGCGAAGACGACGGCCTTGTCGCGGCGGGTGGCGAAGTAGCCGAGCGAGTCCTCGACATCGGAGCGCTCGATGAGCCCGCGAATCGCGGATTCGTCCAGCCCGGTCAGCGCGTTGGAGGAGCGCTGCGATCGGAACAGGGTGATGACGGCGGCCAGCAGCGCGATGGCGCCGAACAGGCCGAGCAGCAGGTTGACCAGGTGCGGCGGGTGCCCGTCGAAGTCCTCGTTGGAGACCAGGATCGCGCCGGTGACCCGGGACACCGCCCACAGGGCGCGTTCGGTGTGGTCGGGCAGGCTGCCGGGGAACAGTTCGACCAGTCCCCAGCCGACCAGGCAGCCCAGCGCGAGCCCGCCGGCCAGCACACCGAGCGCGCGCCAGACCGCGCCGCGCTGCACGTGCGTGTAGAACTCGGACCACGCGGCGATGAGCACGCCGATGACCACGACGTGAACGATCAACGCCACCAGGGCATTGATGTCGCCCTCGGCGGCGAAGTCGAGGGCGTTGGCGAGCGCGAAGGCCGCCATGTACCCGACCAGCAGCCACCAGGCGATCCGTTTCCGGCTGGCGGTGGCGCCCGCCAGCAGCCCCACCACCAGTGCCCACACCAGTGAGGTGTCGGGGGCGTCGAAGTAGTAGGTGTCGACGAAGTGGCGTAGGTGCGAGGTCAGGAACCGCAGCCCGGGCGAGATGCTCCAGGCGAAGCAGAGGACCGAGAAGACGCCGAGCGTGGTGCCCGCGATATGCGGCACCTCGCGCAGCCGGCCGTGCCCGCGGTGTGGCACCTCGGGCGATCGCGGCTCCGGTCTCTGGTCGGAGTCGTGGGGCAGCCGGTCCTGCGTCGAAGTCACTGCACCAGTGTGAATGTTGCCGATGCCCATATGCACTCAGAACCTGGTTCGTGTCTCGTGGCCGCCGCGTGGCGGCTGGTGGTGGGGGCGGCGTTTGGTGTGGAGACGGCCGCGGGTGAGGATGTACCCCATGTCGGATCCAGTCGATGTCCCCATCGAAGACGATGTCATTCGACTCGGCCAGTTCCTGAAGCTGGCGAACCTCATCGATTCCGGTTCGGAAGCCAAGATGGTTATCGCCCAGGGCCTGGTTCGTGTCAACGACGAGGTGGAGCTGCGACGGGGTCGCCAGCTACATGCGGGCGATGTGGTGGCACTGGCCGGGCACAAGGCCCGGGTCACCAGCGGCTGAGCGCGCTTCGCGGGCAAGGTACTCCCGGATCCGTAGGGGTTCGGTCTGCGCCCCGCGCGGCCGGGCTCACCGCGTTCCCTGCGGGTTGCCGGCGGCGTGACTCCCGCGGGGGCTCGGGGGCTGGGCCCCCGGCTCCCCATTCTCGGGGGTACGGCGGCCGTTACCCCTGAGAGCTTCCCGAGAGTTGGGTCAATCCTCGCTGCGAACGACAATGCCGTCATGGTCGCTGTAGAGCATGTCGCCGGGAACGAAGGTGACGCCGCCGAATTCGACGGTGACATCCTTCTCCGCATTCGCGCCGGTCTGGGTACTCTTGCGCGGGTTGGTGCCCAGCGCCTTGATGCCGATGGGCAGGGTGCGCAGGATGGCCGAGTCCCGGACCGCGCCGTTGACGACGACCCCGGCCCAGCCGTTGTCGACGCCGCGGCCCGCGATGATGTCGCCGACCAGCGCGGTGTGCACGCTCGCGCCGCCGTCCACGACGAGCACGCGGCCCTCGCCGGGTTCGCCGAGGGTCTGCTTGACGAGCAGGTTGTCCTGGAAGGTCCGGATGGTCACGATGCGGCCGGCGAAGACTTCGTGGCCGCCGAACTGGATGAACTGGGTGTCGCAGCTGCGGATCTCGGGGCCGATCTCGTCGGCGAGGTCGGCGGTGGCAATGGCGTTCGCTGATTCGGTCACGGGAACTATCTTGTCAGGGCGAATATGCGCAAGTCACGAGCGGTGCGATTGCGGTAGGCGGTGTACGCCTGGGTGGTCTCCTCGAAGCGTTCGAAGATCGCCTGCAGGCGGTCCTCGTCGGTGACCAGGGCGGCGGTGACCGGAATGTGCTGCCCGGCGATCGCGACCTCGGCGGCCGGACTGGCGAGCAGGTTGGCGGTCCACGCCGGGTGGTGGGACTGGCCGAAGTTGGACCCGATCACGTAGAGCGTGTCGCCCTCGTGCACGTAGAGCAGGGGAGTGGTGCGCGGCTGCCCGGATTTGCGGCCGACGGTGGTGAGCAGGATGACGGGCGCGCCGATCGGGCCGAGCACGGTGTACTTGCCGCCGGTGCGTTCGAGCAGCTTGCGATCCAGCGGCGTCAGTTTGCGGATGACCAGCGAGCCGACCTTGGTGGCGGCGAACGGACTGGCCAGGCGGGACAGCAGATTGGTGCGGGAACCCCAGATCCGCTCGGGAAACTGCTCACTCATACCGCGACTCTAGTGGCCCGTGACCGGCGATGTTGTGCCGTCGCGATGCGCTCTGCGGCTGCCGAACGATCTATCCACAAGAGTTAATCAACCGTGCAGTCGGATTCTCGGGCGCATACTGGCGGCACCCGATGAGTCCAGGTCGGGAGAGGCATGAACGTAGAACAGGCGATCGACTCGGGTGCTGTCGACGAGACCCGCTCCCTGCTGGCGTCCGTGCTCGCCGGATTCCAGGCCGCCTGGGAGGCGGCCGCGGCGCCGCCCCGCCTGGCCGAATTCCTGCCACGCACACCGCACCTGCGCCGCCTGGTGCTGATCGAACTGATCAAGGTCGACCTGGAATACCGCTGGATCCGCTACGACTTCCCCAAGCGCCTGGCCGACTACCGGGCCGAGTTCCACGAATTGCGTTCCGGTCCACTGCCGCCCGATCTGGCCTACGAGGAGTTCCATGCGCTGCGGCGCTCCGGGCTGCACGGGAATGGTCGCTCCGGGCCGCACGGGAATGGGCACGCTGCTGCGGTGGATGGCGGCTGCCATCCGACCGAGGTCGCCGCCACCGAATGGGCCGAGCACGACTACCGCAGCACCCTCATCGCCCGGCCGCAGGCGCAGCACGCCCTGGAGGGCATCGAGGTCGGCGATCGGCTGGACGATTTCGATCTGCTGGTGGAACTGGGCAGCGGCGCCTTCGCCCGGGTCTTCCTGGCCCGGCAGCGGTCCATGCAGCGACTGGTGGCGGTGAAGGTCTCGCAGAACCACGGCACCGAATCCGAGACCCTGGCGCGGCTGGATCACGAGCACATCGTGCGCGTCTTCGACCAGCGGTTGCTCGGCGACCGGGAGCTGAAACTGCTGTACATGCAATATCTTCCGGGCGGCACGCTGTCGAAGGTGCTGGCACTGGTGCGTTCTCGCGAGCCGGCGGATCGGGACGGCGGGCTGCTGCTGGAGGCGGTGGACGCGGCCATGCGGGACCGGGGCGGCCTGGTGCCCGGCGAATCACCCACGCGCGCAGCGATGCCGGAGCGCAGCTGGCCGGAAACCGTTGCGTGGCTGGGCAGCCGGTTGGCGCGCGCACTCGACCACGCGGCCCGGAACGGGGTGCTGCACCGCGATATCAAGCCCGCCAATGTGCTGCTCACCGCCGATGGCAGCCCGAAACTGGCGGATTTCAATATCAGTTTCAGCGCGCATATAGCGGGGACCAGCCCGCTGGCCTACTTCGGCGGCTCGCTGGCGTACATGTCGCCCGAGCAGCTGGCGGCCTGTCACCCGCAGCTGCCCGAGACCGCCGCGGAGCTGGACGGTCGCAGCGACATCTACGCACTGGGGGTGGTGCTGTGGGAGCTGCTCACCGGCCGCCGCCCCTTCGACGACGAAACCCGCGCGGGCGATTCGGAATCCTCGCTCGAACGCATGCTCCGGCTGCGCCGCCGCGAGATCGAGCCCGCCCGCCTCGGCGACCTGCCGCCGGACTGCCCGGCCACGCTGCGGCGGGTGCTGCTGAAGTGCCTGGCCCCCGATCGCGAGGACCGCTGGGCCACGGGTGCGGCGCTGGCCCAGCAGCTGGACCTGTGCCTGGATCAGCGGGCCCGGGATCTGGTGGATCCGCCGGCGAGCAGCTGGCGGTCCCGGGTCGGCCCGTGGTCGCTGGTCGCGCTCATCACGGCGGCGAGCATGTTCGGTGACGGGCTCGGCATCGCCTACGCCAACCTGCACAATCATCCGCTGTTCGCGCTCTGGTTCTCGGCGGGGGAGCAGACGCGGCTGCGGTTGGTGGGCAATGTGCTGTTCCTGGTCACCACGCCGGCAGCCATCGCGCTCACCAATTACCTGTGCCGCCGGGCGTTCATCGTGTGGCGCGGACTGCGGCGGGGCCGGACCTACGATCCGGAGACTCTGGCCCGGGCGCGGCGCGACACCCTGATCGACGGCGACCGGGTGGCGCTGCTGGCCTTCGGCTGGTGGGTGGTGTCGGCCGCGATAACCGCCATCGCGCTGGTCGTGTACACCGGTCTGCCGCCGGGGCGCATTGTGAATCTGGTTGCGACGATGCTGGTTTCGGGTGCGATCGCGGTCGCGTACCCGTTCTTCGTGGTGACGTTCTTCGTGGTGCGCTGCTTCTATCCGCGGTTGCTCACCCACGGTGAGACGGCGCGCGATCACGATGCCCTGCGCGCCCTGAGCCGTCGCTGCACCCGGTATCTCGCGGTGGCGGTGGCGATTCCGTTGATCGGAGTGATCGCGAGTCTGACGTTCCTGACCGCCGAAGAGGTTTCGCTGGAGCTGATCTCCATCTACGCGCTGTGCGCGGTGGGTGTGCTCGGGTTCCTCGGCGACTATTGGCTGTTCCGCCGGACCGAGGCCGATCTGCGGGCCTTCGCGGGGGTCGGCGGCTCTGGCGACCCCGGGTGACTAGGCGGACGTGCGGGTGGTGTGGAACGCGGCGACCTGGGTGACCAGATTGTGGGTGGAGCCCTTCACCGCGAGCTTCACGAACGGCTCGATGGTCTTGCCGAGGATCTTGCCCGCGATGCCGCCGGGGACCCGGTAGTCGACGATGGCGTCGATGGTGCAGGATTCCTCGCCCTTGTCGTGGAAGAGGAAGGTGGATTCGATCTCGAAGCCCTTGATGGACTTCACCGCGATGGCGGAGCCGGGTTCGTGCCGGACGATCTTGATGGTGGAGTGCAGGGTGATCGGGCCCAGCTGAATGGTGCCGTCGAAGGTGGCGTCCACGCCTTCGACCTGGTCGGTCAGCGGGGTGAAGGCACTGATCTCATTGATGAATTTCGGCAGGTGCCGGTAATCGTTGACGTAGGCGAAGGCCGATTCGGCCGAGGCGGCGCAGTCCGCGACGATCTTGACTTCGGTCATGGGCGCAACTGTAACGTGTTCTAGTTTTCCCCGCAGGTCTTGTGATGCATGCCATCTATGAACCGGCACACCCGAATTCGGGAACCGCGGACCACCTCACGCGGTGACGGCCAGCGTACCGGCCAGCCCGAACACTAGCGCCATCACCAGCACTTCGGCAATCGCGCGCCGCAGCGAGTCGTCCGCGGTCATGCGGTGATCGGCGACCTTCGGCACCCAGCTGCGCCGCCACCACCAGCCCAGCCCGAGCAGCACCGCCAGCAGCACCGTCTTCGCCAGCAGGATCCGCCCGTACCCGCTGGTGAACAGCGGGCTCACCCCGCCGATCCGCACCAGCCCGTTGATCACCCCGGTCACCATCACCGTCACCACCAGCGGCATCGCCCACGCCGAGTACCGCGGCAGCAGCACCGCCCACTCGCCCCGGGTGCGCACGGTCAGCGCCAGCGCCAGCAGCAGGCCGAACCAGGCGCCGGCCGCCAGCGCGTGCAGCGCCGCCAGCACCGAACCGAGCGGCTGCTGCGACATATGCCCGGTGATCGGCCGCAATGCCAGCGTGACGGCGGTGAACACCAGCACCAGGTCGCCGGTGGCCCGATCGGGCCGCCGGAATCCGAAGGCGCTGTAGATCGCCACCGTGCCGCTGCCGATCAGCAGCGCGATACCGATCTGCCCGCCGCTCACGTGCGCGAGGTAGTCGCCGAACTGCGCGGCGCTCAGCCGCCGCGCCGTCATGCCCTGCACCTCCGCGGCTTCCAGCGCGAGCATGGCGAATTCCATTGCCGCCCAGAGCGCGGCGAGCACGGTGAGCGGCCGCCACCGCGGCGTCAGCCGGTCCGACAGCCGCGGCAGCGCGGCCAGGCCCAGCACCGTCGCCCCCGCGCAGTCGGCGAGGACCCGGACCGGGGCCTCGGTCTGCACGGGGTCGGTGGCGGCCAGCGCCCAGGCCAGGGCCGCACCGGCCAGGGCGATCGGGATGACCAGCGCCAGTAGCCATCTCGGTGAGCTGCTACCGCCGTTCGTCCCGCGCTCCCGGCGACGATCGGTGCGGTCGGGCCGATTCACCTGCGCTGCTTGCCCCGTCCGCCGAACAGGGCGAAGGCCAGGCCGCCACCGAACAGCACCACCGCGCCCACGATGAAGATCCACAGCGGCACACCGCCGCCGTCGGAACCGCCGGACTTGGCGGCGCTGTCGGCCTTGGGACCGGGAGTTCCATTGCCGGGCTTGGTGAGTGTGAACGTCCGCTTGCCGCTGACGGGGTGCCCGTCCGCGGAGGTGACCCGGTAGGCGATCGTGTATTCACCGGCCGGTCCCAGCTCACCGACCTCGATGCTGATGGTCGGCCCCTCCACCTTCGGCTGCCCCTTCGACCACAGGTTGCGGTCGGGCCCGGTGACCGTCATGGACGGGTAGGCCGGCTGCAGGTTCTCGTTGAAGGTGATGCTCACCGACGCGGGGGAGGTGTCGATCTGCGCACCATTGTCCGGGCTGGAGGAGATGGGCGCGGAGTGCGCATCGGCGACACCGCCGCCCAGCAGCGCGAATCCGATGACCAGCAGTCCGGTGACCAGTCCGGCCAGCAGCTTGCGGTTCACGACCGCCGTCCCCGGATCACGCTGCCGAGGCCGAGGGCGGCGCCCAGCGCGCCGAGTGCCAGACCGGCGCCGCCGAGCCAGCGGGCAGTGTTGTCGCTGCTCTTGTCGCTCGCGGCGGCATCCGTGGCGGCCGGGGCGTCGTCATCGCCGCCGTTGCTCTTGGCCAGGGTGAGGCTGGGGGCCGGGTGATCGGGCTCGCTGCCGTCGGCGTTCATGGGCTGGTTCCAGTCGACGACCTTGCCGTCGCTGTAGGTCTGGGACGTGTTGAAGCTGACCTTCTCCTGCTTGGGCAGCGGGCCCACGGAGAGCGCGAAACGCTGGAACTGGCCCGGGCCGACGCCCGGGTTGCCCGGATCGGCGGTCCAGGTGACCGCCACGGCCTCGCCCTGGGCGTTCTTGTCGACCTTGGCGGTCCAGCCCGCGATGGGCTCGGTGCGTGCGCTCTTCAGATTCGGCAGCGTCACGGTGAGTTTGGTGGTGGCGGCGGTGTCGGACTCGGTCGGCACCCGGAAGGTGGCGACGGCGTAGCCGCCCTGGCTGGCGCCGGGGGCGTCGACCACCACGTGCGCGGCGGCGATGCCCGCGCCGGACAGCAGCAGGCCGGCGGCGGCCACCGACGTGACGAGGGTGCGCGAAAGGGAGGTGTGCATGACTGTATTGCCTTCTCTGACAATGGTTACGGGTAGATAGGAACGGGGGTTACGCCGTAACCGGTGGCGCGCGCGGTCCGCTCGCGCCCAGGGCGAGAAGGGTTTTCGGGGTCGGGACCGATCGCGGGCGGCGCGCCTGCGCGGCCCGTGCCGGACGTCCGCCGGGCCGGGTGAGGATCACCCGGACGGCGCTCGAGATCAGCCCGTAGAGCCGCTCGGTGGCCAGGATCAGGATCGCGCAGCCGGCCGCCGCCACCGCGTGTGCGAGCAGCATCGGCCCGTGCGCGGTGAATTCCATTGCCCCCGCCGCATGCCCGTGCTGCACGAGGCCGCTGAGAGCGAGGTGGCAGACGGGCTGGCCGGCCACCATGAGGATCGGCAGCGCGGCGGGGGGCCGCAGCGCGGCGGCGAGCGCGCCGATGACGGCCGCCGCCAGCATCAGCAGCATGAGCCCGGAGGAGCCGGGGTAGCCGCCGCCCGCGAACCCGTGCGCGCCGACCGCCAGGGTCGCCATGGCGACGCCTGCCAGTCCACCGCGCATCGGGCTCATGGGTGTCTCAGTTCACGCCGAGGCGGGCGAGCACGTCGGCCTCGATGCCGGAGAGCTCGTTGGAGATGGAGGCGTGCACGGCGCGGCGGCGCGGCACCGGCATCTGGGCGGCGGTGCGCACGGCAGCGGTCAGGCTGTCGAGCCGGTCGCGGCTGGCGGTCACGAACTTCTTGGTCTCGGTGTCGGAGTTCTTGGACTCGATCTCCGACAGCGTGGACTCCACGCCCGCGATGCGCGCCTGCAGCTTCGCGCCCGGGCCGGAGAACTCGCTGAGCTGATCGAGCCCGATGCCCAGCTGCTGGGCGCGGCGGGTGTCGAGTTGCCCGCGCACGAAGGTCGCGCCGCGATAGGCGAGCGGGGCCAGCACCGGCACCAGCACCCGGGCCACGCCCAGGTACTTGCGGATCGAGGCCGCGCTGAACGGATCCCGTTCGGCCCGGGCGGCGATCTTCTGCGCGGCCTTCTCCTCGGCGTGCAGTTTGGCGATCTCCGCCTTGGCGACCTGCTTCTGCGTGCGCGCTTCCGCCCGATTCCTCTTGCGCTCGTTGCGCGCGCCGAGCTTGGCCTCCATGCCGGCCTTGTGTTTGAGGGCTTTCGCCTCGGCCCGGCGGCTGACCCGCTTCTTGCGCTTGCCGAACAACCCCATTGATGGCCTCCGTCATGCTGGTTCGCCATGGCAGCACAGGGCCGGGGGAAATGCCTGTCCGCCCATGAAACACAGTTTGCGAATCACCCTAACGGGTGGGTTCGCCACGCAGCGAGCGCCTTGGGGTTTCGGTGCCAGTTCGTAGGGATGTCGGGGGTTGAGGCCATACTGACTGGCGTGTATTCGGGCATCGGTGACCATGGTGAGCGTGCGGCATTCCTGGATGCGCGTGCGCTGATCGGCTGTCGGCACCGGCTGCATCTGGACGCGAGTAACCCGGGCGTGTTGACGGGGGTCGCCGAGGACGCGGGCGTGCAGCAGCGACGAGAAGCCGCCGCGGCGCACCGATCTCACGTGCGGGACACGCTGGTCGCCGCGGCGCCCGGCAGCTGGACGGTCATCGATCCGAAGCAGCCCGCGCCGCAGCGGGCCGCGGCCACCATGGCCGCCATGGCGGCGGGGGCGGACCGGATCTGGGGCGCGCTGCTGCCGCAGGAGCCCGACACCGGCCGCCGCGGCGGTTGCGAAATCCTGTGGCGCGACAGCGATCGCGGCGGATACATCCCGGTCATCGTGGTGAACCACAAGGTGACCGATCCGCGGCAGCCGGACCCGGCCGACTACCACCCGACGACCAGCGATCTGTACCACTGGAATCCGCAGCCGGACCGGCACGTCCGCACCCGGCCGCAACCGCGGGACCTGCAGCGCCTCGCGCACCTCTACCGCATGCTGCAGCGGCACGGGCTGGCCAGCCCGGCCCTGGTCGGCGGCGCCATCGGCTATCACTTCGACCGGGTCCTGGTCCACGACCTGGGCCCCGTCCTGGCCGATTACGACATCCGCTACGCCGACCGCATCGCGGTGGTCCGCGGCGAACTCCCCACCGTCCCTTCGAAAGTCCCCGAGTGCCGCCAGTGCCCCTGGTGGAGCCGCTCGCCCGAGGAGGGCGGGCGCAGCTGTGAGCAGTGGCTGTCCGAGCACCGCGATGTGAGCCTGGTGGCGCCGGGCTCGCGCGCGGAGGTGCTGCGCCGCCACGGCGTCGAGACCATCGACGATCTGGCGTCCTGGAGCGGCGACGATCCCGACGACTGGCAGTACGAGCCGTTCACCGAGGCCGTGGTCACAGCCCGCGCCTGGGCCACCGGCGCGCCCCTGGTCCGCCGGGTCGACCGGGTGCGGGTCACCCGCGCCGACGTCGAGGTGGATGTGGACCTGGAGAGCTTCCAGGAGCACGGCGCCTACCTGTGGGGCACCCTGCTGGACGGCGTGTACCGCCCGTTCGTCACCTGGGACCCGCTGCCGACCGAGGACGAGGGCCGCTCCTTCGCCGAGTTCTGGACCTGGCTCATGGAGGTGCGCGCCCAGGCCGCCGCGGATGGCAAATCCTTTGCCGCCTACTGCTATTCGCGCACCGCCGAGGACAAGTGGCTCTACGAGTCGGCCCGCCGCTTCGCCGGCCGCCCGGGCATCCCCACCGAGCGCGAGGTGCAGCGGTTCGTGGACGGCCCGCAGTGGGTGGACATGTTCCAGGCCGTGTCCGAGCAGTTCATCTGCCCGAACGGCAAGGGGCTCAAGAAGATCGCGCCGGTCGCGGGCTTCCACTGGCGCGACGCCGAGGCCGGGGGAGAGGCGTCGATGGCCTGGTACCGCCTGGCCGTCGGGTACGAGGGCGGCGAGCCGGACCTGTCCCAGCGCACCCGCATCCTGGAATACAACGAGGACGACGTGCAGGCCACCCAGGTACTGCGGGACTGGATGACCGACCGGGCCGACGCCGAGGTTCCGGCCATCGCCGACTTCGCCCGACGTAATATCGCGTCGTGACCGAACACGTCGAACACCTGGAGTTTCAGGCCGAGACCCATCAGCTGCTGGAGCTGATGATCCACTCGGTGTATTCGAACAAGGACACCTTTCTGCGGGAGCTGGTCTCCAATGCCTCCGACGCACTGGACAAGCTGCGCCTGGAGACCTTCCGCGACAAGGACCTGCACGCCGACACCTCCGACCTGCACATCGAGCTCGAGGTCGATCGGGACAACCGCGTGCTGACCGTCCGCGACAATGGCATCGGCATGTCCCGCGCCGAGGTCGTGGACCTGATCGGCACCCTCGCCAAGTCCGGCACCGCGCAGCTGCGCAAGCAGCTGCTGGAGGCCAAGGCCGGTGACCAGCAGGCCGAGGAGCTGATCGGCCAGTTCGGCATCGGCTTCTACTCGACCTTCATGGTGGCCGACAAGGTCACCCTGACCACCCGCAGGGCGGGCGAGAACACCGGCACCCGTTGGGAATCCGCAGCGGGCAGCTCCACCTACTCGATCGAGGAACTGGACGACGCCCCGCAGGGCACCACGGTGTCGCTGCACCTGAAGCCGGCCGATGAGGACGATCACCTCTTCGACTACACGCAGGAGTGGAAGCTCCGCGAGATCGTCAAGAAGTACTCGGATTTCATCGCCTGGCCCATCCGCATGGATGTCGAGCGCACCGTGCTCGACGGCGAGGGCGAGGACAAGACCGAGAAGACCCTGGTCGAGACCCAGACCCTGAACTCCCAGAAGGCGCTGTGGACCCGCCCGCGCAGCGAGGTCTCCGACGAGGAGTACACGGAGTTCTACAAGCACGTCGCGCACGCATGGGACGATCCGCTCGAGATCATCCCCATGCGGGCCGAGGGCACCTTCGAATACCAAGCGCTGCTGTTCATTCCCTCGCACGCGCCGTTCGATCTGTTCACCCGCGAGCACAAGCGCGGCGTGCAGCTCTATGTGCGCCGGGTGTTCATCATGGACAACTGCGAAGAGCTGATGCCGGAGTATCTGCGCTTCGTCAAGGGCGTGGTGGACGCGCAGGACCTGTCGCTCAATGTGTCCCGTGAGATCCTGCAGCAGGACCGGCAGATCCAGATGATCCGCAAGCGCCTGGTGAAGAAGGTGCTGTCCACGGTCAAGGATCTGAAGAACGCCGAGGATCAGGCCAAGTACCAGGACTTCTGGCGCGAGTTCGGCCGGGTGCTCAAGGAGGGCCTGCTCTCCGACCACGACAATCGCGAAACCATCCTGGGCGTCTCGTCTTTCGCGTCCACGCATTCGGACAGCGAGCTGACCTCGCTGGCGCAGTACGTCGAGCGCATGCCGGAGACCCAGTCGGCCATCTACTACATGACCGGCGAGACCCGCCAGCAGATCGAGAACTCCCCGCACATGGAGGCCTTCCGGGCCAAGGGCCTCGAGGTGCTGGTGCTGACCGATCCGGTCGACGAGATGTGGGTCGGCTCGGTCACCGAGTTCGAGGGCAAGCCCATCGTCTCCATCGCCAAGGGCGAGGTCGATCTGGAGACCGAGGACGAGAAGAAGGCCTCCGAGCAGCTGCGCGAGCAGCAGGAGAAGGACTTCGCCGGCATTCTCGGCTGGCTGCAGCAGACGCTGGACGCGGACGTGAAGGAGGTGCGCCTGACCAACCGGCTCACCACCTCCCCGGCCTGCATCGTGGGTGATGTGTTCGATTTCACCCCGATGCTGGAGCGCATGTACCGCGCCTCCGGGCAGGAGCTGCCGCACAGCAAGCGCATCCTCGAGCTGAATCCGGCGCATCCGCTGGTCACGGGTCTGCGCGAGGCGTACGCGGCGGTGTCCGGCGCGGACGAGAAGCCGGTGGAGCTCACCGAGACCGCCGAATTGCTCTACGGCACCGCGGTTCTCGCCGAGGGCGGCGAGCTGAAGGATCCGGCGCACTTCGCCCGCATCCTCGCCGACCGCCTCACCCGCACCCTCTGAGGGTCGTTCACGGATCGGGCTCCTGCGGTGTTTCCGCAGGAGCCCGACCCATAGCAAGCGGGAATTGGTCATGCCCGGTTTGTGGCGAGTGTGACGATCCGCATCTCCCGGTGATTTCGGGAACCAGCCGCGAACGCGTACGTTGTACGTCTTGGTCGTAAGTTTTCGTGTTCGTGTTCAACATGCTCGCGCGGAACAGTGTGCGGGCGTCGCTTCACCTTGCCAGGCAAGTTGTAAGCCGCCTTCTGATCGACCCCGGGTACCGCGGCCGCGGTACCCACGCACTAAAAGAAACACCTCGTCAGGAGAAGGTAATGGTTCAGGGCACCGTCAAGTGGTTCAACGCGGAGAAGGGCTACGGCTTCATCGCCCGCGAAGACGGCCCCGACGTTTTCGTCCACTACTCGGAGATCGAGGGCAACGGCTACCGCCAGCTCGAGGAGGGCCAGGCGGTCTCCTTCGAGATCACCGAGGGCAAGAAGGGCCCCCAGGCCGCGGCCGTCCGCCCGCACTGATCCGCCTCCCCGCGACGTCAGCGCACGGTTGAATTCCGTCGACCGCCGAGCACGCGTGCCGGCGGTCAGGTGCCGAACCGATTTCGGGGGTACCCGGTGAGTTACCCGGATCCTTACGAGATCAGTTGTCGCGGTTGAGATAACAAACAGCAAGGCCCCGCACCGAATTCGGTGCGGGGCCTTGCTCGTTCACGCGATTAGCGCGGCGCCATGCGCAGCGCGCCATCCATGCGGATGGTTTCGCCGTTGAGGTAGTCGTGCTCGGTGATGTACTGCGCGAGCTGCGCGTACTCGTCCGGGCGGCCCAGGCGGGACGGGAACGGCACGCCCGACTCGAGGCCCTTGCGGTACTCCTCGGTGACGCCGGCCAGCATCGGGGTGTCGATGATGCCGGGGGCGATGGTGTTGACGCGGATGCCGAACTGCGCCAGGTCACGCGCGGCCGGGACGGTCATGCCGGCGACGCCGCCCTTGGAGGCGGAGTAGGCGATCTGGCCGATCTGGCCTTCGAAGGCCGCGACCGAGGCGGTGTTGATGATCACACCGCGCGAGCCGTACTCGTCGACCGGGTCGGTCTTGGCGATGGCGTCGGCGGCCAGGCGCATCACGTTGAAGGAGCCGAGCAGGTTCACGGTGATCACCGTGCGGAACAGCTCCAGGTCGTGCGGGCCGTTCTTGGACAGGATGCGTCCCGCCCAGCCCACACCGGCGCAGTTGACGACAATGCGCAGCGGCACACCGGATTCCACGACCGTGGCGACCGCGGCAGCCACCTCGTCACCGCTGGTGACGTCGGTCGGGATGAGGGTGACACCGGCGGGGACGCTGTCGCCCGCGCGCTCGATGGACTGAGCCAGATCCAGGCCGAACACGGTCGCGCCCGCGTCGGCGAAGCGCTTGGCGGTGGCGGCGCCCAGCCCGGACGCACCTCCGGTGACAATGGCGGCGGAGCCCGAAATCTCCACGGTGATTGGTCCTCTCGACTGTGGACGGCCCTCTCACTGGCCCTCCGTCAATAGGCACCATAGCCGGGCTGTGCGCACGCTTACGCAAGAGGCTCGCAAGATTTGCGAACACGGGTGTTCGTATAAGTGGTAGTTTCGCAGACATGAACGTCAGCACGGCCGGTCTTCGCCGTGGATTCCGCCGTCCGGCCCCGCGAGTGGCCGGCAAACGCATCCTGATCACCGGCGCGGCCCGTGGCATCGGGGCCGCCCTGGCACGCCAGCTGCACGTGCACGGGGCGCACGTGGCCCTGCTCGGCATCGAGGAGTCACTGCTGGCCCACGTCGCGGCCGAATGCGGGGACGCGCCCTGGCGCTACTGCGACGTCGGTGACCCGGCGCAGGTGGAGCGGGTCGTCAACTCCCTCACCGCCGAACTGGGCGGCCTGGACGCGGTGGTGTGCAATGCCGGGATCGCCCGGCAACTGTCCCTGCTCGACGGCGACCCCGGCGTGCTCGAGGAGACCCTCACGGTCAATGTGCTCGGCGCCTACTACACGCTGCGCGCCGCCGGACCCCACCTCGCGCACCCCGGCGGCTACGTCCTGCTCATCTCCTCGCTCGCCGCGGCCATCCACCTGCCCCTGGCCGGCGCCTACAGCGCCTCCAAGGCCGCGGTCGAGGCGCTCGGCGACACCCTGCGGATCGAATTGCGCCACACCGGCGCCCGGGTCGGCATGGCCTACTTCGCCGAACTCGACACCGAGATGACCAGCCGCGGTTTCGGCACCGAGGCCGCGCGTAGCATTCTGGGTCGCTCCACCGTCTCCGGCATCGCCCCCCTGGGCCCGGCCATCGACGCCTGTGAACGCGCCCTGGCCCGCCGCTCTCGTCACATCGTCTCGCCGTACTGGGTGAGCATGGTGCTGTGGTGTCGTCCGCTCGCCCAGCGCCTGGTGGACTATTCACTACGCGGGGGCGTGGCCGGCGGACTCGAGATCGCCCGCACCGAACCGGCGGATTTCACCACCGATCAACCGGCTCGCCCCAGCAGAATGAGAAAGCTCGCCTGAATCGCTCGAGGCCAACGGAGTCCTGCACATGCCCGAATCGGCAACCCGCCAACTGCCCCGCGGCCGCCACGGCCTGCCCCGCGAAACCGTGGTGGCCGCCCAGCGCGACCGCATCCTGCTCGCCCTGGCCGAGGCGATGGCCGAGAACGGTTATGTCGGAACGCCGGTGGCCGCGGTGATCAAGCGGGCCGGCGTCTCCCGCGAGACCTTCTACGAGCAATTCCGTTCCAAGGAGGACTGTTTCGAGGCCGCCTACGAGCGCGCCGCCGAACTCATGCTGACCGGCATCCTGACCGCCACCGGCTCGGAATTCGACGGCGAGACCCGCACCGAGCGCATCGAACGCGTGCTCGGCGCGTACCTGGATGCGCTCGCGGGCCAACCCGCTTACGCCCGTTTGTTTCTCGTCGAGGTCTACGCCGTCGGCCCCGAGGCCATCGCGCGCCGCACCCAGCTGCAGGAGACCTTCGTGGCCATGGTCGCCGATGTGCTCGGCGCGGACACCGAGGAGCAGCGCTTCGCCTGTCAGACCCTGGTCGCGGCCCTGAGCGCCATGGTCACCGCCCGGATCGCGGTGGGCGACCTGGACGGGCTGCGGGACTTGCGGGAACCGCTACTGGACCTCGTGCGGCGCAGCGGGGACCTGTTCGGCAATACCGTGCTCGGTGACTGAGCTCGCCGGGATGGTCGCGGTCCGGCGGTGCAGCAGCCACAGCGCGCCGCCGGCGAGGGCCGGCAGGGCCAGCGACAGCACCGCGATGGCCGGGGTGCCCAGGCCGTGGGCGAAGGCCTCCAGCAGGGTCAGCGCACCGAAGTAGAGGAACAGCAGGCCCGAGCAGCCGGCGATGAACCGCTCCGGAATGTGCTTGCCGACGGTCACGCCGATCAGGATGGCGAGCGCGCCCGCGGCCACCATGCCCGCGACCGACCCGATCCACACCGCGACCCAGCCGTTCTTGGTGGCCAGGGCCATGGTGGCGAACATGGTGCGGTCACCGAGCTCGGCCAGCAGGAAGGCCGACAGCACCACCAGGAACGCCGAACGCGACTTCGGCTGCGGCGTGATCTCTCCCTCGTCTGCGCCGGAGTTCGACGGCAGCGTCTCGCGCAGGGTCCACAGGCCGACCACGATGAGAGTTGCTGCGGCACACAGGGAAATGACTCCGGTCGGCAGCGCCGCGCCCAGGAAGTGGCCGACACCGACGGCGATCAGATTCACCAGCACGCTCGCGACGGTGATGCCCGACAGCACCACCCACCAGTGGTAGCGCAGCGCGAAGGTCAGGGCCATGAGTTGGGATTTATCGCCCAGTTCGGCGAGGAACAGTACGCCGAAACTCAGCAATATCGTGGCGATCATGAAGGTCAGCTCCCAGGTCTCCGGCCTGTCGGCTGAAATGCGGGGACGCTTCAGCCGACACCGCACCGGTCAATCGGTTTGGTTTCTCGTCGGCCGAAGGTCTCGCCCACCGGAGAGAATCCGGTTCACGCGCCGGATCCGGGAGGATCAGTATGTCGACGGCGTGATTGGGGGCTACTCCCCTTCGCTCGGCCGCCATGCTACTCCGGCAAACCGAGCGCGGGCAAATGGCCGTTACCCAAATCGCAATGCGCACAATAAGTTTGGCGATGCTGCCGAAAGGTTTCGGTTACCCTTATGCGGCCAGCAGCATGGCCAGAACCGCGGTGTCGGGATCACTGATCGGATCCACCCCCACCCGCGAGACCATCGAGGTCACCGTGCCGTCGCTGTCGGTCTCCACCCAGGCCGCCCGATGTTCGAGTCCCAGATGCGGCAGCCCCGGCAGCAGCAGGCACCCCGAGGCCGCGCCTGTGCACTCGGGCAGCGAGGGCCGCGTCTCGCGCGGCGGGTGCAACATGATCAGCGCCGGTGGCACATGCCCGGCAAACATGCCCGGCTGCAACCCTTCCGTCCCCAGCACCGTGCCCTCGGCGATCACCAGCCCGACCATCGCGGGATCCGGGTCCTCGGGGAGTTCCTCGCGCGCCCCGAACACCGTCGAGGTCGGCAACAACCCCGGCAGGCCGGCCACCCGCACCGCGAGCACCAGCAACTGCGCCCATTCCTTGGTGGAGTCCGGCCAGCGTCCGGAGATCACGAAACCCTGCAGCGAACCATGCGCATGGAACGGCATGACGCCGACCTGACCATTCATGATGTGCCTCCCGAACCTCCCGGGGGCGACGGTGCCCGGTACTGCTGTTGGGAACACCAGGTTGTACCCGAACAGAACTGGCACACAAGTACCAGAGAGTGCTAGCACCCGGACCCGGCAAATGCGAAAGGCCCGCGAACCGATGCGGTTCGCGGGCCTCAGGCGTACGAGCGGGCCGGAGCCCGACGGGCATCAGCCGAAGATCAGACCCTTGCCCTGGTTGACCGCCTTGGAGTAGCGGTCCTGAATCTCGGCCCAGTTCACGACGTTCCAGAACGCCTTCACGTAGTCGGCCTTGACGTTCTTGTACTGCAGGTAGAAGGCGTGCTCCCACATGTCCAGGCCGAGCAGCGGGATGATGCCGAGCGGCACGTTGCCCTGCTGGTCGGTCAGCTGGAAGGTGAGCAGCTTGTTGCCCAGGGTGTCGTAGCCCAGCCAGGCCCAGCCGGAGCCCTGCAGGCCGTTGGCGGCCGCCGAGAACTGCGCGACGAACTTGTCGAAGGAACCGAACTCCTCGTCGATGGCCGAGGCCAGGTCACCGACCGGCTTGTCGCCGCCTTCCTTGGACAGGCTCTTCCACCAGAGGGTGTGGTTGACGTGGCCGCCGAGGTGGAACGCGAGGTTCTTCTCGTTCAGGAAGATGGCGGCGTGGTCGTCCTTGGCACGCGCCTCCTCCAGCTTCTCGAGGGCCGCGTTGACACCCGCGACGTAGGCCGCGTGGTGCTTGGTGTGGTGGATCTCGTTGATCTGCCCGGAGATGAAGGGCTCCAGGGCGCTGTAGTCGTAATCGAGGTCTGGCAGCGTGTAAACAGCCACGATGTCCCTTTCCGTGTCGGGGCCGTGTGCCCTCGGCAGGTGCCGAGGCGCACCCAACCATCATTCGTACACCCGCTCGTCTCCAACCGGGTTGCGCGCCCCCACATTCCACCCGATGTATATCTTTCCCAACCTTTGGAATTCGCCTGAACGCAACATCGTCGCCGGTCGCGCCGGGTCCCGTAGCATCGAGTCATGTCGTGGTACGACGAATTCGTCGGGCGGGTGCGACTACCGGAACCGATCATGGTGACAGCCGGGCAAGCGTTGCCCGGCCGCTCCGAGCCGCTGGTGGTACCGGACAAACACTATGTCAGCGGGCATTCCCTCAAACCTCCGTTTCCGGCGGGCACGCAGCTCGCGGTGCTGGCCATGGGTTGCTTCTGGGGTGCGGAGCAGGGCTTTTGGGGGCTGGAAGGCGTGTACAGCACCGCCGTCGGCTACGCGGGCGGATTCACTCCGAACCCCACCTACGAGGAGGCGTGTTCCGGCCGGACCGGGCACACCGAAGCGGTGCTGGTGGTCTTCGACCCGCAGGTGATCGGCTACGCCGCGATTCTGAAGCAGTTCTGGGAGAACCACGATCCGACGCAGGGCATGCGGCAGGGCAACGACCGTGGCACCCAATACCGTTCGGCGATCTACACCCTCGGCGACGAGCAGCGCGCGGTGGCCGAGGCGACCAGGGCCGGCTATCAGGAACGGTTGACGGCGGCCGGATTCGGCGAGATCACCACCGAGATCGCCCCGCTGCCGGACCTTTCCGCCTTCTTCTACGCCGAGGGCTATCACCAGCAGTACCTGGCCAAGAACCCCGGCGGCTACTGCCCGGACCACGGCACCGGCGTGAGCTGCGCGATCGGGCTTGGTGCGTAAGCACTTCGGCGGACCATCGCGGAGGCACGCCGGCAGACCACCTCGACAGGGGTTCCGGGACTTGGTCCCCGAACCCCTCGGGCGTGTCCGCCGCTCGCTACAGCGGCGGGACGACATCCGGCCGCATGGTGCGCGGGTCGCCTGCGTCGTGCGCCTGCCACCAGCGGACGCCGCCGGCGATGAAGTGCGGCAACGGGATCGGGTTGCCCTGCCGGTCGGTGACCTCCACGCCCTCGAACCACACGCGCACGTCGAGTTCGCGCGGGTCGACGCCCTCCTCCTGGGAGAACTCCATCATGTGGGCGCCGGGCGTGTCGCTCAGCGCGGTGTCGAAGCTCAGCAGTTTGCGCCACTGGCTCCAGGAGCTGTCGGCGAGGTCGAGGAAGTCCCAGCCGTGCAGCGCGCCGCCGCCGAAGCTCTGGACGGCGTCGTGCAGGCCGTCGAGGGTGAGCGGGAGCACAATGGGCTCGTTGTCGTCCCAGCGCTGCCGGCGTAGCGAGGCGGCGACCCGGCTGACCCCGGTGAGGGTCAGATAGATATCGCAGTCCGCCGGCGGGGGACCGTCCTCGGGCAGGGTCAGCACGTCGAGTTCCAGCCGTAGTGTGGCGCGCGCCGTGTCGACGTCGATGCCGAGGCATGTCGCCTCCGACAGCGCGCGGTTGAGTCCGTCGATGTCCAGGCCGTCGAGTAGCCCCCTGCTCACAGTCATAGCGCCAGGCTACCGATCTTGCCTGGCCGGACCCAGGATTTCCGTTATTCGGTAGTGTTGTCGTTTTTTTCGAGTGCGAAAGGAACCGCGCGCTCACCCGCGGCGTCAGACTGGATGGGGCCTTCTGGGACAGAGGCCCGAGGTCGGTCGCTCCGGAACGGGGAGGGGACTTCCGGATCGGCCGACCAGGACGAATCGGTCGTCTATCAACCTGTGGATCAGGTTGTGGATTATGTGGATAACTCCCGAAACCAACCCTGCGCAGGTACGGAACTCCACAGCCCTCGCGCGCGCGTGGCAGGATCGGAACCGTGACGAACCCCCACGTGCCCACGGTGCCGATCGACGCGGTTCCCGCGGAATTCGACGCCGCGAACGGCTGGGGTTCGGCCGCGCCCGCGCCCGCCCAGCTCCTCGACGTCCGCGAGGAGGACGAATGGCAGCTCGGCCGCGCGCCCGGCGCCATCCACATCCCCATGACCGACGTGCCCGCCCGGCTCGACGAACTCGACATCGACGCCGAGATCTACGTGATCTGCCGGCAGGGCGGCCGGTCCGTACCGGTGGTGGAGTACCTGAACCAGATCGGCTACGAGGCCGTCATGGTCTCGGGTGGCATGGTGGCCTGGCAGCAGATCGGCAGGCCGCTCACCGGTGACGGTCCCGAGGCGAAGATCTACTAGGCGCGGAGAGGTGGAGCGATGAACGGGGGACAGGTGGGCCGATCGCGATCCGCCGTCGTACAGCCGTGCGCCCGCTGCGGCGCCCGCTGGGCGGTACAGGGCAAGCCGCTGCACTGGTGCCCGCGCTGCCACGGTGTCCTGCTCTCCCCCGCACCGGTGGACGCGCCCGCCGACCGCCGCAACTACCGCTGGGTGGCCCGCCCGCCCGGCCGCAGAACCCATGGCGCGCAGCCGGTCCGGCGTCCGGGTTCGCTGCAGACGCCGCGGTACCACCGGATTCCGCAGTGGGGCCTGCAGGATCGGCCCCCGGTGGCGGCCGCCGCACCGCATCGCCCGCTGGCCGCGCTGAGTGACCGCATCACCGTGCTGCTGCCGGCCACCGCCGGTGTGTTCGTGTTCTCCGCCCTGGCCGAACTCGGCCGGTACGGCGTGTTGCTGCGCAACCGCACCCGCCTCATCCCGCCCTGGCTGCTGTGGATTTCCGATGCGGCCGTGACGGTTTCCGCGGTGCTGGCCCTGGTGCTGGCGCTGGTGTCGGCGGTGGCGCTGGTCGGCTGGCTCACCGAAACCCGCCGCGCCGCGTACGCGAGTGTGGGAGAGTCGGATCCGCGATCGCTGCGCGCCCTGGTGCTGGGCTGTCTGGTGCCGATCGTGAATCTGGTGTGGCCGGGCATCTTCCTGACCGAGGCGGCCCGGCTGCGGTCGGCGGGCGGTGCGGATCCGCGGCTGCTGCGGGCGGTCCGGATCTGGTGGGCGGCTTGGCTTCTCGATGCGGTGCTGGTGCTGGTGGCGTTCCTGTACCGGTTCGCGTCCTCGCTGCAGGTGCAGGCCGACGGCGTGCTGGCGAGCATGTGGACCGATCTGGTCGCGGCCGGTGTCGCGGTGGCCTCGCTCGGGCTGGTGCACGCCTTCGCGGGCCTGGATCTGCGGGGCCGCCCGAAGCCGCTGCGGCGCTGGGTGATCGCCACCGGGCCCGCGCGGCCGGTGATCGAACCCGTGCGACGCGCGCCCGCCGCCGTGGTCGGGAATGATGCAGTGGTCGGGGATGACGCAGCTTCCGGGGATGACGCGGAGGCGTCCCCGGCCGCGGAGCAACAGGAGGTAGTGGCGAAGTGAGCCGGGCCAGTCGTGCGCCGTTCGTGGTCGCGCACCGGGGGGCGTCGGCGGCGCGACCCGAACACACCCTCGCCGCCTACGATCTCGCCCTGCAGGAGGGCGCCGACGGCGTCGAATGCGATATCCGCCTGACCCGCGACGGGCACCTGGTCTGCGTGCACGACCGCACCGTGGATCGCACCTCGAACGGATCGGGCGCGGTCAGCGAGATGACGCTCGAAGAGCTGAAGGCGCTCAACGTCGGTACCGCGGAGGAACCGGAGGGCGTGCTCACGCTGTCCGAGCTGATCGAGCTGGTGCTGGACTGGAAGAGCCGTCCCACCAAGCTTTTCATCGAGACCAAGCACCCGGTCCGCTACGGGGCGCTGGTGGAGACCACGCTGCTGGCCGAGCTCACCCGCTACGGCATCGGCGCACCCGCCTCCGCGGATCACTCACGCGCGGTGGTCATGTCGTTCGCCGCCACCGCGGTCTGGCGGATCCGCCGCGCGGCCCCGTTGCTCCCGACCGTCCTACTGGGCGAGTCCTCCCTGTACCTGTCCGGCGGCGCCGCCCACACCGTCGGCGCGACCGCCATCGGCCCGTCCGTGCGCACCCTGCGCGAACACCCGGACCTGGTCGACAAGGCCGCCGCCGCGGGCCGCGCCACCTACGTCTGGACCTGCGACGATCCCGAGGATGTCCAGCTCTGCGCCGACCTGGGCGTGGATTGGATAGCTACCAACTACCCCGCCCGGACGAAAGCTGTGCTGGCCAACGCCTGAATCCGCCCGGCCCCCTGCGCCCGAGCACGCCATCGACAAGTCACGCCCCCGCACCCACAACCGCTTCAAAGGATTTCCCAGTGGTTCGCGGCCGTCTCGATTCTGGACTGACGGAGCGGGGGAGCGAAGCGGAGGAGCGGAGGAGGAGCGGAGGAGGGAAGAATCGAGACTTCGGGGCCGCGAACCCCGCCCGGAGCGAAGCGTAGGGCCAAAGACCCAGTAGGTTTGCCAGTCATGGGTAAGAGCAAGCGCAACAGTCCCAAGCCGGACTCCAATCGGGCGCAGAAGCTGGCCGCCCGCCGCGCCGAACAGGAGGCGGCGGCGCAGGCCGTGACGCGGCCCTTCCAGGGCTTGGCCGCCGAATGCGATCTGGTGGCGCTACGGGAGTTCGTGCCGTCGGCGACCGCGATCTTGAAGCTGTCGCCGAATGTCGCCGCGGAGCGGGCCGTCACCCTCGCCACCGTGCTGCCGGGCGCGGTCGCCGCGCTGGTGCGGGCCGGTGACGAGCCGATCGGTTTCGTCGGCACGCAGGTGCAGTTCCAGTCCGCCGATCCGGCCGCGGATCTGGCCGCCGCCGTGCTGTGGACCCAGTCCGCCACCCCCGGCGAGTCGCTGAGTGCCGCGACCGTGGATGGCACGCCGCGGCTCACCGAGGTGCTGGATCCGGGTGCGGCCCTGGATCTGACCGTGCACCAGGACTTCAACTGGTGGGTGCCGGCGGGTGTCACCCCGGATCCGCAGGTGGCCGCCACCATCGAGCAGGCCAATCAGGCCATCATGCCGTCGGCCCGCCTGGAGCTGGGCGCGGACGCCGTCGGCGCGGCCTGGTGGGTGGACGCCGGCGAGAAGGCGCACATCCGCTGGGTGCGGCCGGAGGACGAGGACCAGCTGATGCTGGCGCTGGCGCGGCTGCACGCGGCCGGTGATCTGCACCTGGGTGAGGGTTCGCGCTTCGCGGGCTCGTTCCGCACCCACGGCCTGCTGGTGCCGGTCTTCGACCTGGATCCGGAGCGGCACGCGAGCGAGTGGGAGGGCCCGGCCCGCGAGTTCGGTGCGAAGCTGGCGACCGCGCTGCAGTCGGATGCCCCGCTGACCTCCGAGGAGCGCCGCTCCCGCGACGGCCTGCGGTCGCGCCAGGTCACGCTGCGCTGACCCCGTCGGGCTGAGTACCCGCCGAACCGGCACGGTCCGGGCCGTTCTCCGGTGAACTGGATTCACTCGGTGAACGGCCCGGATTTTGCGGGATTTTTCTGAAAAATGCCTGTTTCGCTCCGAGCGCTCGGTTAAGTTCTCCTCACCCCGGAAGTTCAGGGGATCCGGTGATCATCACACCGGATTTCAGATGAGGAGAAAAACCATGGATGCCATTCTGGCCGTGGTCAAGTCGCTGTTCGGTACGTTGTCCGCCAACGCCACCGGCACCGTCACAGTGCCGCAGAAGTAAGGGCGGGTACGTATCGCCCGAGCACATGCAACAGGCCCGGTCCAGCGCAAGGGACCGGGCCTGCTGTGTGAATCCACCGGGCGGGAACCGAATTACCTTCGGCCCGCGGAGTAATTACAGTCAGCCGCCCGCGGCGTGCGGCGCGCCGGACGCGTCCTTCGGACCGCTCATTTCCCGCTGCACGAAATTCTCCAGGTCGAAAAGATTCGCGCTGGCCCGCTCGGCGACGGTGAGCAGGGTATTCATGGTCGCGACTTCTTCGACCTGTTCCTTCAGGAACCACTGCATGAACTGCTCGCCCTGGTAATCGCCCTCTTCCCGGGCGGTCCTGGCGAGCTGGATGATCTGCTCGGTGACGGTCTGCTCCTGTGCGAGCGCCAGCGCGATGGGCTCCTTCGCATTCGCGAATTGCGTAGTAGCGGCCTCGGTTCCGGGCATCTCGACGGCGATGTCGTGATCGATCAGGTACTGCGCGATCATCATCGCGTGGTTACGCTCTTCGACGGCCTGCTTGTAGAAATACTTGGCCAGGACCGGCAGATCGGCATTGTCGAACCACATCGCCACCGCGATGTACTGGTGTTCGGCATTGAATTCGTTGCGGATCTGATCCTGGAGCAGGGCCTGGAACTTGCTGCGCTTCGTCTGGGTTCGGGTGGACATGCGGATGACATTAATCCCTGGTCAAACCGCGTGTCATCCAAGTACAGCCTTATTGAGCACAGCCTTATTGAGGCAAGTATTGCCTAATTCTGCCTAGCTGCCGACGGTGGTGATCAAGTCCTGCGGGATCTGCTGATCCTTGGCCAGAGCGTCGAAGAAAGCACTCGCCTTCGTCTTGTCCCAGAGCAGGACATTGCCACTGCCGGCCACGTCCTCGAATCCACCGACCGGGACCGTCGTGGTGATGGGATCGCTGGTCAGCGCATTGCCCAGGCTCGCCAGATCCCAGATGTGCGCGCCCTTGTCGACCTTCAGCGCCGAGGTCAGATCCCGCACCAGCGGCCAGGACCGGAACGGATTGGCCAGCGTGCCCGGGCTCGCCGCCTTCTTCAGCAGGGCGCTGAGGAATTTCCGCTGGTTGAGCATGCGATCCAGGTCCGCGCGCGGGGTGGCGCGGGAACGCACGAAGCCCAGTGCCTCGGGTCCGTTGAGCGTCTGGCAACCCGCGGGCAGGTCGATACCGGCCAGCGGATCCTTCATGGGCGTGTCCAGGCACATCTGGATGCCGCCGACCGCGTCCACGACATTGGCGAAGCCGCCGAAGCCGATCTGCACATAGTGGTCGATGTGCACGCCGGTCGCGCCCTCCACCGTCTTGACCAGCAGCGATGCGCCGCCGGCGGCGAAGGAGGCATTGAGCTTGTCCTTGCCGACGCCAGGGATGCTCACATACGAGTCGCGCGGCAGGCTCACCAGCGTCGGCCGCCCCGACTTCGGAACGTGCACCAGGATGACGGTGTCGGTGCGCTCGCCCTCGACATCGGAGGAGTCGCCGGTGGACAGCTGCTGCTCCTGATCCTTGGACAGTCCCGAGCGGCTGTCGGAACCCACCAGAAGCCAATTCGTCCCGGGCGTGTCGCCGATTCGGCCCGAATAGTTCGCGAGGGCGTCGATCCGGGTGAGATGGGTGTCGACATAGACGGCCGCCGCGATCGGCAGCAGCAGGAGCACCAGCAGCAGCGACAGGATCCACCGGAACCAGTGCCGCTTCCCGCGGGGCCGGGAGCCGCGCGGCGGCCGGCCTTCGCCGCCGCGTCGCCGGCCGGGCGGTGGTGGCGGGGGAGTGCGCGGCGGCTCATCCCGGAAGGGAACCGGCCGCTGGGTCGGCGCGTGACCCATGGGGGCGGCGGCACGCTCCCGCGGGGGCGGCACCCGATTGCCCGGCGGCGGCATCCGATTGTCCCCGGGCCCGCGATTGTGCTGCGTCGGAACGCGATTCCCCGGCGGCCGCTGCCGCGGGGCCGGGTTCCCGGGCGGGACCTGCGAATAGGCCAGGTCCGGACCGGATTCATGGCGTCGGATCACCTGAGTTGGTTCTATCCGCGGCCTGCCGTCGTTAACGGGCCGGCCGTCCGCGGGCGGCCGGTGAGACGAAGGTCTCTGTGATTGCCCGGGATTCGCCGCGGGTCGAGGCGGGTACGCCGGGGGCTCGCCCGGGCGTCCCGGCGGCGGCTCCCGGCGTATCCGTGCAAAGTGCTGGGGGTCGTCGCCGTTCATCACTGAAAACAGTACCGACCGCGGCGCCCGCGTGGCTCGTTCCGATCGGATTACGGCAGCCAGGAGACGTGTCCGTGCAGGAAGGTGTACCCGATGTAGGCGATCGAGTCGATGAGCGCGTGCGCCAGCAGCAGCGGCCAGAGCCGGTTGGTGCGCTGCCAGTAGCGTCCGAAGATCAATCCCATCACCAGGTTTCCGAGCCCGCCGCCCAGGCCCTGGTAGAGGTGGTAGCTGCCGCGCAGGATCGCCGACGCCAGCAGCGATCGATTCTCCGTCCACCCCAGTGCCCGTAATCGCGAGATCAGGTAGGCGACGACCAGTACCTCCTCGGCCGCCGAGTTCGCCCACGCGGACAGCACCAGCACCGGCAGCCGCCACCAGTGCGCGAGCGAACTGGGCACGATGGTGACGCTCACACCCAGTGCGTGTGCCGCGAGATACAGCCCCAGCCCGGGGATTCCGATCACGGCCGTGAGCGCGAGTCCCGGGAGCACGTCCGCCCGCCAGCGCAGCCGCCGCGCCAGTCCGATCGCCCGCGGCGCGATCCCGCTGCGCCACAACAGATAGAGGCCCAGCGCCGCCCAGCCGAGCAGACGGGCCACGCTCAGCAGCTGGAAGAGCAGGTCGATGGTCGACCGGGTGGCCCGTGGCGCATTCAGCGCGACGGTCTGCCCGCCCACCCCGCCGGGCGCGAGGGCGCTCTCGAGCAGTGACAGTGCCGCATTGGCCCCGCTCAGCCCGAAGGTGACGACCAGCACCACCGCGATCTCGAGTTTGATCGCCCGCCGGCCCGATTCGGACGATTCGGGTGCGGGCCACACGGGTGCGGGATCAGCCGAAACCATGCCCGCCAATCTAGGCGGGCGCCCGGCGAACTCGTCAGATGCGGTGCAGGCCGCCGTGGAAGGGGTTGCCCGCCAAGGCGTGCACCGCGCGGCTGAGGGATTCGATGTCGTGCGCCGGGGCCTCGAACGGGATGCGGATGTCGTGGTCGGCCTCGATGGCCTCGACGCGCAGGGTGACGCCATAGCGGTCGATGGCCAGCGGATGGATGAGGGCGCCGCGGCGCAGCGCGTGCGGCAGGCGGCGGGCCAGGCGGTCCACCACATCGGGGTGATCGGCCTGAAGGTGTTGCAGCCAACCGGCTTCCAGCGCGCAGAACGGATCGGGCCGGGCGTCGCGCAGCTGCTCGCGGTCGACCGAGTCGGCGCCGGCGGTGTCGGCCACCACCGCGGAGTCGATGACCAGCCGCAGCAGGACGGCGGTGTGGCCGACGTCGAGCAGGTCCGGATGCGGATGGTCGGCGGCTACCGCGCCGGCCAGCGCGCGCTGGGCGTGCGCGGGCACGGCGTGCGCCCAGCCACGCAGCCAGACCAGGGCGCGGACGCGTTCGCGCAGCGGCAGCGGGGCCTGGTCGGTGAGTTCGAGGACCGCGGGGGACCCGTTCGCGCCGCAGCCGAGCACGAGACCGGCGGCGGTGGAGTTCATCGGGACCGCCAGCACCATGTCCCCGCACTGCCGCAGCAGGTGTACGGAGGTGGGCACCGGGTCGAGGCCGGGCAGGGCCAGGACCGCGTTCTCGGCGTGCGCGCAGGCGGTGTGCACGCGTTCGGCGGTAGTGGGTGCGACGACCTGGGCCGCGGGTGGCATACACACCTCCGGGAGTTGAATTAGGTAAACCTAAGCTAAGTGACGTGGGTCGCGTGCGCAAGGGCTTCCCGGGTGGCCGCGCCGGCGGTGTCGCGCCGATCGCTACCGTGAAGACGTGCCGCACGATTCGTCCCCCGCGCCCGAACCGGTCGCCCTCACCCTGTCCGTCCCGCCCCGCCCGGCCCGCGGACTGGCCGAGGAGCTGGTCCGCCCGGTCTCCGCCGATCCGGGCGTCGAGGTGCTGGACCTGGCGCTCGACGACGAGGCAGTGTCGGAGTTCCTGGTGCGAATCGTGCACGGCGACAGCGGTTTCGTGGCCCGCACCGACTCGGGCGAGCGGGCGCTGGCGGGTGTGGCGGCGACCGTGGCCGCGCTCTGCGGCGAGGACATTCGCGGCGCGCTCGCCGCGCCGGACATCGCGTTCCTCACCGGGCTGAAACCACCCGCGGTCGAGGCGTTCCGTGAGGTGCTGCTGGCCATCGAAACCGGCGAGGTCGCGGCCGTGACCACCGCCCTCGCCATATTGGGCGCCTGAACCCACCGTGCCCGGGGGTGCGAAGTTACCCAGCAGTTGACCAAAGCCGGGGGTGACCGGGCGCACGCAAGTAATGTCGTAACCGTGCCGCGTATCGCCTACTTCGGGCCGTCGGGAACCTTCACGGAGATGGCCCTCGCCAAACTGGAGTCCACCGGAGTCTTCGATGGACCGGTCGAGCGTGTCCCGGCCCCGAGCCAGGGCGCGGCCGTCGAGCTGGTGCGGGCCGGTAACGCCACGGGCGCGGTGGTGCCGATCGAGAGCTCGGTCGAGGGCTCCATCGCGCCGACGCTGGATGCGCTGGCCGTCGGCCCGCGGCTGCAGATCATCGCGGAAACCGACCTGGACGTGGCCTTCACCATCGTGGGCCGCCCCGGCATCGAGCTCGACGAGGTGCGCCGGATCGCGGCCTATCCGGTCGCGGCCGCGCAGGTCCGCATGTGGCTGGCCGTCACCATGCCGCTGGCACAGCTGTACACCTCCGCCTCCAATGCCGCGGCTGCTGAGGACGTCGTCGCCGGGCACGCCGATGCCGCCGTCTCCACCGCGCTGGCCGGCGCCCGCCTCGGGCTCACCACCCTGGCCGACGGCGTCGCCGATGTCGATCGGGCCGTCACCCGCTTCGTGCTGGTCACGGCCCCGCGGCCGGCGCCGCCGCGCACCGGGACCGACCGCACCTCCATCGTGCTGGAGCTGGCCAACGAGCCGGGCTCGCTCATGCGCGCGTTCGCCGAATTCGCCACCCGCGGTATCGATCTCACCCGCATCGAATCCCGGCCCACCCGCACCGGCATGGGCACCTACCGTTTCTACCTGGACTGCGTCGGGCACATCGACGACGCCGCGGTCGCCGAGGCGCTGAAGGCACTGCACCGCACGGCCGCCCGGATCCGATTCCTCGGCTCCTGGCCCGCCACCGCGGCCACCGGCACCCCGCCACCGCCGGACGCACCCGGCGCGGCCTGGCTGGCCGATCTGAAGAAGGGGGTGGCCGACCTGTGACCGGCAAACTCATCCTGGTCCGGCACGGCGAGACCGAGGGCAATGTCGGCAAGATCCTCGACACCCGGCTGCCGGGCCTGCCGCTCACCGAACGCGGTGTGGCGCAAGCGAAGA
Organism: Nocardia sp. NPDC059228; assembly: GCF_042754245.1. Taxonomy (NCBI): domain Bacteria; kingdom Bacillati; phylum Actinomycetota; class Actinomycetes; order Mycobacteriales; family Nocardiaceae; genus Nocardia; species Nocardia sp. NPDC059228. The sequence continues at coordinate 13,142 of NZ_JBHZAL010000011.1, read as the reverse complement.
GCTACGGCGCGAACCTGGCCGTCCCGCCGCAGCGGCTGTTCTCCTCGGCCGCGCTGCGCGCTCGGCAGACCGGCGGCTACATCGAGGCCGCCACCGGGGTCACCCTGGACGTGCTGGAGGATCTGCAGGAGGTGCAGCTCGGCGACCTCGAGGGGTTGAACACCCCGGCCGCGCACGAGGAATTCCAGAAGGTGTATCACGCTTGGCATTTCGGTGATCTGAGCGTCCGGGTGCCCGGTGGCGAATCCGGGGAGGACGTGCTCGCCCGCTATGTCCCGGCGCTGCAGCGACTACGCGACGACTATCTGAGCCGCCCGGACGCCCACGATGTCATCGTGGTCAGCCACGGCGCGGCCATGCGGCTGGTCTCGCGCGAATTGACCGGGGTACCAAGGCCTTTCGCCGCCAACAATCACCTGGACAATACCGAGACCATCGAGCTGCAGCCGTTCGAGGACGGCACCTGGGAGTGCACCCGCTGGGGCCGCTATCTCGCACCGTTCGGCGACGCCGTCGCGGCCGGCGGCGACGACCCCATGGGTTAGCCCGGGAATTCCGTTCGCAGCGGCAGGGATTCGATGAGATCCCGCAGCGCTGTGCGCAGCCGGGCCGGGGTGCCGCCCGCCAGCGACGTCCACTTCGTGCCGTCCGCGGCGGTGCCGGTGCAGGCGAGAAAACGGCCGTGCCGGGTGTTGTACACCGCGAGGTGGGTGCTCGCCACGTCGCGCGTGCCGTCGCCGTAGTGCACGCCGACGATCTCCGCGTGCGAATTCACCTGCACCAGAGCCGAAGCGAGGATCGGTGCGTCGCGGGCCGGTGTGCCCACCGCGGCCAGTCGGCCGGCCGTGGTGGCGGCATCGCCCGCGTCGTCGAACACGGGAGCCAGATCCGCGGTGGGCGCGTTCATTCCGGACAGTTCCAGCGCATCGGCCGGGCCGAGCGCGGCCATCACGGTGCCCGGCAGATCGTGACCGGCCGCGTCGACGACACAGGAGCCGGGGCCGCGCAGCGCCACCACCTCGATGTCGTCGCCCTTGGCCACACAGCACCGGTTGACCTGCCCCGCCACGTACCAGCGCACGGCCAGCACCCAGTGCGGCCGGTAGAGCACGCGCAGCCGTTCGGCCAGTTCCGGATGCACCTCGTCGCCGTCGAGCAGGTCACGCTCGGTCAGGGCGGCGGCCGCCGTGGCCATGGCGGTGTCGTGGTCGGCGGCATTGTCGTAGCGGCCCATGGCATCCAGCACCACGGGCAGCTCGTCGATCCCCAATGTCTCCAGGAGATACTGCATTTCGTCGAGCGACAGCGTGACCGATCGCAGCGTCGACGGCCCGCGGCCCGCGCCGAGCACGGTCACCGGTCGGCCAGTGCGTCGCCACCGATGACCGCGGGCGCGATGACCCGGCCGTCGGCGAACACCTGCACCGAGCGGCCGTAGTGGTGGCCGCGGTGGGACTCTTCCTCGTCGCTGCCCCGGGTGCCGAGCAGCGGGCTGGTTGCGGCCGACCGGACCGGCGCGGTCGCGGCCGGGGTGGTGGTCACGGTCACCGGTTCGGCGATCGGTGCCGCGGGAGGCGGTGCGCCACCGGTGTTTCCGAGACCCGCGCCCCAGCCCTCGGGCAACTTCAGTGTGCCCGCGCCGTTTCCGATGTTCACCGACGCGCCGCCGCCGGTGACGGACACCGCCTGCGTGGCCAGCGCCGCGCCGGCGGTCGAGACACCCGCGTCCGCCGTGACCGGCGGGCCGGAGGTACCGAGGCCAGGCGTTTGCGTCACCGCATTCGCGACCGCCGTAATCGCTGTACCAGCAACGTTTCCCGCGCTGGTCATACCGCTGGTGACCACCGTTCCCGCCACCTGTGCAACCTGCGACAGGGCACTGGTGACGGCCGGATTCTGCGCCAGGACGGCGGCCGCGCCGAGCGCCGCCCGCAGCGGATCGCTGCCAAGGGCGAGCGCGTCGCCACCCGCATCGGCCGAGCCCGCGCCCACGGCGATGGGTGGCGGCATCAGGAACTGGCCGGGCGTGGCCACCATCGAACTCGTCGCGGCCTCATAGGTTTCCATCACCAGCGCGGCCCGGATGTCCAGCGCCAGCTTGGCCGCCTCGGCTGCCTCCGCGGTGCCGTTGAGCGCGCCGCCGCTGGAATACGCGGCCACCCGCGCGGTCTCCACGGCCGCGATCTCCGGCAGGCTCGGCATGGCGAGGGAGGCCACGGTGTAGGCGGTGGCATTGGCGGCGGCCTTGCCCGCCATCACGCCGGCCATGACGGCCTGCTGTTCGGCCCATACGGTGAAACCGCCCAGCCGGGCCAGCACGGCGAGCCCGTTCAGTCCTTCGAGACCGGCCCCGATCTCGGCCATCACCCGCGTCACCGTGGTGGTGGCGTCCACCCAGGAGGCGGTGAGCGCGCCCCAGGCGCTGCCCGCGGCCGCGATCGGAATGGCGTGCGCCCCGGAATCGAGGCAGAGGGAATTGAATTCGGCCATCCGGGGCAGCCAGAACACCCCCGTGATTCCCAGCGTCATGGTGCGTCTCCCCTCTAGACCTGGATCGCGGCGATATCGGCCGCGCGCACGGCGTCCTGGGCCAGGTACTGGGCCAGCTGGCTGCGCAGGGTGGCGGCGGCATGATGCAGTTCGAGAATGCCCTGGGCGACCGAGTGGTCGTGGGTGAGCGCGGCATTGTTGAAATGCGCCGCGGCCAGGAAGGACACCTCTTCGGTGCCGGACGGAAGCACATGGGTGGCCGGACCCGTCGCGCTCGCGGCCGCGGCGAGGCGTTCGGCGAGCAGATCGAGTTCCAGGGCGGCCGCGAGGATCACCTCGGGCTGCACCAGCACGTGGCCGACCATGATCGAGCTCCCTTCTCCGTTCCACCCCGGCTGTGAGGATTGGACGCGGAGGTTCGCCGATCGGTTCCCGATGCCGCTGGTCAGCCCCAGCCCAGCTGATGCAGGCGCTCGTCGTCGATCCCGAAATAGTGCGCTATCTCGTGAATCACGGTGATCGCCACCTCCTCGACCACCTCTTCTTCGCTGTGACACATCCCGAGGATGGCCTCGCGATAGATGGTGATGGTGTCCGGCAGCGCGCCCCCGTAGTGGCTGTAGTCCCGGTCGGTGAGGGCGATGCCGTGGTAGAGACCGAGCAGGTGGGGGTCCTCGTCGCTGCGCGGCTCGATGAGCACCACCACATTGTCGATCGCCTGTGACAACTCTCGCGGAATCAGATCGAGGGCGTCGCCGACCAGTTCCTCGAAGCGGTCGTCGGACATGGAGACGGGCATGCCTACAGCTTCCGCCGCATCACCGTGGCTGGGGGATGACCGGCGGGGCCGCGCCGGGCAGCGGCGGCGGGGTGTAGCGGCCGTTGTTGGGCGGCGGCACGGGGGCCTGGCCGTCGATCTGGATGTCGCCCTTGGCCGATCCGGTGATGGTGGCGAAGCCCTCCTGATCGGCGCCCTTGCCGACCATGCAGTTGAGGCTGCGGGAACCGGCCAGCCAGCTGCGCGCGTCGAGCGCGTCCCAGAACAGGGTGAGGGTCTTGTTGCGCAGTGCGTCGGGGGCGCCGAGGTAGTCGCCGGCGTCCTTGGCGCACTCGTCCTCCATGAACTTGTCCTGGTCGTCCTTCGAGGGCGGGCCGCCGTTGAAGTGGGTGGCCAGGTCCACGGTGGAGACGATCTCGAAGGCGTGCGGCTGGGTGCAGTCGACCGGATCGGTGGGCAGGTTGGACTTGATGCCGATGCAGGTGCCGAGGTCGTAGACCTTCGACTGGTTGATGTCGCGCACGCTGCCGGTGATGGGCTTGGTGGCGAGGCCCTGGCTGCCGGAGACCTGCAGGCCGCAGCGCAGCGTCCGCTCGCCCGCCTTCCAGCCCGCCTCACCCGGATTGATCAGGCCGACAACGAATTTGCCGCGCGGGTCCAGGCGGCCGCCGAGGTATTCCTGGGCGGCGCTGACGCAGTGCTCGTCGCGCAGCTCGGAGAAGCGTAGCGAGTCCGGGAAGCGGGAGCCGGGCCCGAACTCCTTGCCCGGGTACTTGCTCAGGTCGATGTCCGCGGTGACCTCGAACAGGTGCTTGCTGGCGCAGTCGACCTTGGTGAGGTCGCCGGCGTTGGCCTTGGACCAGGTCAGGCAGTCGCCCTCCCGGGCGGTGCCGAAGGCCGCGCCCGCGACCGCGCCGGTGGGCTGGGCGGCCCCCGGCGCGTGCGCCTTCACGCGATTGGAGTCGAAGCCGTTGGAGACGAACATGGTGATGAGTACGGCCAGCGTGACGCCCACCGCCATGGCCAGCAGTCCCCACCGGACCGTCGACGCCGAGAGCGGACCGTTCTGGTCCAGCTTGGATTCCATGGCGCGGAACGGCGTCAGCAAACGATCCAGCGCCGTCGGTTTCCGACGGTTCGGCGGCCCGGGACGCTGCGAGGACGGAGGCGCGGGCCACTGCGGAGGCATCTTTTGCTCAGGCATCGCGACTGAGCTTAATTGCCTCCGCTTCGCTCCGGCGGGTTCGCGGCCGAGGCGCAGGTCTATGGAGCCGGAAGCTCGGTTCTTTCCTTCTCCGCTCCTCCGCTCCTCCGCTGCAAGCGCGGGGCGGCGGAGCGCCGTCCAGAATCGAGCCGGGCCGCGAACCTTCGGGTGCTGTTATTGCGGCGTTCAGCGTGCAGTACGGGTCGTCACGACAGGATCAGGTCCGCCGCCTTCTCACCGATCATGACCGCCGGGGCGTGGGTATGGCCGCGGGTGATCACCGGCATGACCGAGGTGTCGGCCACGCGCAGGCCCTCGATGCCCCGCACCCGCAGTTCCGGATCCACCACGCTGGATTCGTCGCGGCTCATGGCACAGGTGCCGACCGGGTGGTACAGCGTGTGCGAGTGGTCCTCGAGGCAGTGCCGCAGCATCTCCTCCATCGGGGTGTCGGAGGGCACGGCGGGCTGCATGAGCTCGCCGATGTGCTCCTTCAGCGCCGGCTGGTTCGCCAGTTCGGTACAGATGCGCAGGCCGGCGAGCAGGGCGGCGCGGTCGGCGGGCTCGGCGCAGTAGCGCGGGTTGATGCGCGGCGCGGTGAACGGGTCCGGGGAGGTGAGGGTGACGCTGCCGATGGATTCCGGCTTGAGCAGCACGGCGGCGAAGGTGAGCGCGTGCCCGTCCGGATCACCCAGTCCCTCGGCGATATACGGCGCGGGCGCGAAGATGAGTTCCAGGTCGGGCAGGTCGAGATCCTCGCGGCTGCGCGCGAACCCGTAGGCCTCACCGATGTTCGAGGTCAGCTGCCCGCGCCGCAGCACCAGGTAGTTGGCGAGCTCGAGCAGGTTCTTGTCCGCGCCGTAGAGGCTGCCCCCGCTGGTGCGGTAGATGATGGGCGCGGCCAGGTGGTCGCGCAGGCCGCGCCCGACCTCGGGCAGGTGCTGCACGACGGGGATTTCCAGCTCCTGCAACCGGTCGCCGTCGCCGATGCCGGAGAGCATGAGCAGTTGCGGGCTGTTGATGGCGCCGCCGGACAGGATGATTTCGCGCTTGGCGGTGATCTGCTTGGTCTCGCCGCCGATCCGGAATTCCACTCCGGTGGCGCGCTTGCCCTCGAACAGCACCCGGGTGACGTGCGCGTCGGTGATGACGGTGATATTGCGTCCCTGCTGGCGCGCCGGCCGCAGGTAGGCGTCGGCGGTGCTCCAGCGCGCGCCGCGCTTCTGGGTCACCATGGTCTGCGAGAAGCCTTGTGGCCGATCCTGATTCGCGCGTTCCACCGGGTACCCGGCTTCGGTGGCGGCCTGCAGGTAGGTGTGGGTGAGCGGGCGCGGGCTGCGCTGGCGGGAGATGTGCAGCGGTCCCTTGCGGCCTTCACCGGGCTCGCCGGCCTCCTCGACGGCTTCCATTCGCTGGAAGATGGGGAGCACCTGCTCGAAGGACCAGCTCGGTCCGGCGTAGCGGGCCCATTCGTCGTAGTCGGCGGCGAAGCCGCGCACCCACATCATGGCGTTCATGGAGGAGGAACCGCCGAGCATCTTGCCGCGCGGCCAGTAGACGCGCCGGTTGCTGAGCTCGGGCTGGGGTTCGGTGCGGTAGTTCCAGTCGTTGGGGCCCTGGAACAGCTGGTTGAACGCCGCGGGAATGTGGGCGAATTTGTCGCTGTCCTCGCCGCCGGCCTCCAGGACCACGACGCTGACGCCGGGTCGCTCGCTCAGTTTCGCGGCCACTGCGGCCCCCGCGGATCCGGCTCCGACGACCACGAAATCGGCGGTGTGCGGGGTGTATTGGGGCATGCTCACTCCTTGGAAAGACCACGGCGGAGCCGCTGCCGGACTCCCTGCCGTCCCATGCCGCTAACCCTAGGGTGGATATCGGCCGGTCGTGGGGTGGATCGGCGGGATCGGGGGCGAAACCGCGCCGATCAAGATCGAATACCGAGGCCGTGGACCTACACGAAATCCACTGGCGGTCGCCTACTAGGCTCAATGGCCATGATCGACCTTCGATTCCTGCGGGAAAACCCGGATGTGGTCCGTGCGTCGCAGCGCGCTCGCGGTGAGGACCCCTCCCTGGTGGATGCCCTGCTCGAGGCGGATGCCGCCCGCCGCGCCGCGGTCGCGACGGCCGACAATCTGCGCGCCGAGCAGAAGGCCCTGGGCAAGAAGGTCGGCAAGGCGTCCCCGGACGAGCGTCCGGCGCTGCTGCAGCTGGGTCAGGAACTGTCGGCGAAGGTGAAGGAGGCCGAGGCCGCCGAGACCGCCGCGGACGCCGACCTCGACGCCGCCCAGCGCGCGCTGTCGAATGTGGTGCAGGAGGGCGCGCCCGCCGGCGGCGAGGACGACTACATTGTGCTCGACACCATCGGCACGCCGCGGGAGTTCGATTTCGAGCCCAAGGATCACCTGGACCTGGGTGAGTCGCTGGGCCTGATCGACATGGAGCGCGGCGCGAAGGTGTCGGGCTCGCGCTTCTATTTCCTCACCGGCAACGGCGCGCTGCTGCAGCTGGGCCTGCTGCAGCTGGCCGCGCAGAAGGCGGTGGCCAACGGGTTCACCATGATGATCCCGCCGGTGCTGGTGCGCCCGGAGATCATGCAGGGCACCGGGTTCCTGGGCCAGCACTCCGCCGAGGTCTACCACCTGGAGGACGACGACCTGTACCTGGTCGGCACCTCGGAGGTGCCGCTGGCGGGCTATCACTCGGGCGAGATCCTGGATCTGAGCGCGGGCGCCAAGCGCTACGCCGGCTGGTCGTCGTGTTTCCGCCGGGAGGCGGGCAGCTACGGCAAGGACACGCGCGGTATCATCCGCGTGCACCAGTTCGACAAGGTGGAGATGTTCGTCTACACCACCCCGGACCAGGCCGACGCCGAGCACCGCCGGCTGCTGGCCTGGGAGCAGGAGATGCTCGCCGCCATCGAGGTGCCCTACCGGGTGATCGATGTGGCCGCCGGCGACCTGGGCAGCTCGGCCGCCCGCAAATTCGATTGCGAGGCTTGGGTTCCCACGCAGCAGACCTACCGCGAGCTCACCTCGACCTCGAATTGCACGACGTTCCAGGCGCGTCGGCTGAGTGTCCGGTACCGGGACGAGAACGGCAAGCCGCAGATCGCCGCCACCCTGAACGGCACTTTGGCCACGACTCGGTGGATTGTCGCTTTGCTGGAGAACCATCAGCAAGCCGATGGTTCGGTGCGGGTGCCCGCTGCGCTGGTGCCTTTCGTGGGCACCGACGTGCTGGTACCTCGCTGAATATTCGCTACTCGGCGTGGCTTATTCCGTCGGTTGTGTCTACTGGTGGCAGGGCTTGTGTCTAGGCTAGGCAGCGTGCGAGGAATCGGGTCCCGCGGCGATACCCGGACCCGGGTACGGGCGGCGTCGGCGCTGGCGACGGCAATGGTCATGGCTCGGACCACCGGGGCGTTCTACGTCATGGGCGGGGTCCTGGGCCTGGTTCTGACTGCGGTCGCTCCGGGTAACGAGGGCAATCGGCCGCTGGTGGGTGCGGCGGCGTTCGTGGCGCTGCTGCTGGGTATCAGTCTGCTGATCTGGGGTCCACGGCTGCCGCATTCGGTGCATCACGCGTATGTGGCGACCGCGACCGTGCTGGTGACCGTTGCGGTGCACTGGTTTCCGAATACGGTCGGCGCGATCAGTCTGGCGGCGTTCTATGTGTTCGTCGCCTGTGATGCCGCCATCTTCTTCTCCTGGCGCTGGCTGGGCGGGCACATAGCGTTCGCCATCGTCTGCTGTCTGTGGGTGGTGCCGTCGCGCGGGTTGCCGTGGTGGTCGGGCATCATTCCGGCGGGTATCACTTTCGGAATCGGCATCGTGGTCGGCATTTTGACGCGCATGGCGTCGGACGCCGATATCGATGTGCTGACCGGGCTGCTGAACCGGCGTGGTTTCGATCGAGCGCTGAGCAATGCCATCGCGCACGCCACCCGCACCGGCCAGGGCCTGGCCCTGGTGCTGGTGGACCTGGACCGCTTCCAGAAGATCAACGATCACCTCGGGCACCGGGCCGGTGACGCCGTGTTGCAGCGGGTGGCCGACTCGTGGTCGAAACTGCTTGCGCCGGAGCAGCGGCTGGCCCGCTACGGCGGTGACGCGTTCGCGCTGCTGCTGCCCGGGACCACCGAGCAGGCCGCGATCCTGCTGACCGAGGAGCTGCGCGCGGCCGTCACCACCGGCTGTTCCGCGGGTGTGACGTCCTGGCAGCCGGGCGAATCCGGGTCGCTGCTGGTGTCGCGTGCGGATGTGGGCCTGTACCGGGCCAAGCAGGCGGGCCGCAATCGCACCGTGCTGGAGTCCTCGCGGCAGCTGCCGCTGGCGGTGGAGCTGCGGGAGGCCATCGATCGCGGCACCCTGGACGTGCAGTATCAGCCGATCGTGAGTCTCACCGACGGCGCGACCCGCGCGGTCGGCGTGGAAGCGCTGCTGCGCTGGTCTTCGCACGCGCAGCCCGATGTGACCACCGAGGGGCTGATCCGGGTCGCCGAGGAATACGACCTCATCTCCGATCTGGACGAGCTGGTGCTGCGGCGGGCCTGCGCCGATGCCGCCCGGTTGCAGGAGACCTTCGCCCAGCTGGATCTGACCCTGAACGTCAATGTGAGCGGGCTGGAGCTGGCCGAAACCGAGTACGCCGACCGGGTTTCCGGCATCCTCGCGGAAACCGGCTGGCCCGCCGAGCAACTCGTGCTCGAGGTGACCGAGAGCGAGCTGGCCGCCGAATCCGAGACGGCCATCACGAACCTGCACAAGCTGCGCGAGTTCGGCGTCCGCATCGCCATCGACGATTTCGGCACCGGCTACTCCTCGCTCAGCCGGCTGGCCACGCTGCCGTCGGACATCCTCAAGGTGGACCAGTCCTTCGTGGCGTCCATCCAGTCGGATTCCCCCGCGCCGCCGCTGCTGGGCGTGATCGCGGCGCTGAGCAAGTCGCTGGACCTGCAGGTCATCGCCGAGGGCGTGGAGACCGAATACCAGGCAGCCGTGCTCACCGAGCTCGGTTTCGCGCTGGCCCAGGGCTACCACTACAGCGATTCGCACCCGGTGTCCGAGCTCATCAACGACCTCAATGACCGGCACGGCCTGGTCGGCGCGGCGGTGTCGGAAGGCGAGCCGTCGACCAATGGCTGGGTACCGCTGGACAATCCGCTTGACGGTGGGGCGCCCGGCGCGCAGGGTTGATCCCATGCGGCTGCTCATCTACGCCTGTTGATTCGTACTCCGTAGTGCGCTGCCCCGGGCGCACGCCGAGCGCGTGGGCTCTACACGCGTACCGCTCCACTCGATACGGGTACCAACCGACTCGATACGCGCGCTGACGCTGCGGGCGATGCTGTTCGCCGTCACGGCGGACCTGATCCCGCTCTACGCGATCTACGCGCTGCTGTTCGCCGACCACGGCCTGAACGCGGCGCAGATCTCGTCGCTGTTCGCCATCTGGTCCGCGACCTCGTTCCTGCTGGAGATTCCCTCCGGCGCCTGGGCCGATACGGTCTCGCGGCGCGGCCTGCTCGTGCTGTCGGGTGCGCTGCTGGCGGCGGGCTTCGCGGTGTGGACCCTGTACCCCTCCTACCTGGGATTCGCCGTCGGCTTCGTGCTGTGGGGTACTTCGGGCGCGCTCCGCTCGGGCACCTTCGAGGCGCTGATCTACGACGACCTGCACGCCCGTGCCGCGCCGGCCGGATACCCGCGGCTGATGGGCCATGTCCGCGCCGCCACCGAATCGGCAGCGCTGGCGGGCATTCTGGTCGCGGCCCCGCTCTACGCGTGGGGCGGCTACGCGCTGGTCGCCTGGTCCAGCGTTGCGATCGCCGCCGTGCACACCGCCACCGCGGCCCTGCTGCCGACCGCGCCGAAGTCGGTGTCCGCGGCGGAGGTGGAGCAGCTCGAAGACCCGGACGGTGGTGTCGAGGCCCCGGATACCGACGCTGCGGACTCGGATGACGGTGTGGCCGAGCAGGAGCCGGACAGCGCACGACCGGATGACGGTGACCCCACCTCCGAAACCCGCACGGCTGAACCGGAATCCAGCGGCTACCTGGCCATGCTGCGCGCTGGTATGCGAGAGGCCCTGCGGGTGCGGGTGATTCGGCGCGGGGTCATCCTGGTGGCGCTGCTGAACGGCATCACCGCGTTCGACGAATATTTCGCCCTGCTGGCCGACCACGCCGGCGCCGGGCCGTCGCTGGCCGCGATCCTGGTGGGTGTCACGGTAGCCGGAGCCCTGGCCGGCGCGACGCTGGCGGGCCGCACCGAGGGCATATCCGCCCGCGTGATGGCGTCGGCGCTGGCCGTGGCGGGGGTCCTGTTCATCGGTGGTGCGCTGCTGGCGGGTAGTGCCGCCGGCCACCCGGGGGCCCTGTATGTGCTGACGGCCGTGGGCTTTTCGGCGGTGGGCGTCGCCTACGGCATCGACTACAACGCCGATGTCATCGCCTCGGCCCGGCTGCAGGACGCCATCTCGGGCCCGGCCCGTGCGACCGTGACCTCGGTGTCCGGTTTCGCCACCGAGATGATCGCCCTGCTGGTCTTCGTTTTCGCCGCGGTGGCCACGACCTGGCTGTCCTTGCCGGTCATGGTCGCCCTGCTGGGAGTGCCGCTGCTACTGGCCGCGGTCCTGGTCCCCACCTGGCTGCCCCGAGCGGCAGCGGGCTCGGATCTGGTGCCGGGGCCTGCTGCACGAGATTCGGAGCAGCTCTGATCCGGAGCGGCAGGGCGGCGGCGGGTAGCGCCCGACCGTGGTTGCGGGTCGTCCTGTGCCGGAACGGGATCCGAGCGCAGCGCGGCGTGGCGTGTCGGAGCGACGCGCGACATGATCTGGTCGGCAGGCTCTATGCCGGGAAAGGCGGGGACAATCGGGCGGTGGCGATGCGGCAGTGGGCGGGGTTGGGGTTCGGGGGGTCCATCGGCGCGGCCGTGGCCCTGCAAGCGCGGATCAATGGGGAGCTGGGGCAGCGGCTGGGCGATGGGATTGCGGCGGCCACCATCAGTTTCGGGAGTGGATTGCTGATCCTGGCCGTCGTGTTCGCGGGCAGCGGGCGCCTGCGGGCGGGGGTCGGGCGGGTGCGGGCCGCGCTCGATACGGGGGAGCTGCGATGGTGGCAGCTGCTGGGTGGGCTGTCGGGCGCGTATTTCGTTGCGTGTCAGGGGCTCACGGTGGCGACCATCGGGGTGACGGCGTTCACGGTGGCTGCGGTGGCCGGGCAGTTGGTGAGCAGTCTGGTGGTGGATCGGCTGGGTTGGGGTCCGGGCGGACCGACGCCGGTGACGGCCGGGCGGATCGGTGCGGCGGTGCTGGGGCTGGTCGCCGTGCTGCTCGCGGTGATCGGACGGAGCGGCACCGGCCCGGCCGGCGGGCATTCGACGGCCTCGATGCTGCTGGTGGCGTTACCGCTGGTCGCCGGCCTGCTGGTGGCTTGGCAGCAGGCGGTGAACGGCCGGGTGGGTGCGGTCGGCGGACCGCTGTCGGCGACGCTGGGCAACTTCGCGACCGGCACGGCGGCGCTGGTGGTCATCGAGGCGGGAGTGCTGGTCCGGCGCGGTGGTCTCGGGCCGCTGCCGAGCGAACCGTGGCTGTATCTCGGTGGCCTGATCGGCATTTCGTTCGTGGCGCTGGCGGTGCTGGTGGTCCGCTGGATCGGGGTGCTGCTGCTGGGCCTGACCTCGGTGGCGGGCCAGCTGCTGGCGTCGCTGGTGCTGGACGTGGTGGCGCCGACCGGGGTCGGGCTCTCGGTGTCGGCGATCATCGGCTGCGTGCTGACCTTCGTGGCGGTCGCCGTGGCCGCCCGATCGCGCGGATGAGATCTGTTCCCCGGATTCGTAATTCGCTGTCCACATGAGTGTGCGATGGTGCGGTCATGGCTATCGACTACGTGGTGTGGGTCGCGCGTCTGGTGCTGGCCGTGGTGTTCGGCCTGTCGGCGTGGGGAAAGCTCGCCGATGGGCCCGGCACCCGGAAGGCGGTGGGGGAGTTCGGGATCCCGCTGGCCTGGATACCCGCGGTGGCCTGGGCGCTCCCGGCGGTGGAGGCCGTGGTGGCGGTGGCGCTGCTGCCGCCGTGGACCGCGGCCGGTGCGGCGCTGGTGGCGATACTGCTGCTGGGCATGTTCACCGGTGCGGTGGTGCGCCTGCTGCGCCAGGGAAAACGCCCCGTCTGTTCATGTTTCGGAGCCGCCAGCGCCGCCCCGATCGGGCGAGGCACGGTGGCGCGCAATATCGTGCTGATCGTCCTGGCCGGCGTGACGGCCGTGGCGACGCTGGCGGAGCCGCGGGTGCCCGGCGGTCTGCCGGTGGACCATGTGGTCGCGATGGGGGTGGCGGCCGGATTCGGTGCGGTGCTGGTTTCCCTCTGGGGTGAGCTGCGAGCCCTGCGCCGCCGCCTGGACGAGAAGGGGCTGCCGCCGGGTGTGGTCGCGCCGGAATTCGAGGTGCTGAAGTCCGCGGGCGCCCGGGCCGGAGACCGCGTTGCGGTATCGCGTGCGCGAGACGCCCTGAGGCGTCCGCGGCATTGAGCAGGGCCGGTGGCGGGGGCGGGCCCCCGCGGCGGGCGCCCCCCCCGCCGACCCCAGAAGTAGAAGCGCGCGCGGGGGGGGGGGGGGGGAGGCGGAGGGCCCCAAGGACAAACCAACCACCACCCACCAGGAAAAAAAAAAAA
>NZ_JBHZAL010000010.1:0-241131 GCF_042754245.1 Nocardia sp. NPDC059228 | reverse complement strand
CAGCCGATGTATCCGGCACCGTGTGGTCGAAGTGTTCGGCGGCGTAAGCGTAGGGGTGGTCGGGGAACGCGCTCGCCTGCTGGAAGATGCCAGCAACGCACTGAATTGCCGCGTACCGCGCTGACCGAACCGGCCAGCGCGGATTGTTCGGCCGAACCGCAGGGGTCGGCGCCATCGTGGATGCTGTTGCAGAGCGCGGGAATTGGCTCATGGTGGTCACACATTGCGCGGAGGTCAGGGCAGACTGGTGATCGCGTCGAGCGCGATTCGATCTGCACCAGGGAACTCTCGCTGTACAGCCAGGAAAGTTTGGCCGGCCGCTTCGACGTGCCGAGGCGATGACGATGAATAGGAGGCGTTGCTCCGGACCTGACCGTCCGCCGCAGTACCGCGGCACCGATCGCGGAGACACGACACCCTTCGGCTGTTCCGGCGGAGACGGCTCGTTCCGACTTCGCCCGTAGCCCGTGTTTGCGATGCTCCAATGTCGGTCGGAGGGGCAGACTCAGGCTGCGAAAGCAACGGACGAGACGGGCGGGATTCGATGGCATCAGAGGCCGAGACGCGTATCGCTGACGCGCTGCACACCGGCGCGCAATCATTGGATCTGTCAGATCTGGAGCTGCGCAGCCTTCCGGATTCCCTGCGGCGACTCAGCATGCTCACCGAACTCGACCTGGGTGTCAACCTCCTCGCGGAGCTCCCAGACTGGATAGGCGACCTCAGTACGCTCACTTCGCTGAACCTGTTCGCCAATCCGCTCACCACGCTCCCGGATTCGCTCGGCGATCTCACCGCGCTCACCGAACTCATCGTGAGCAGCAACCAGCTCACCGAACTCCCGGACTCGCTTGGCCGTCTCGCCGCGCTCACCGTGCTCGAGGCGTCCGACAATCTGCTCACAGAGCTTCCGGATTCGATCGGGGACCTCGCCGCGCTCACCTTTCTCCAGATCAACGGCAACCACCTGGTGGCGCTGCCCGATTCGATGAGGAATCTCAGCGCCCTGACCGAGCTTTGGATCGATGACAGGCTGCTCCCACAGCTACCGGCCCCGCTCCGCGAAGTCGTCCCTCGCGCCCTGCCGGCCGGTCCCCCCGGCGACGACCCGCTCAGCGGAGAGCCGCCGTGGTGATCGGCCAGAACGTCTCAGGATCGCGCGGAGTCCCGCCCGGGGAGGAACTGCAGCGCCACCGCCGCCGCGAGTTGAGAATCCAGCCCGCCCCGGTGAGACCGGGCGTCGAGCCAGGGATTCGGAGGCGCGCCATGACAGCAACCCCACACGAACCACGCGGTGACAGACCCGTCCGCCGACCGGGAAAACGGCCTACGATCACACCCGCCATCACCCCCGATTCCGACGACGATGTGCCGGTAGTGCACTGGCCGGAGCCGAGTCGGCTCGAATCGTGGTGGCACGCCGTCATGCACCCCGCCGCCGAGCCACCCACACCCACATGACCAGAACCGGCTCGACCGGCACACAGCGACAACCCCGCCGCAGTCCTGATATGGCTTCGGCCTGCCTACTGCATCAAGAGCCCCATCGTTTTCCGAACATGTACACCAAGAAGCGGATGATCTGCGAGTTGTGACGCAGAGTCAGGGTTTCCGGGGTTCGGTGCGGTCGAGTCCGGTGAGCCGGGTCAGGGCGCTGAATCCGTCCTCGGTGCCGGGCCAGTGTTGCCGGACGGGTTCGATGCCGGCGCGGCGGACGATGCTGCGGAGTACGGCGGTGATGATAATGGCGTCGTCGGCGTACCCGATCACGGGCAGGAAGTCGGGGATCAGGTCGATCGGGGAGGCGAGGTAGGCCAGCAGTAACCACAACCGAACTCGGATGTCGCGTGGCAGGCTGCGGTCCGCGGTCAGTCGCCGGATCAGGCGCATGGTGTCGGGCAGGATGCGCAGCGATTCACGCAGCAGACTGCCGCGGGGGCGCACGATCATCAACGCGACGACGAAGGCCAGCCAGGTCAGCAGCAGCGCTGCGGCCAGGCCGAGGGCGATGTCGATCATCGGGTCGGTCACTGTCGTTCCACAATCTGAATTCGGATACGTTCGGCGGCTTCGGGATTCGCGCCCTCGGTGGTGAGAGCGGCTTCCTCGAAGGCGGCCAGCGCGGCACCGGCCTGGTCGACGGCGTCACGGGCGGCCTGACCGCCGGGTGCGGCGAAATAGTCGCGGGCGGCGATCTTGGCCAGCCAGGATCGGAAACGTTCGAGGTCGGCTTCGGATTCCTCGACCTCGGCGTAGGTCGCGTTCCCGCGTGCCAGTTCGCCTTCGAGCTCGGTGTGCAGTTCCGGGATCCGTTCCAGGATCTCGGCGTATTCGCTGTCGCGGGCGTCGTTGAACTCGGCGATCACGCCGTGTTCCTCGACCGGATCGGTGAACGTCATCGCCAGCACGCGCGCGGTGCCGCCGTGATCACGCACCCGAGCGGCCAGTCGCCGTACCTCACGGTGCACCTCGGACCGGTCCGGCAACAGGCACACCGACTGCTGCAGATACAGCGCGCCCAGCGACTTCAGCTTGCGCCACACCTGCACACGCAGGGTGCCGGCAGAACCAGCGGTCGACACGCTGATCAGCAACCACCCGCCGGACTGGGTTACATCTCTCACGGGGCCATGTTACGGGCATTACATTCTGCTGTTCCAGAGTAGGGACGAGTGAGCTCGACGCCAGGGGACGGGATTCCGAATCATCACGATGATGCGACCGTTCGGTATCTTTCGGGGGTAGCGTTCGGCGTATGGTGCGCCTTCCGGCGCCGATGCTCGCCACGGCCGGGCCCGCTCCCGCCGACGACGACACCCGGTATGCCTACGAATGGACCTACGACGGAATCCGCTGCCTGGCATGGATTTCCGACGGCGTGTGCCACCTGGTCAGTCGCAACGGCAACTCCCTCAACGCGGCCTTCCCCGAGATCTCCCACGCCCTGGTGTCGCTGGCCGCGGGGCGGGAGCTGACCGTCGACGGTGAACTGGTGGCCCCCGACCGCGACGGGGTGCCGCGGTTCCCCCGTATCGGGCACCGCCTGGGCGTGACACGGCCGAGCCTGGCGCTGGTGCGGGCGGTGCCGGTGTGCCTGTATGTGTTCGATCTGCTCGGTTTCGGCGGCCGTGATTTGCGCACGCTGACCTACCTGCAACGCCGTGAGCGCCTCGAGCGGCTGGGCCTGCCCTACGGCCATGTCCTGCTCGCGCCGTCCTACCGCGACTTCCCGGTGTCGCGGATGCTCGAGGTCGCCGCGGAGCACGGTATCGAGGGCGTCATCGGCAAACGGATCGACAGCACCTATCGGTCCGGACGGTCGCAGGCGTGGCGCAAGCTCCCGCTGCGCCGGTGCACCGAGGTGGTGGTGGTCGGCTGGCTGGCCGGCCACACCTGCAGCGAGGTGTTCGGGTCGCTGCTCGTGGCCGCTCACGACGAGCGCGGGCAGCTGGTGCTGCTCGGGGCGGTCGGGACCGGGTTCAGCGACGCCGCCCGCCGGGTGCTGCAGCGTGAGCTGCTGGCGTTGGCCGTTGCCGCGCCGCCGGTCACCGGGGAGATCCCGTCGTCGATCGCGGCCATCGCGCACTGGGTTGCCCCGCATCTGGTCGGCGATGTGGCCTACCGCGAATGTAGCGCCACCGGTCTGCGCCACCCGTCCTGGCGCGGACTGCGATTCGATCGCTCACCGTCGGAAATCTCGGTGCCCGAGCACAACTGACCCTTCCCCGCAGCAGGTCAGGCCACCCCGGGCCTACCCATGTCGCCCCAGTCGTTGCTGATCATTTTCCGAACACGCCAGCGATATGGGTGGCGGATGGGATGGGGTTCCCACCGAGTTCGTCTGCGGTCCACGCGGTTTCGAATGACTGGGTCGGTGGATCTCAATGTCGTTCACCCGGTGAACAAGGCTACGGACAGCGGCTTGGGTGCCGCTCAGATCGGTGGAACGGCGTCACCGATCGGGCAGATGGTAGCGAGCCGACATCGGGTAAACGCACTGTCATACCGATGACCGAGCGCCTGCAGCAGATCATCTGGACCAGCTCGCACCCGGAGCGGGTGCGGCGCGCGATCGTGGTGCTTGGCCTACGCAGCCAGCGGGCCTGGTCCGTGGTTGTGGTGCTGGGGCGTGCGCCAGGCAGATAACAGGACGAGAGGGGTTCACCCCGGTCCTGTCCGAGCCCTCACCCGGCTTCTGGTCCGCTGGGGCTGGCCGGGTTGGTTCATCAAGCGGAAAGGGTCAGGCCCTTGGTGGTGACGTTCGGCAGTTGGCTCATCTCGGCGAAGGCGCGCTGATCATGGGCCGGCACGACGATCAGGTCGGGGATGCGCCGCATGATCGAAATCATGCGGAGGAGGTTTTGCCGGTTCCCCTCGGCGTCGAAGTCGGCTAGTCGCCTGACCGGGAATGGGCGCTCTACGCGGCGGGTGAGTCCCTCACGTTGCCATACCAGATCTCCGACCAGGGCATAGCGCACCTGATTCGGAAGTGTCACGAAGACGATGATGCTGCCGGGTGTGTGCCCGGGAGCCTGGACGCAGACGATCGAGCCGTCACCGTACACATCGTGGTGCCGGGGGAAGCCGAGGTAGGGTCCGCTCGGGAAGCTCAACTCCTGCCAGTTGAATGGGAATTCCTGGAAGAATCCGCGGAAGTTGCCGAACATTTCTCGACTGTAGAAGGCGGCTCGGTCGCGCCGGGAGATCAGAACCGGCAGGTCGGGGAAATCGGGGATGCCGCTCATATGATCCCAGTGCGCGTGGGTCAGCAGAATCCCGGACAGTCGGCTGAAGTCGTATCCGGCCGTTTCCAGCTGCTCGACCGCGGGCTTCCAGACGTCGTATTTGGTCAGCTTCTGGAACAGGCGGGGCATCGTGGTCAACTGCTTGGCGATGTCGCGTCCGAAACCGGAGTCGACCAGGAGATCACCCTGCGGGTGTTTGATGAGCGCGGCGCCGATGTAGAAGTCGCGCCTGTCGAAGACCGACCCGCCGACGTAGGCGTATGCGGCGGTTCGGTGGTTCACGCCGGTCGGCACCGCGACGAGGTCCATCTCGGCCGGTGGGTCGGCCTTCGGGATCGGGACCGACTCGGGCAATGGCGAGGGCTCGGGAAGCTGCTTCATGAACTACCCCTTGTCTTTCAGGCCGGTCACGTTCGACGGGACGTCGAAGTCTGCCCCTTGGAAGCCGCGTCGGAAGCCCATCGGGTTCTCGACGGCGGACAGGTCCACCAAAAGATCATTCTCCAAGTCCCGTAGCCGGTCCGTCCATCGGCGCGAGGATCGTTGTATTGCCCAACATGCATTGCCACATCCGAAGATCAACGGGCTGAGATCATCTCACCCCGACTGCGCCTGCCAGCTGTACGCAGAAGTGCCGAATATCGGACATTGGCGGAGCACGCCAGCGGCAATGGGATGCCAGGGAATAGCCCTGATCATGTGAACGTCATGAAAACAGTTCACAGATGCATTGCTGAGAGATTGCGGTTTGGCATAGTCTCGTGGTCAGTCGATCGCGGTACTGACATTGCGAGCGCAGGATCGCCTCCATTCAGCTCCATGACGCTGCGGATTCGACGGTCGGGGACCCGTCTGTGAAGGATTCACCATTAGCCAATTCCCGCGCTCTGCAACAGAATTCACGCTGCCGGCGACCCCTGCGGTTCGGCCCAGCAAGGTCCTTGTCGTCGAGAGCAACCCGGCGATGGCAGAGATCGAGGCGCTCGTGCTGGCCAACGCCGGCCATGAGGTGATCTCTGCCCCCAACGCGCAGTGCGCATTGACCCTCGCTCGGCGATGGAATCCGGATCTGGTGCTGCTCGAGCTGGACCTGCCGGACTTGCCGGGCGCGCATCTGTGCCGGCAGCTGCGGAATCGTTCACCGATTCCGATCATCGCGGTCTCCCTCGATGGCAGTCCCGATGCCATCGGTGACGCCTACGCGGCCGGTGCGTGTGACTACCTGCCCAAACCGCTCAGAACCGGTGAACTACTCGGCCACATCCGTGCCCATCTCGCAGCACCGCAGGCGGCCTGAAACATCAACCAATTCGGTCATATCGTCAGCCAACCTGGTCTGAATCCCGCTTTATCGCTGGAAATCATCGGGATGTCCGCTGCAGTCCGGGGAATCGCTGGTGGAGCTTCTGGATCTGCTGGTGGACCTGCGCGAGTTCGGCCTCGACGGCCTGGTTGGGTTTGTCGTCTCGCCACTGGCTGCGCCGGCGTACGAGGCGTTCGGTGTGGTACTCGAGTTCCGCGAGGAACATGCGTGCCTGGGCGATTTCGGGATCCTCGCTCGTACGCCAGCGCTGCCACGTTCTCGTGCGTCCCGGCCTCGGTGATGACCGCCCCGCCATAGGAGGACCGGGCCGTCGATTTCGTCGAGCACCTGACGGGTGGTCGCGGCGTCGTCCTCCAGCGACTTGGTCAGGTTCTGCACAACCCGCACCGCGAACCCATCGCGAGTCAGCTCGTCATAGACACCCCGCTATCCGCCACCATTGACTCCGCCAGTGCCGGCGTTCGGTCACGAAGGCCTGGACGGTCGCGCCGGAGCGGTTCGACGAGGGAGAGGTAATATATTCGGCAGCAAAGCTTTTCGCTGACCTGGCCTATGGCGGAATTTCCATCGACGAGGGAGCGGGTAGCGGCCAGCGACCGTCGCCGAATCGGATCCGGTGGCTCTGCGCGGGACCTACTCGGGGATGCGAGTCGTCGAGCTATGCAGCGTAGGCCTGTAGCAGGGCGAGGGCCTGGTGCAGTGCGTTGGTGAGGTGTTGGTGGGAACCTGTGGCCTTGTCGATGATTGCACCGCCTTGCAGGGCCGCGACGAACGCGGAGGCCAGGGCCGGAACGGGGGCTTCCGGGCGCAGGAGGCCGGCGTGCTGCATGGCTGAGAGTTGTTCGCGCAGTTGGTCGATCCAGCGTTCGTACATGCGCCCGACCAGATCCCGGGTGAAGGTGTCGGTGTCGAGTGCTCGGCCCGCGAGTGCGGCGATTTCGCAAGCGTCGTTGATCGTTTGCTGGGAGTGCAGGTGCAGGATCTGCTCGATCCAGGCTTCCCACGCCTGCCAGGAGGTGAGCGGCGCGGCCGGGGCGTCGGCTTCGGCGAGGCGGGTCAGGTGGCGTTCGGCGGCGGCCCGGCGCAACTCGTCTTTCCCGTCGGGGAAGTAGTGGAACAGCTGGCCTTTGCTGGTGCTGGTCAAGCGCATGACGTCGTCGAGGTTGACGTCGTTGCCGGTGACGAGGAGATCGGCGGCGGCCTCGACGATGCGGGCCTTGGTCGCCTCCCCTTTGCGAGTGGGCATGCCTCACCCTACATTTCTGGACTTGTAAGTCCAAAAATTTGGTGCCAGCCTAGTGGACGTGAAAGTCCAAAACCTGTCAGGCCGGGGACGTTTCGCGGGCGCGCTGCTGTTGCTGGCCGGACTGCAATACCTGGCACTGGAGTACGTCACAGCTCGTGCGTGGCTCCACCCCACCTACAGCTACGCCGTGAACTTCATCAGCGATCTGGGCAACCCGGTCGCCGGGGATGTCTTCGACGGCCGCATGATCGACTCACCCCTGCACTCGGTCATGAACACCGCGTTCGTCGGCCAGGGCGTGCTGTTCATCGCCGCGGCACTGCTGCTCGCAACCCGAGAACGGCGTGAACGCCTGCTGTTCGGACTCGTCATCGCTCACGGCGTCGGCGTGATCCTGGTCGGGTTCTTCCACGAATCGGCCGCCAACCAGCACAACGGCGTTCTTGTGGTGCACGGCATCGGCGCGGCCGTGGCCATCGTGAGCGGCAATGTCGTCGCGATTCTTGTCGGTGCACGGTGGGGCATACCGACGTGGTTGCGCCGCACCAGCATTGCCCTCGGCGCCCTCGGGCTGGCCTCGTTCGCGCTGTTGCAGGCTGATCGGCCGCTGTATCACGCGGCGGGCGGGATACCCGAACGCGGCGCGGTCTACACCATCCTGGCCTTCGAAATCCTGCTCGGCACAGCACTTCTCGTTGCCGGGGCCCGACGTGCTCCGGAATGCCCCCTACCTGTCTCCACGGAAAGGCTCTCCGCATGAACCACACCGCAACCCAGCGCTTGACCGGTCGCCGCGCACTGGTCACCGGATCGACCTCGGGTATCGGACGTGCAATCGCGATCGCACTGGCTCGTGAGGGTGCGACAGTCGTGGTGTCGGGCCGCGGCAAAGGCGCGGGCGAGGCCGTCGTCGAGGCGATCCGCGCGACCGGGGGCGTAGCGCATTTCGTCCGCGCCGATCTGGCCGAATCAGGCAGTGCTGCACCAGAACTCGCGCGTGCCGCAGCGGCAGCTCTCGACGGCCCGGTCGATCTGCTGGTCAACAATGCCGCACTGCTCATACCCGCCCAGTCTCTTCTCGACGTCGACGAGACGCTCGCCGATCTGGCCCTGGCCGTGAATGTGAAGGCGCCGGCGCTGCTGACCGCCGCGATCACCCCCGGCATGGTCGCGGCCGGAGGGGGTGCGATCGTCAACACCGGCTCCCTCAGCGGCCTGGCCGGCAACGCCGTATCCGCCCTCTACGGCGCGACCAAAGCGGCCTTACATTCGCTCACCACATCCTGGGCGGCCGAACTCGCGCCGCGCGCCATCCGCGTCAACGCCGTGGCCCCCGGCCCGACCATGACCGACGAAAACGCCTCCTACCACGAGACATTGCGCAGTCTGGCCGCGTCGACACCCGACCGCCGCCCCGGCACGGCCGCCGAGGTCGCTGCCGCGGTGGTCTTCCTCGCCAGTGCCGAGGCGGCCCATATCCACGGCGCGATCCTGCCCGTCGACGGTGGACACCAGGCCGTCCGTTAACCAGACCACTTGTTGGTGTCTGTCGTCACGATCCCGAGCAGGCTGCAGTTATGACCTGTCGATAACCCGCATTCCTGGCTGCGGATCCACCGATTCGGCTGTACCGCAGTGCAAATAGGTACGACTTTCCCGCAATTTCGGAGTAGTGGAGGAATGGCCGCGCATGCTCGAACACCACAACCCGAACCCGCCCTCACGATCCACACGATTGGGAGTTCACCGTCATGAAGACTTTTGCCCGCCGGGCCGCTGTCGTCGCCGCGGCCCTGGCCGCCGCGGCCGGGGCCCTGACCGCTTGTACGCAGACCGACCACCACGACTCCGCGCCGGTGTCCACCTCGGCCGCGGTGTCGCGGGTCGCGGACTGGCAGGGTGACAAGCCGACGATCGTGCTGGTGCACGGGGCATGGGCGGACGCGGCGGGTTGGACGCCCGTCGTCGCCGAACTGCAGAAGGCTGGGTTCCCGGTCAAGGCGCCGCCGAATCCCTTGCGCGGGTTGGATTCCGACGCCGCATACATCTCTGATGTGCTACGCCAGACCACCGGGCCGATCATCCTCGTGGGGCATTCCTACGGAGGCGCGGTCATCACCAACGCCGTGGCGGGCAACACCCAGGTCAAGGCGCTGGTGTACATCGCGGCCTTCGCACCCGATCAGGGCGACTCGCTGGCGAGCCTGAACTCCGGTGCACTGGGAAAGGAGATCCCCGCGGTCCCGGCCACGCCGTCGTCCTTTCCCGACACCGGTGGCGGCACCGGTACAGAACTCACCATCGACCCCGGCCAATACCCGAATGTGTTTCTGGACAACACCGTAGCGCCGTCGCAGCAGCGGGCGCTCGCGGTCGAACAGCGTCCCCTCGGCCTGGCCGCGGTGACCGGGGTCTCCGGCGCCCCGGCCTGGAAAAACCTCCCGTCCTGGTACCTGGTCGCCAAGCAGGATCGTGCGATCGCGCCGGACCTGGAGCGATTCATGGCAACCCGTGCGGGTGCCCATATCGTCGAGGTGGCAGGACCGCACCTGATCATGCAGACCGATCCCGACGCGGTCACCGACCTGATCGAACAGGCCGCGGTCGCGACTCGTCGATAACCCGCATCCGGGACCAAGAATGCACCGTTTCGGTTGTAGCACAGTGCAATAGAAACGGACTTCCCGCATGCCAGCCTGGCCGGGGAATGCTCACACATGCTTGACCAACGCAACGATGAAGGAGAACACGATGTCTGATCAGGCCGCTCCGACAGTGGTGCTCGTCCATGGCGCCTTCGCCGACGCCTCGGGATTCGCCGGGATCATCCGGGAACTGTCCGAGTCCGGGTATTCCGTGATCGCGCCACCGAATCCCTTGCGGGGGTTGGGAAATGACGCCAAAGTGGTGCACTCGGTCGCCGCGGCGGTCGACGGACCGGTGGTGCTGGTGGGTCATTCCTATGGGGGCGCGGTGATCGGTCAGGCCGCGGCTGGGCTGAGCAATGTGACGGCGCTGGTGTACCTGGCGGCGTTCAGCCTCGACACCGGTGAAAGCTGCATCGATGTCCAGCAGCCTTTCGCGCCGTCGCTGCTGGCCGAAACGGCGCAGCCGACGCCCTACGATGCACCGGGCGCGGTCGGCGGCCCCGATCTGTACATCGATGGGGAGCGGTTCCGTGAAACCTTCTGCGCCGACGTCCCGGTCGACCTGGCGCAGGTGATGGGCGCCGCCCAGCGACCGCTCGCGGCAGCCGCATTGGCTGAGAAGGCCACCGAGGCCGGGTGGAAGCGGATCCCCTCCTGGTACCAGGTCGCCCGCCACGACAACGCCATCAACCCCGAAGCCCAGCGGTTCATGGCCAAACGGATGGCATCGACCATCGCCGAGATCGACGGCTCGCACACCGCCTTCATCAGCCAACCCGTACGCGCCGCCGAATTCATCCATTGCGCCATCGCCGTACGCTGACCACTACACCGGCTCAGCCCTGTCGGACAAGCGCAGCGGTCCTGCGCCGACAGGGCTCGACCGCTGACCAACGAACTGGCTCATCCCCATCGGGACAGTCCACGACAGGATTCGGGAAACCGCTGGCCCGGAGTGCCTCCGCAACACCCGGCCAGCGGTTTGTAGGCACGGAGCAGTCCTACCTCGGTTCCTTCTGGGGCAACCACCTCGACCTCGTCGAGGTGCTCTCCCTCGCCGAAGCCGGCCTCATCAAGCACAACGTCACCAAGGTCAGACTCGAAGACATCAACGAAAACTTGGAAGCCCTCGGTCGGGGCGAGATCGTCGGACGCCAAGTCATCGTCTTCGAATGAAGCCCGCACCGGAAGCTCAGTTGTGCTCGGGAACTGCGATGTCTGCGGGTGAGTGGTCGAATCGGAGTCCGCGCCAGGACGGGTGGCGCAGGCCGGTGGCGGTGCGTTCGCGATAGACGACATCGCCGACCAGGTGCGGGGCGACCCAGTGCGCGGTTCGACACGCCTAAGGTTGTGCAGATTGCCTGTGAGCGCCCGTCGAGAGCGTCATGGATTCGTCACTTCCGAAGGATCGATCCCGACTATCGCGTTGCTCACCGGAACCACCCCCCGCAACCTCGCCAAACGCACATTCCGTCTGCGATCACCCCGGGACACGCCACTACCGTCACCCATGGAACGTCCTCCTACCGCGATGGGACACCAAGCCCGACAAGCGCACCAGGAGGACGTTCCCCACGTCCAGACACCTGACGCGCAGAACGTCTTTCTATGCCGCTGGTTGCGCTGACCAAACCGGCCAGCAGCGCACCTCCGAAGATCAACCAGCCGTTGCCGATCCCCAGCAGCAGGTGGGTGGGCACAGTGCAGGGGTGAACGATCCGCACCAGGATTTCCGGCGCCCGATCGAGGTTGCCGATCTGGGTGGTTGCCGCTGGTCGCGCTGACCGAACCAGTGGCCGGTGAACTATCTGACCGACCGGTGCAGCAGATTCTGTTTGGCGGCTCCGATGGCCCGTTTGCGTCGGAAGTAATCGTTGATGATCACTCGATACAGGTCAGAATCGGAGCGTGCCCAGTTGCGCATCAGCTCGCAGCCGAGCGCCAGCGAGGTGATCGGCTGAGCACCGGCCTGCACCATCCGAGTGATCGCCGTGTCGTGCGTCACCGCAGACACGCCGCCGACAGCGTCGACGACGGGGTAGATCTCGTAGCCCTCGCGCAGCATGTCGAGGGTCGGAAACGCGAGGCACACTTCGGTCCACAGCCCGGCCATGACGATCTTTCGCCGGCCGGTGGCCTCGACCGCCGCCCGGAAGTCGGCGTCCTCCCAGGCATTGACCCCGGTACGGTCGATCTCCGCGACACCGGGGAGTTCGTCCAGGAGTACAGGATTGGTCGGCTCGTTGACGCCCATGTCCACCGCGACGGTCGTCACGACTGTCGGGATCGCATAGGCGTGTGCGAGCTTGGCGAGGGTTACCGCGCCGAGGTCGATCTCCTCGACTGTCGCAGATCCGACCGTGGCGTACTGGCCCGGTTGGAAGTCGATGAGAACGATCGCGCAGTTCTGGGGTGTGAGCAGGTGATCGGTCTCCGGGTCGCGGACGGGCTCGGGACGTGTTTTCGGCATTGGTCCTCGTCGATGAGTTCGGAAGGTCTGTACCCGCCCCGGGACCCGAGGCGGGACCGCTGCTCAGGATCGAATGAATGCGAGCAGGTCGGCGTTGATGGTCGCGGCCTCGGTGGTCGGCATACCGTGCGGGAAGCCCGGATAGGTTTTCAGCGTGCTGTTGGGCAACAGTTCGGCCGAGCGGATGCCGGTGTTTTCGATGGGGACCACCTGGTCGTCTTCCCCGTGCATGACGAGAGTGGGGATCGTGATCTTCGTGAGCTCTTCGGTGAAGTCGGTCTGAGAGAACGCGACGACGCCGTCGTAGTGGGCCTTGGCGCCGCCCGCCATGCCTTGGCGCCACCAGTTGGCGATCACTCCTTCGGAGGGGTCTGTGCCGGGCCGGTTGTAGCCGTAGAACGGTCCTTCGGCGAACGTGCGGAAGAAGTCCGACCGGCGGGTGGCGACCTGCTCCTGGATGCCATCGAAGACCGACTTGTCCAATCCGCCCGGATTGTCGGCGGTCTTCACCATGATCGGCGGCACCGCACTGATCAGAACGGCTTTGGCCGCCCGATCCTGTCCGTGCCGCGTCAGGTAGCGCACGACCTCCCCACCGCCGGTGGAATGACCGACATGAACCGCATCCGACAGGTCGAGATGGGTGACGACGGCGGCCAGGTCATCGGCGTAGTGGTCCATATCGTGCCCTTCGGCAACCTGAGCGGAACGGCCATGGCCACGCCGGTCGTGAGCGACCACCCGGAAACCGTGGGACACGAAGAACATCAGCTGTGCGTCCCAGTCATCCGAGGACAGAGGCCAGCCGTGACTGAAGACGATGGGCTGTCCGCTGCCCCAATCCTTGTAGTAGATGTCGACGCCGTCCGACGTTGTAATGAAAGGCATGTGGGACTCCTTGTGATCGCGTAGTCGATGCGCTGCCCAAGGGCCTCGTTGAGACAACTGGAGCTGGCTGGGCGACAACGCTTCGGAATGATCGGTGCCGGATCACTGTGCGTGACTTCGGGAGAGTTGCGCCCCGCTTTGCGCGCCATGAAAACCGCATTTTCGGCCATGGATTCGTGTCGAGTATCACTGGACGCTTGTGAATCACGTTCACTGCGATGAGGACACACGAGAGACTCTTTGACCCCTCTCGATTCAAAGTCGTCCGATCGCGCACGTTCGACCAGGTGCGCATCGGCGAGATCGTCAGCGCTCACTCGTCTATCTCTTGCCAGCCGCTGTCGATGGTGAGGGCGTGGCCGCGCTCGGGATTCTCGGTGTCCACCTTGGCTTCCGACCACAGGTTGAGATCGGCAGCGGCAGCATGCTGCGGAAGGGGGCGCGTCGATCGCGACCGAGACCGCCGACAGACCACGGCCCGCGACGATCTGGGTCAGCAGCCCGCCGAAGGAAGCCCGACCACCGCGGGCTTGCACGCCAGCTTTCCGACTACGGTTTGACCGTCGGTGGCGACGACAGGAACGCCTGGAACAGGCGCTCACGCTCGACGCCGGGTTCATAGAGCAGCTCGTGTAGTCCCCTCTACTCACGCTCGTGCAACGAGCCGCGAGACGATCGGCGTGGCCGCCTGAACCGGCGCACTCGGCCAGACTGGCGAAGTGTGGCCTAAAGGATGTCGCTGCGGCGCAACGCCATAGCAGGTCGGCTCAGGCGTCGGTCGCAGTCGCGGTGTTGAAAGGTATTGGCGCAGTGGAAGCACCAGCCGCAACGTCCGCAGTAGCGGCGGCGACGACTGAATCGACATCGCCGCAGCTCTCACATACATACAGCCACGCCGGAGACCTGAGTCGCTGGCGCTGTATCAGGGCGATAGCTCTAGTTCGAATACCAGATCCCGGCGGAGTAGCCGCACGTCGATGGGTGCGGGTTCTTCATTGCGCGGCGGTACCCATGCCGATTTCGGTGATGCGGGGCCGGACTGCCCGGTCATCGGGTCCGCGCTGGTCGGCGCAGCGTTGAAGCCGTTTCCGTTGATGAAGATCGGAGGCTCGGTGGTGGATTGCCAGATCGCCCCGTCTCGGCGCAAGGCCGATACGTGTTGCGAGCGAGATCATCTCGCGTGCGTCGGCGAGCACTCGATACCCACGCGGGGCCAGCGTGACACTGATGCGAATCCTTGTTCTCGTCGGGGGGATGATGTTCTCATGACCGCCTTGCTGATCTTGAACTATGACGTGACGGACCCTGAGCGCCTGGACACCTACCGTGCGGCGGCGACTCCCGTGCTGCTGGGGCCCGATGCCGGCGAACTTCTTGCCAGTACGGACCGAACAGTTCACCTGCCCGAAGTTGGTCCTACGCCAGGTGGCAGCCACACGGTCGTACTACGATTCCGCGACGCCGAGCACGCCTACGCCGTCTACACCTCAGCCCGCTATCAAGAGCTCCTCGAGCAGCGCCTTGCTGCCACAGTTCCCGTCTCCGCGATGATCGTTCCGGAACTCGCCGATGAGTGAGTTCGTGCGAGGAGATCGCAGCGAACGTGCCCACGATGCCCTCTCCAGCGCCATCGGGGCCCGGGAGATCGCTGAGTAACGGCGATACGGAGCGCGGTTGGCCGCCGCACTCGGCATCGAACCAACTGCCGTAGCACTCGGCCAACTCGGTCCAATCCGCCCCGGGTCGAGACCTCGCTTCGATCGCGGGTCAGAGGGTGGAAGACGCCATCGCGGCACGCACGGCGGGAAAGCGTTTGAGCTGATCGACACGAGGTGCACCCGGAGCCCGTGCCCGTGCCACGCTCGGTGCGTGCCTCGCCTGCTTCGACACTGCCGTGGAAGTCTGGGCCGAGCGCACCGGCGCCGCGCACTCTCGAAGAGATTTACCTCCAAGCTCTTTCGGTCATCCGAACCTGAACGCCCGCAAGCAAAGCCGATGGGCGACGACGCACGGCGGCGCGTCCAGCCTCGTATGCTCCGGTGGTGCAATTGTTCGCGGTTGGTCCTGGTGCGTATGGGTTTCTCGCTTCGGGGCCGATGGCGGTCGGAGTGGTGGCGATGGGCCAGCAGGCCACCGGCGTTGTCGCGATCGGCCAGATCGCGACCGGCTTCATCGTGGTTGGGCAGGCGTCGACCGGAAGAATCCGTTGTGCGGCGTCGCTGATGATCCTGCTGATGGTGGATCGGCAGCGTCGGATCTCCCGGGCTATCCGGGTGGGAGTCTGGCCCTGGTCGAAGTGTTCGAGCGGCCTCACCTCGCGGGTCATGCAACAGCAGCTGGGCGTGGACTGCCCGCAGTCCAGCTGCTCGGTCGATCCGGGCAGCCGATCCACCATTGCCACAACATAATTCGCGACGATTCCGATCAGCACCGGTCGCTTCACCTTCAGCCCGCCGTCCAGGTACACCAGAATCAGCTCCGCTGCACCTCCGGTGGTCAACCGGGCCAAGGGCGGTCAGCGCCGTGTCGTCGCCCTCCGGAATATCGAGCAGCACGCGGGTCTGCTCGATGAGCGCCGCCGCCCTGCACCTCGTCCAGCAGTGCCTCGGCCAGGTCTGTGAGGTTCGTAGAAGAAGCGCGGCCGCAACTTCGCCTGCTCGCACACCCCGCGCACCGTGAGTGCGGCCAGCCCCTGCGTGCCGACGATGTCGAGGGCCGCGTCCAAGAGCCCCGTATGACGATTCGCTACTGACCTGTTGTTACGCCTGCGCCGACGAAGGCCCGCTCGGGAAAACAGGTATGCCCAGCCGTTCTACCCTCGTGGGAGTACCGCGGACAGACGATGCTGACACGAAATCCACCAGCACCATTCCGCGGAGGCTTTCATGTTCCCACCGAATGCCCAGCCCCCAGACGGTGTCAGCGACGACAGCGCCCGTTGTGTCGAAGACACGTTGACGATCCGGCGTTGTGCGGCCTGCAACAAGCTCTTCGCGCCGCTGACCCCCGCGTGTTCGGCCTGCGCGTCCGAGGATCTCGAGTGGGTGCCCTCGTCCGGTGCCGGTTCGATCGTGTCGTGGCACAACTTCGGGCGCAGCTGGCGCGCCGCACGTGGGGAGAACTACTCGTGGGTCACTCCGAGGACGTTCCGGCGCGGGGGCGGCACAGCGGTCGACAACGCCTACGGCGATCCCGAGCGGGCCGCGCGACAACTCGGCAACAACAAAGCGGTGGCGAAGGCTCACTACATCGACGAAACGGCACCGGACAACCGCGAGGTTCTCGAGCGGTGGGCGCGGGGAGAGCGGCCGAAAACGTGAGATTTCTGTGAGAAACGGCCGATTTTGGACGAGTTCGGTGACACAAAAAATCCCCTCCGACCCAGGTCGGAGGGGATTTCTTGGTCGGGCTGACAGGATTTGAACCTGCGACCACTTGACCCCCAGTCAAGTGCGCTACCAAGCTGCGCCACAGCCCGTTGCATTCGCTCTCGCTCGTGCTCGATGAGATTACCCCAGGACCCCCCTGAACATCCAAATCGGCTGGTACTCGGCGTGTGGCAGGGGGTAAAGCGGACGCACTTGGCTGGGGTCGAGTGCGTCGCGGGGTTGGGTCATCTGGCGCTCGGACTGCACGCAGCGCCTGGTCCCTCGTCCTGGATGGCCTCGGTGTTGGGCGGGCATACCGAGCCGAGGGTGATCCGAGGCTTCGGTGTGGCGCACGATCCCTCGCTGGCGAGGTGATCGGAAGCCCCGCGAGCGATGTCGGTTCCATGTGCCGGAGGGGTGCGGCGTGGGTACTCGACGTGTCGGCCGGGACCTGCGTGCCGGCGGCGGGAGTCATGGGACGGCAATAGTTTCGACATATGTTCGAAATCGTTTGTGCGACAGGGTAATAAAGTGCAAAAGGGTGCGGTTTTCATTGCCGCTCGCAGGGTCTGGGTGGGGTGGGTTGCCTCGGCTGTGCTGCCGGTGGTTTCGGGGGCAGTTGGACGATTGACAAGTCAAGATTGTTAGAACTACTGTTCAGTACGATGACCCCCGCCGCTCGAAAACCCCTGGTACACATGCCTCATTGGGTTGGCATGGCCACGTAGCGTGGCAGTCTTCAGCATCCGTTGCTGATCAATTGTTGCACTGAGCCTGGCGGCACAGCTGGGTCAGTTGACCTGGTCTGAAACATCTCCTCGGCCAGGGTCCCTGCGGAAGCACCCCATATCATGCGGGCTCTTCTCTAGGTCGCAGTCGCATCGAAATCCGTTGTGTCGAAAGAGGAATCATCTGTGTCGTCGGCATGCTGTCGACTGGATCCGGACGCTGAGCGCTCGGTGCGATGGTGTTTGGCCGCGGGTTGGCCAGGGTAGAAGAACGGAACTTGTTGGCCGCGGTCGTCTTCGACTGTCCGGCGGTGGATGAGGGCGCGAAGTGGGTGCGTGCCATGAGGAAGGATTTTCAGAGGTGACCGGATCGGCGTTTGCCGTCGCTATCGTGGGTATGTCTTGCAGGATGCCGGGGGCGGCCGATCTCGACAGTTTTTGGCAGTTGCTCACGGAGGGGCGCGCCGCGATCGGCGCGGCTCCCGAGAGCCGGGGGAGTATTACCGAGCGGGCCGGATTCGTCGGCCCCGCAGGGGAGTTCGACGCGGATTTCTTCGGGGTTTCGCCGAATGAGGCGCGGGCACTCGATCCGCAGCAGCTGCTGGCGCTGGAGCTGAGCTGGGAGGCGCTCGAGGACGCGGGCCTGGCCGCCACGGCGCGCGAGGCCCGGCGCTGCGGTGTGTTCCTCGGCTGCACCGGAAGCGATTTCGCCGAGATTCTGGCCTCGCGGGGCGGCCCGGGGGTCAGCCGCCACTCGCTGTGGGGTGTCGGGCGGGGCATTATCGCCAACCGCATCTCGAACTATTTCGGTTTCAGCGGCCCGAGCATCGTGGTCGACAGCGCCCAGGCATCATCGCTGGTCGCGGTGCATCTGGCCTGTGAGAGCCTGCGCAGCGGCGAGAGCGATGTGGCCCTGGCCGGCGGCCTGAACCTGATTCTGTCGCCGACGAGCGGTGAGCGGATCGAGCACTTCGGCGCGCAGTCGGCGCTCGGCGCCTGCTACACCTTCGATGCCCGGGCCGACGGGTTCGTGCGCGGCGAGGGCGGCGGCATGGTGCTGCTGAAGCCCCTCGCGCAGGCAATCGCCGACGGCGACCGGATTCACGGCGTCATCCGCGGCAGCGCGATCAACACCGGCAATGAACGCCGAGTGCTGAGCGCCCCGAGCCGGGATGCGCAGGCCGCGGCGATTCGCGATGCCCTGACCGCGGCGGGCGTCGAGGCGCCGTCGGTGCAGTACGTCGAATTGCACGGCACCGGCACACCCGCCGGTGATCCGGTGGAGGCCGCCGCGCTCGGCGAGACCTACGGTGCGGGCCGGGCGCAGGACGCCCCGCTGGCTGTCGGATCGGTCAAGACGAATATCGGGCATCTGGAAGGTGCTTCCGGTATCGCGGGCCTGATCAAGACGGTGCTCTGCCTGAGCCATCAGGAACTGGTGGCCAGCCTGAACTTCGAGACGCCGAATCCGCGAATTCCGCTCGCGGACCTGGGTTTACGCGTGGTGACGGGCACCGAGGACTGGCCCGTGACCGATGTGCGCAGGGCGGCCGTGTCGTCGTTCGGCATGGGTGGATCGAATGCCCACGTGATCGTGGAGGAGGCGCCCGCTGTCGCGTCCGCCGCATCAGCCGGCGAGGCCGGTGCGGTGCCGTGGGTGGTGTCGTCCCGCAGCGAGGCCGGTGTGCGTGCGCAGGCGGCCCGGCTGCGGGAGTGGCTGCTCCGCCATCCCGATTCGACCGCGGTCGACGTGGCGTACTCACTGCTGGCCACGCGCGCCCAAATGGCGTGGCGCGGAAGCGTTGTCGGGCGGGATCGCTCCGAGCTGATGGCCGGACTGGCGGCCCTGGCCGACCCGACCGCGCCCGCCGTGGCGATCGAGCCCGCCACCGGGCGGGCCGAGCAGCGCCGCATCGCGTTCGTCTTCCCCGGGCAGGGCAGCCAGTGGGAGGGGATGGCGCTGGGTCTGCTGGACGCGGGCGGCGCGTTCACGGAGTCGATCGCGGAATGTGAAGCGGCGCTTGCGCCGTATGTGGACTGGTCGCTGACCGCGGTGCTGCGTCGCGAGGCCGGCGCGCCCCCGCTGGATCGCGTGGACGTGGTCCAGCCGGTCCTGTTCGCGGTGATGGTCTCCCTGGCCCGGATGTGGCGAGCGGCCGGCGTGGAGCCGGACGTGGTGATCGGCCACTCCCAGGGCGAGATCGCCGCCGCGTATATCGCCGGCGGACTCTCGCTGCCCGACGCGGCGCGCGTGGTCGCGCTTCGCTCGCGCGCGGTCGCCGAGGAACTGGCCGGTCAGGGCGGTATGGCCTCGATCGGACTCGGCGCCGATGCGGTCCGGGAACGATTGTCGGCGTACGGGGATCGGCTGTCGCTCGCGGCCGTGAACGGTCCGGCGCAGACCGTGATCGCCGGCGATGTCGCCGCGATGGCGGACTTCCTCGCCGCCTGCGCCCGCGACGGCGTGTGGGCCCGCCCGATTCCGGTGGATTACGCCTCGCATTCGAAGGCGGTCGAGCGGCTGCGTGATCGCCTGCTCGCGGAACTGGCGCCCATCCGCCCGCAATCCGGGTCGGTGTCGTTCTTCTCCACGGTCTCCGCCGACCGGCTGGATACCGTGGAACTGGACGCCGAATACTGGTATCGATCCCTGCGGGAACCGGTCCGATTCGCCGATGCCGTCACGGCGCTGATCGCCGACGGTGTCAACGGATTCATCGAGTCGAGTCCGCATCCGGTGCTCACGATGGGCATCGGCGTGACCGCCGAGGCCGCCGGTGCGGCCGAGACCGTCGCCGTTGTCGGCTCGTTGCGGCGTGGTGAGGGCGGCCCGGACCGCTTCCTGGCATCGCTGGCACAGGCGCACTGCGCCGGCGTGCAGGTGGATACGCGTGCGCTGGTCTCCGGCGGAACGCGAATCGACTTGCCGCCGTACGCATTCCAGCGCCGCAACTTCTGGGCCGGTGCACCGGCCATGTCCGGCAGCACGACCGACATCATCGAGGTACCCGAGGACCGCACGCCCGAGGCCAGTGAGCAGGCGTGGGATGACAGCCCGCTGGCACGCACTTTGCAGGCGACCCCCGAATATCAGTGCGGCACAGTCGTTCTCGACCTGGTCCGTGAGCAGGCCGCCGCCATCCTCGGCCACGAGTCGGCCCGATCCATTCACCCCGATCTGCCCTTCACCGAGTTCGGCTTCGATTCCGTCAGCGGTGTGGAGTTGCAGAACCGCTTGACGCGCGCCACCGGTGTGCCCCTGCCGTCGTCGCTCATCTTCGACCACCCGACCGCGAATGCGGTGGCGGCGCTGCTGCGGGCCCGGGTCACCGGGACCGATCGGGGGGAGCGGCGGGTCTCGCGGCGTGCGAATACGGACGAACCGATCGCGATCGTCGGCATGGCCGCGCGTTTCCCCGGCGGTGTGCGTTCCGCCGAGGACCTGTGGGACCTGCTCGCGGCGGGCCGGGACGCGATCGGTGAATTCCCCGCCGATCGCGGCTGGGACCTGGACCGGCTGTTCGACCCCGACCCCGACAAGCCGGGCAAGGTCTACACCCGTCACGGTGGATTCCTCAGCAGCGCAGGCGATTTCGATCCCGGATTCTTCGGCATCAGCCCGCGCGAAGCCTTGGCGATGGACCCGCAGCAGCGGCTGTTGCTCGAAACCTCTTGGGAAGCACTCGAAGACGCGGGCATCGACCCGGTGTCGTTGCGGGGCAGCGACACCGGTGTCTTCGCCGGCGCGTGCTCGTCCGGATACGCCGGCCGGGTGACCGGCGACCTGGAGGGCTTCCGCCTGACCGGCACCTCGCACAGCGTCATCTCCGGCCGCGTCGCGTACGCGTTCGGCCTGGAGGGCCCGGCGGTGACGGTGGATACGGCGTGCTCGTCCTCGCTGGTGGCCTTGCATCTGGCCTGCCAGGCACTGCGCCAGGGCGACAGCTCGCTGGTGCTCGCCGGTGGCGTGACCGTCGCGGCCAGCCCGTACCTGTACGTGGACTTCGCGCGCCAGCGCGGCCTGTCGCCGGACGGCCGGTGCAAGGCGTTCTCGGCGGCCGCCGATGGTGTGGCGTGGTCGGAGGGCTCGGGTGTGCTCGTCCTCGAGCGACTCTCGGACGCACAGCGGCTCGGCCACCACGTCCTGGCCGTGGTTCGCGGTAGCGCCGTGAACCAGGACGGCGCGAGCAATGGCCTGACCGCGCCGAACGGTCCGTCGCAGCAGCGGGTGATCGCCCAGGCCCTCGCCAATGCGGGCATCACCGCGGTCGACGTGGACGCCGTGGAGGCGCACGGAACCGGCACGGCCCTGGGCGATCCGATCGAGGCCCAGGCGTTGATCGCGGCCTACGGCCAGGATCGCGACGAGCGGGAACCGCTGCGGATCGGCTCCTTGAAATCCAACATCGGCCACGCCGTGGCCGCCGCCGGTGTGGCCGGCGTGATCAAGATGGTGCAGGCGCTGCGGCACGAGCGCCTGCCCCGGACACTGCACGCCGAAACGCCGTCGCCGCACGTGGATTGGGCCGCGGGCGCGGTGCGCCTGCTGACCGACGCCGAACCGTGGACCGCGGGCGATCGGGTGCGCCGGGCGGGTGTGTCGTCGTTCGGGATCAGCGGCACCAACGCGCACGTGATCCTCGAGGAAGCGCCTGCCGCACCGATTGCCGCGGGCGACAGTCGGAAGGCGCAGCCAGGCAGCGCCGCACCGGTGGCGCCCGCCGAGAGTGCCAGTGCGGAGACGCGGCCGGACAGCGCGGCACCGCTCATCCCAGTGCTGGTGTCGGGTAAGGGCGAGGCGGGTCTGCGCGCGCAGGCCGCCCGACTGGCTGCCTGGCTGTCCGAGCACCCAGAGATCGACATCGCGGATGCGGCCCAGGCGCTGGCGAATTCGCGGGCGCAGCTGGACTCGCGCGGCGTGGTCCTCGGTCGCGATCGCGCGGAGTTGCGCGAGCAGCTGGCGAATCTTGCCGAATCGGGGACCGGCGCCGGTGTCGTCACGGGTGCCATCGGCACGGGGACGACGGCCTTCCTGTTCACGGGGCAGGGCGCACAGCGGATCGGCATGGGAGCTGGGCTGTACGGGGCATTCCCGGTGTTCGCCGACGCGCTGGACTCGGTGTGCGCCCAGTTCGATCCGATGCTGGAGTGCTCGCTCCGGGACGTCATGTTCAACGGTTCCGCCGGTGGCGCTACGGCCGTCCTGGATCGCACGGAGTTCACCCAGCCCGCCCTGTTCGCCTTCGAGGTGGCGCTGTACCGCCTGCTGGAGTCGTTCGGCGTCACCCCGGATGTGGTGATCGGTCATTCGATCGGCGAGATCGCGGCCGCGTACGTCGCGGGTCTGTGGTCGCTCGAGGACGCCTGCCGATTGGTGGCGGCGCGCGGCCGTCTCATGGGCGCGCTGCCCGAGGGCGGTGCGATGCTGGCCATCGGAGCGCCCGAATCCGAGGTGAACGAGGTCGTCGCCGGCTATCCGGGCCGCGTCTCGGTCGCCGCGGTGAATGCGCCGCAGGCCCTGGTGGTCTCGGGTGACGAGGACGCCGTCGCCGAGATCGAGGCCCGTTTCGCCGAGCGAGGCGCGAAGACGTCCCGGCTGCGGGTCAGCCACGCCTTCCACTCGCATCGAATGGAGCCGATTCTGGCCGAATTCGAGTCTGTCGCACAGGATTTGACCTACAACCCGCTCCGGCTCCCCGTGGTGTCGAACGTCTCCGGTCAGCTGGCCGGGGACGAGATCATGGAGCCCGCCTACTGGGTTCGCCAGGTGCGGGGCGCGGTCCGATTCGCGCCGGGTATCCAGACGCTGACCGCCTCGGGGGTGCGCCGATTCCTGGAGGTGGGCCCCGACGCGGTGCTGGCGGCGCTGACCCGGCAGACCCTTCCCGGGGACGTCGAGTCCGCTTCGGTGGTGGCCGCGGCCGCGCGCCGGGATCACGATGAGCCCCAACAGTTCTCGACGATGCTGGCACAAGCTCACACCGCCGGTGTGCGGGTGGACTGGACACCCCTGCTCGGTCGCCGGTCGACCCGGCGAATTCCCCTGCCCACCTATGCCTTCCAGCATCAGCGATTCTGGCTGCCGCCGCGTCGCGAAGCCACCGGCGACCCCCAGGCCCACCCCTTGCTCACCGGTGTGTTCCCGGTGGCCGGTAAGGACGAGTTCGTCTTCACCGGCCGGTTCTCGCTGCCCACCGACCCGTGGGTCGCCGACCACATGACCTACGGCACCGTGGTGCTGCCCAGCGCGACCCTGATCGAATTCCTGCTCGTCGCGGGCAGCCGAATCGATTGCGGCGTCGTCGAGGAGCTGACCCTGGAGGCTCCGATCCTCCCGTCGGAAACCGACGAGGTCGAACTCCAGGTATCGGTGCAGGAGCCGGACCCGACCGGCCGGCGCCAGTTCAGCTTCTACTTCCGCAAGGCCGGCCGCGCGGGCGAATGGGTGCGCAACGCCAGCGGTGTCCTCGCCCCCGCCTGGGACGGCGATGACGCCCTGCTGGACCAGCTGCGCGACGAGGCATGGCCGCCCGCCGACGCCGAAACCCTCGACACCGCATGGATTCCCGAGCGAATCGCGAAGGGATCCGGACTCGAATACGGCCCGGCATTCCTCGGCGTCGAGGCCGCCTGGCAGCGGGACGGGGCCGTCTTCTCCGAGATCACCCTGAACACCGCCGCCGCGCCCGAACCGGAGCGATTCGATCTGCATCCGGCCCTGCTCGACCTGGTGATGCATGCCGGGCTGGCCGGGCTCATCTGGCGCGATCAGGACAGCGACCCCGACACCGGCCGATTGCTGTTCCGCTGGGGCGGCGCGCGACTACATCAGCCGCTGGTCAAGGCGACGACGCTGCGGGTGATCGCCGTCGAGAGCGGCCCGGAGACCATCTCCGTTGCGACCGTGGACGATTCGGGGCGGCCCGTGGTCTCCGTCGATGCCGTCGTCATGCGGCCCTATGACGTGCAACAGATGCGCGGCACCCTCGCCGCGGATGACGCCGACCTCTACGACATCCAGTGGACGCCGACGGCGGCAACGACACCGGATCCCGCCGCGGGCCGGATGG
Organism: Nocardia sp. NPDC059228; assembly: GCF_042754245.1. NCBI lineage: Bacteria > Bacillati > Actinomycetota > Actinomycetes > Mycobacteriales > Nocardiaceae > Nocardia > Nocardia sp. NPDC059228. The sequence continues at coordinate 216,644 of NZ_JBHZAL010000010.1, read as the reverse complement.
CCGTGCTCGGTTCCGCCCCGGTCGCCGGACTCGACACCCACGCGCCGACCCCATCGGAACTCGCTGCAGCACAACCGATTCCAGATATCGTGACCTGGCTTCCGCAAGACTTCACCGCGGTCGGCGATCCCACGGCCGTCGGTGGCTATCTGGAATCGGTACTGGCGACGGTACAGTCCTGGCTCGCGGAACCACGTCTGGCCGACACCCGACTGGTCGTGGTGACCTCGAACGGCGCCGCGCTGGCCGGCGAGACACCGGATCTCGCCGCGGCAGCAGTCTGGGGTCTGATGCGCAGCGCCCAAACCGAATACCCGGGCCGATTCGTTCTCCTCGATACCGACCCGTCGGCCGACGCGCCCGCTGTCGACCGAGCGATGGTCGCCGCAGTGATCGCGACCGGCGAACCGCAGGTCGCGGTGCGCTCCGGAGCCTTGCTCGTGCCCCGGCTGGCGAGGACACGAGCCGGCCACGACGCCGAGCCCGGATCCTCGTTCGGCACCGGCACCGTCCTGATCACCGGCGGTACCGGTGGCCTCGGTGCACTGCTGGCTCGGCATCTGGTCACCACGCACGGCGTCCGCCATCTGATGCTGGTGTCCAGGCGCGGCGAAACCGCCGACGGCGCGACGGAATTGGTGCGCGAGCTGTCGGAAGCCGGTGCTGCCGTCCGGGTGGCGGCCTGCGATGTGGGCGATCGGCAGGCCATCGGCTCGCTGCTGGATTCCCTCGACGCCGATCATCCGCTGACCGCCGTGATCCACGCGGCGGGCGTCCTCGACGACGGCACCCTCGCGGGCCTGACCGCCGAGCAATTGCGGCGCGTGTTCACCGCGAAGGCCGCCGCCGCCTGGCACCTGCACGATCTCACCCGTGACCGGAACCTGTCCGCCTTCGTGCTGTTCTCGTCGGTCGCCGCAACGATCGGTTCGGCGGGACAGGGCAACTACGCGGCGGCCAACGCCTTCCTCGACGCCCTGGCGCACCGCCGCCGCGCCGAAGGGCTGTCGGCGATTTCCCTGGCCTGGGGGCCCTGGAACTCCACCGGTGGGATGACCGGTGGCTTGGACCGCAGTGCCCTCGCCCGCTGGGAGAGGCTCGGCCTGCACCCGCTCGCGCACGACGAAGGCCTGCGGCTGTTCGATGCGGCCACCGGCCGCGCCGCCGCCCACCTGGCGGCGATCCGGTTCGACCCGGCCGAACTGCGCCGCGAAGCGGGCACCGGTGCCGTGCCGTCGGTACTCCGCGGTTTCCTGCCCCGCCCCACGACACAGGCTGCGGCCCCGTCGAGTTCGCTGGGCGCGCGCCTGAGCCGGGTGCCCGAGGCCGACCGTGCCGAGGTGGTGCTCGACCTGGTCCGCGAGCACGCGGCAGCCGTGCTCGGACACGGTTCCGCCGAAGACATCAGTCCCACCGAACGATTCGACGCCCTGGGATTCGACTCGCTCGGCGGCGTCGAATTCCGCAACCGGCTGGCGAAGGCCACCGGTGTCCAACTGCCGTCCACCCTGGTCTTCGACCACCCCACCGCCGCGGCGGTCGCCACCCTGCTGCACAGCAAGATCGAGGGAACCGAATCCGGTTCCAAACCGGCCCGCGTCTCGCGCCGCGCACGCATGGACGAGCCCATCGCGATCGTCGGCATGAGCTGCCGATTCCCCGGCGGCGTCCGCACCCCCGAGCAGTTGTGGGATCTGGTCCGGTCCGGGACCGATGCCACCACGGAATTCCCGGACGATCGCGGCTGGGATCTCGAGCGCCTGATCGACCAGGACCCGGAAAAGCCCGGAACGGTCTACAGCCGCGGCGGCGGATTCCTCGACGACGCAGCCGATTTCGACGCCGGCTTCTTCGGAATCAGCCCGCGCGAGGCCCTGGCGATGGACCCGCAGCAGCGGCTGCTGCTGGAAGCCTCCTGGGAGGCTCTGGAGGAATCCGGCATCGACCCGATCACGTTGCGCGGCAGCGATACCGGCGTGTTCGCGGGCGCGTGCGCCTCGGGCTACGTCGACAATGTCACCGGCGACCTGGAGGGATTCCGGCTGACCGGCACCACCCACTCCGTCGTCTCCGGCCGCGTGGCCTACGTCTTCGGTCTGGAGGGACCGGCGGTCACCATCGATACCGCCTGCTCGTCCTCACTGGTCGCGCTGCACCTGGCGTGTCAGGCATTGCGTCAGGGCGAGACCTCGCTGGCATTGGCGGGTGGCGTCACGGTGGCCGCAACCCCTTATCTCTCCGTGGATTTCGCGCGGCAGCGCGGCTTGTCGCCGGACGGCCGCTGCAAGGCGTTCTCCGCCGCGGCCGACGGCGTGGCCTTCGCCGAGGGCGTGGGCGTCCTGGTCCTGGAGCGGCTGTCGGACGCGCGGCGACTGGGCCACGACATTCTGGCCGTCATTCGCGGCAGCGCGGTCAATCAGGATGGTGCCAGCAATGGCCTGACCGCACCGAACGGCCCGTCGCAGGAGCGAGTGATCGCGCAGGCCCTCGCCAATGCGGGGCTCGCACCCGCCGACGTGGATGCGGTGGAAGCGCACGGAACCGGCACCCCGCTGGGTGATCCGATCGAAGCCAACGCATTGATCGCCGCCTACGGTCAGGATCGCGGCGACCGCGAGCCGCTGCGCCTGGGATCGATCAAATCGAATATCGGTCACACCGTCGCGGCCGCCGGTGTCGGCGGCGTGATCAAGATGGTGCAGGCGCTACGACACGAGACCCTGCCCCCGACCCTGCACGCGGAAACTCCGTCCCCGCACGTGGATTGGTCGGCCGGGGCGGTGCGCCTGCTGACCCGCCCGGAACCCTGGCCCGCCGGGGGAACGGCCCGGCGGGCCGGTGTGTCGTCGTTCGGAGTCAGCGGCACCAATGCCCACCTGATCCTGGAGGAAGCGCCCACCGCACCGGTCGTCTCGTCACCCGCCGCCGACGGGCCGCGCACGGTGCTGCCGTGGCTGGTGTCGGCCAAGAGCGAGAATGCCCTGCGCGCGCAGGCGGCGAAACTGCACCGGTGGCTGACCGATCATCCCGACGCCGACGCGGCGGACGTGGCCTACTCGCTCGTCACCACACGTGCCCGGCACGAGTGGCGGGCAGCGGTCCTCGGCGGTGATCGCGACGAACTGGTGGCGCGGCTGGCGAAGCTGGCCGCCGGATCCGCCTCCGCCGGAGTGGTTTCCGGCACGGTGGGCTCCGGGAAGACCGCCTTCCTCTTCACCGGTCAGGGCGCGCAGCGGGTCGGCATGGGCGCGGGTCTCTCCGGCGCTTTCCCGGTGTTCGCCGCGGCCTTGGACGAGGTATGTGCCCGGTTCGATCCCTTGCTCGGATGCTCCCTGAAGCAAGTGATGTTCACCGGACATCTGATCGACGATCACGGAGTCGCTGCCGAGACCGGCGCCTTGGATCGGACCCGGCTGACCCAGCCCGCGCTGTTCGCCTTCGAAGTGGCGATGTACCGGCTCCTGGAGTCGTTCGGCCTCGCCCCGGACCTGGTGGTCGGGCACTCGATCGGCGAGCTGGCGGCAGCGTACGTCGCCGGTGTGTGGTCCCTGGACGACGCCTGCGAGCTGGTCGCGGCCCGCGGACGATTGATGGAGGCGCTGCCCGCGGGCGGTGCGATGCTCGCCGTCGCCGCGACCGAGACCGAAGTCGCTGCCATGATCGCCGGATTCGGTGACCGGGTATCGGTGGCCGCGGTGAATGCGCCTGCGGCCGTGGTGGTCTCGGGTGACGAGAACGCAGTCGACGAGATCGACCGTCGGTTCACCGCGCAGGGACGCAAGACGAACCGCTTGCGGGTGTCGCACGCGTTCCATTCGCCTCGGATGGAGCCGATGCTGGCCGAGTTCGAGACCCTCGCCGCGCGCGTAACGTTCAATGCACCGCGAATTCCGTTGGTGTCGAACGTCTCCGGCCGGATCGCGGGCGACGAGATCCTGGCTCCCGAGTACTGGGTGTCCCAGGTGCGCGCCGCGGTGCGTTACGCCGACGGTGTCGAGACGCTGACGGCGTCGGGCGTACGCCGGTTCCTCGAGATCGGTCCCGACGCGGTGCTGGCGGCGATGACCCGGCAGACGCTTCCCGCGGAGGCCGAGGCCCGATCGGTGGTCGCCGCGGCCGCCCGCCGGGACCACGACGAGGTCGAACAGTTCCTGACGATGCTCGCCCAGGCGCACAACGCCGGGGTGGCGGTCGACTGGAACCAGCTGTTCACCGCCCGTCCGATGGCGCGAATCGCCCTGCCCACCTATGCCTTCGACCACCGGCGGTACTGGCTCGAACCCGGTCGCGAGGAGCACCGCGGCGCGGCCTCGGAACACCCGCTGCTCACCGAGGTGGTGCGGGTGGCCGACCGGGACGAGTGGCTGTTCACGGGACGGCTGTCGCTGCGCGCCCAGCCCTGGATCGCCGACCACACCACCTACGGCGTGGTGCTTGTCCCGAGCGCCGCGCTCATGGAGATGCTGCTGGTCGCCGGTAGGCGGATCGGCTGCGACGCCGTGGAGGAGCTCACCCTCGAAGCGCCGATCCTGCCGCCGGCGGAGGGCGAGGTCGAACTCCAGGTCCTGGTGCGGGAACCGGACGCCGAGGGCCGCCGGTCGTTCACCTTCCACTACCGCCTGACCGGCGATGCCGCCGACGGCGAATGGACCCGCAATGCCAGCGGCGTCCTCAGCGCCCGGCAGTTGATCGACATCGGGCTGGTGGACATGGTGCGCGCCGCTTCCTGGCCGCCCGCCGATGCCGAACCGGTGGACCCCGAATGGATTCCGGCCCAGGTGGCGCGTGCCGCCGGACTGGAATGGGGACCCGCGTTCTTCGGTATCGAGGCCGCCTGGCGCAGCGGCGACACGGTCTTCTCCGAGGTCGCCCTGACCGAGGACACCCCGGCCGACCGGTTCCAGCTGCACCCGGCGCTGTTCGACATGGTGATGCATGCCGGACTCGCCTGCCTGATCTGGCCCGGCCACCAGGGCGACGCGTCCGAGGGCAAGCTGCTGTTCCGTTGGGGCGGAACGCAATTCCACACCGCGTCCACGGTGACGAGGCTGCGGGTGATGGCCATCCAGCGCAGCGGTGAGGCGATCTCCGTCGTGGCCGTCGATCAGGACGGCAACCCGGTCGTCAGCATCGACGAAGTACTCATGCGCTCCTACGACGTCCAGCAATTCCGGGCCGCGCTGCCCGGCGGCCGCGCGGCACGGTACGGGTTGCGCTGGGTGCCGGCGGAGGTGGACGCCGACGCCCCGGCCGGGAGCACGGCCGTGCTCGGGCCCGGGCACGTGGCCGGAATCGATGAGCAGTACCCGGATCTGGCGACACTCGCCTCGGCTCCGATCGTTCCGGGCGTCGTGGTGTGGTCCGAAGCCGCAGCGCTGCACGATGATTCGCAGCTATCCGTACGCGATCGGGTCGATACCGCCCGGCGTACGGTGCGGGACTGGTTGGCCGACGAGCGATTCGCGCGGTCGCAGCTGGTCGTGGTGACCGACCGGGCGGCTGCGCTGCCCGAAGAGATACCGGACACCGGTTCGGCCGCGGTGTGGGGGCTGATACGAAGCGCCCAGACCGAGTATCCGGGGCGGATCGTCCTGCTCGACGCCGAGGAATCCGCTGGTGTGCAGCACCTTTCGGCCGACTCGATCCGAGCCGTGATCGCGACCGGAGAACCGCAGGCCGCGATACGGGGCAATGGTGTCCTGGTGCCGCGACTACAGGCGCTGGCAGCCTCGGCGGCCGAGCGGGTGTCCTTCGGTTCCGGGACGGTGCTGATCACCGGCGGTACCGGGGGACTGGGTGCGCTGCTGGCCCGCCACCTGGTCGCCGAACACGGGGTGCGGCACCTGCTTCTGGTCTCACGCCGCGGCGAGAGTGCGGACGGCGCAACGGAACTCGCGGCGGAACTGGCGCGATCCGGTGCCGAAGTGCGGATCGCCGCCTGCGACGTCACCGACCGCGACGCGCTTCGGGACCTGCTGGCCGCCGTGCCCGCGGAGCATCCGCTGACCGGTGTCGTCCACACCGCGGGCGTGCTCGACGACAGCGCCTTCCACACGCTCACCGGCGACCGGATCGACCGGGTGTTCGCCCCCAAGGCCGATGCGGCGTGGACTCTGCACGAGCTCACCCGCGACATGAAGCTGTCGGCGTTCGTGATGTTCTCGTCGATCGCCGGCATGATCGGTTCGGCCGGGCAGGCGAATTACGCTGCCGCGAACAGCTTCCTGGACGCCCTCGCGGTGCAGCGCCGCGCCGCGGGGCTGCCGGCGCTCGCGCTCGCCTGGGGGCCGTGGCAGCAGGACATCGGTATGACCGGCGTTCTGGATCGTGCCGCCATGAACCGGTTGGAGCGACTGGGCCTGGCCCCGCTGGATCGTGCCGAGGGCCTGCGCCTGTTCGACGAATCGCTGACCACGGCGGAAGCGGTGTCGGTGCCGGCGCGGCTGGACACCGACAAACTGCGTATGGAATCGCATTCCGGCCCGGTGCCCGCGGTGCTGCGCGGATTCGTTCGTACTCGCACCCGGTCGGTCACGGCGCCGAGCAGTGCGCAGTCGCTCGGGGACCGTCTGCACGGTGTGGCGGAGGCGAAGCGCCGCGGGTTCGTCCTGGACCTGGTGCGGGAACATGTGGCGGCGGTGCTGGGCTACGGCTCGGCCGACGACATCGGACCCGATCGGGGCTTCAACGAACTCGGTTTCGATTCCCTCGGCGGCGTGGAATTCCGAAACCGGCTGGCGAAGGTGACGGGGCTGTCGCTGCCCTCGACCCTGGTATTCGACTACCCGACGGCGGGTGATGTCGCCGACTACCTGCTGGCGCAGACCGTGGTGACCGCGCCGGCGCAACCGCCGTCGGCGACGGCCGACGACCTGGCGCGGCTCGAGGCACTGCTCGAGCGAATCATCGCCAACAGCAGCGACAACGACGAGATCGTCACCGGATTGCGGGGCGTCAACGAGCGCCTCGTCGCCCACCTGGGCGGCACGTGGTCGCGCAGCGGCTACGACGATCTCGAATTCGATTCCGACACTGCGCTATCCGACAGTGAGCTCTTGGATCTGATCGACGAGGAGTTTGGCCCAGCATGAGCAACCCCGGCACCAGCAACGAGGAACGGCTCAGCCGGTATCTGCGCAAGCTCACCGGAGACCTCCGCGCCGCCAAGAAGCACATCCAGGACCTGGAGGACCGGGCCGGCGAACCGATCGCGATCGTCGGCATGAGCTGCCGCTATCCGGGCGGGGTCGAAACCCCGGCGCAGCTGTGGGATCTGGTCGCCTCGGGCACCGACGCCATCGGGCCCTTCCCGGCCGACCGCGGCTGGGACCTCGAGCGGCTGTTCGACACCGATCCCGATACGCCGGGCACCATCTACACCCGCGAAGGCGGATTCCTGGATGCGGCAGGCGATTTCGACGCCGGATTCTTCGGGATCGGCCCGCGCGCGGCCCAGGCGATGGATCCGCAGCAGCGCCTGTTCCTGGAAGCGGCCTGGGAGGCCCTGGAGGATGCGGGCATCGATCCGGTGTCGTTGCGCGGCAGCGACACCGGTGTGTTCGCCGGTGTGATCCATCAGGACTACGGCCCCCGCGTGGGTTCGCCGGGCCTGACCGCCGAGGCGGAAGGTCATGCCTACCTGGGTGTTTCCTCCAGCATCCTCTCCGGCCGGGTCGCCTTCACCTTCGGTTTCAAGGGTCCGGCGCTCTCGGTGGACACCGCGTGCTCGTCGTCGCTGGTCGCCCTGCACCTCGCGTGCCAGGCGCTGCGGCAGGGCGACACCTCGCTCGCCCTGGTCGGCGGCGTCACCGTGATGTCCGATCCGGCCCTGCTGATCGCCTTCGGCCGCCAGCGCGCGCTGTCCCCGGACGCGCGGTGCAAGGCCTTCGCGGCGGCGGCGAACGGGACCGGGTTCTCCGAGGGCCTCGGCATGCTAGCGATCGAGCGACTCTCGGATGCCCGCCGTCTCGGCCACCCCGTCCTCGCGGTCATCCGCGGCAGCGCGATCAACCAGGACGGCGCCAGCAATCGCCTGACCGCACCGAACGGTCCGTCGCAGGAAAAGGTGATCGCGCAGGCTCTCGCCAGTGCCGGCCTCACGCCCGCCGACGTCGATGTGGTCGAAGCGCACGGCACCGGCACCACTCTCGGCGACCCGATCGAGGCGCAGGCCCTGATCGCCGCCTACGGTCGCGGTCGCGTCGGAGCTCCGCTGCGCCTCGGCTCGCTCAAGTCGAACATCGGGCACACCTCGGCCGCGGCCGGTGTCGGCGGCGTGATCAAGATGGTGCAGGCGCTGCGGCACGAAACGCTACCCGCCACACTGCATGTCGACGCTCCGACCCCGCACGTGGACTGGTCGGCGGGCTCGGTGCGGCTGCTCACCGCGGCCGAACCGTGGCCGGCGGGGGAGCGGGTGCGTCGCGCCGGCGTGTCCTCCTTCGGCGCCAGCGGCACGAACGCACACCTGATCCTGGAAGAGGCCCCCGCTCTGGAGGAGGCCCCCGCCGAACCCGCGGACGAGGCCCCCGATCAGGGTGCGCGGGCCGTGGCGTCCGATGTCTCTGCCTGGCTGGTCTCGGCGAAGACCGAGGACGGCCTGCGCGCGCAGGCGGGCAAACTGCGGCAGTGGGTGACCGAACACCCCGACCTGACCATCGACGAGATCGCCTATTCGCTGTCGACGACCCGCGCCCGGCTGGACTGGCGGGGCACGGTGGTCGCCGGCGATCGGGATGCCATGCTCGCCGGACTGGCAGCGCTCGCGGAACACGGATCGGCGAGCACTGCCGCGGGCGTGACGGCGGCGCAGGCGGTCACGCGCAAGGCAGCCTTCCTGTTCACCGGGCAGGGCGCACAGCGGGCCGGGATGGGACGTGAACTGGCCGAGGCGTTCCCGGCATTCGCCGCCGCGTTGGACGAGGTGTGCGCGCAGTTCGACCCACTCTTGGGCGGTTCGCTGAAGCAGGTGATGTTCACCGGGGGGCAGGCCGGCGCTGCCGATGCCGCCGTGCTGGATCGGACGGAGTTCACCCAGCCCGCACTGTTCGCCTACGAGGTCGCACTGTGCCGGCTCCTGGAATCCTTCGGCGTGACACCGGATTTCCTGATCGGCCATTCGATCGGTGAGCTGGCCGCCGCGTACGTCGCCGGTGTGTGGTCGCTCCCGGACGCGTGCCGGCTGGTCGCGGCGCGCGGCCGCCTCATGGGCCGGCTGCCCGAGGGCGGCGCGATGCTGGCCGTCGCGGCCACCGAGCGCGAGGTGTCCGAGGCGCTCGCCGACCATGCGGACCGCGCGTCCATCGCCGCCGTGAATTCGCCTGCGGCCGTGGTGGTCTCCGGTGACGAGGACGCGGTGACGGCGCTCGAGCAGTGGTTCACCGACCGTGGCCGCAAGACCTCGCGGCTACGGGTGTCGCACGCGTTCCATTCCCACCGCATGGACCCGATGCTGGCCGAGTTCGCCACCGTCGCACGGGAGGTGACCTATCGCCGCCCGCAGATTCCCCTGGTCTCGAATCTCTCCGGCCGGATCGCCGGTGATGAGGTACTCGAGCCCGCCTACTGGGTCCAGCAGGTGCGGGTGGGTGTTCAGTTCGCCCGGGGCGTCGAGACCCTCGCGGCCTCGGGTGTGCGGCGATTCCTGGAGATCGGTCCCGATGCGGTCCTGACGGCCATGACCCGGCAATGCCTGCCGGAGGACCTCGAACCCCAGTCGTCGGTGATCGCCGGAGCCCGCCGGGGCCGGGCCGAGGTCGAGCAGTTCGTCACCTGCCTGGCCCACGCGCACACGGTCGGCCTCGAGGTGGACTGGACCGCGTTCTTCGCCGATCGGCCCGTCTCGCGAGTGTCGTTGCCCACCTACGCTTTCCAGCGCCGCCGCTACTGGCTCGAACCTGCACACGGCGCCGCCGGTGTCGAGTCCGCAGGTTTGGGTGCGGTGCAGCATCCGCTGCTGGGCGCGGTGGTCTCGGAACCCGAATCCGGTGGCGTGTTGTTGACCGGCCGGTTGTCGGTGGCCACCCATCCCTGGCTGGCCGACCATGCGGTGGCCGGGTCGGTCCTGCTGCCCGGGACCGGTTTCGTGGAGCTGGCGCTGCGCGCCGGCGCCGAAGCCGGGTGCCCGGCGATCGAGGAACTGACGCTGCGCGCGCCCCTGGTCCTGCCCGCGTCCGGCGGTGTGCAGATCCAGGTCGTCGTCGGCGGGCCGGAACACGAACTCACGCAACGGCCGGTATCGATCTACTCTCGCGCCGAACACGATCGCGATGGAGAGTGGGTACTCAACGCGCGGGGTCTGCTGACCACCCGCGACGACGCCGCCGAACCCGGATCGCAGACCTGGCCGCCTGCCGAGGCGACCGGTCTCGACGTCTCGGCCGCGTACACGGCCCTGCTGACACGCGGTTACGACTACGGCCCGGCGTTCCAGGGCGTGCGGGCGCTGTGGCGGCGCGGCGACGAGGTGTTCGCCGAGGTCGCCGTCGATACCGATACCGGTATGCGAGCCGAGGGTTTCGGCATCCATCCGGCTCTGCTGGACGCGGCCTTGCAGGCGGGACTGCTGGCCGGAGTGTCCGAAGAGTCTGCGGGACAGCCGGATTCACCGTTCGCGGTGGCGGCCGGCCGGGTGGTGCTGCCGTTCTCCTGGGAGTCGGTGTCGCTGTACGCGGCCGAAGCGTCGGTGCTGCGCGTGCGTCTGACCACGACCGGATCGTCGGTAACGGTGCGGGCGAGCGACGAGCAGGGGCAACCCGTGCTGGCGGGTTCGGTGACGCCCCGCCCGATGCCATTGGCGCAGCTGGCCGCCGCCGGTGCGAGCGGCGCGGCCGATCCGCTGCTGGAACTGGTGTGGTCGCCGACCGCGTCCGAGCCCGTGGTGGCGGATGTCGTTGTGGGCCGGTGGGATCGGCTGGATCCGCAGTCACCGGTACCCCCGGTGGTGATCGTCGAGGCCGGGTCCGGCTGGAACGAACACACCGGCACCGACGTGGTGACCACCACCCACACCGAGGTCGCACGAATCCTCGAGGTGGTGCAGGTCTGGCTGGATCAGGACCGGTTCGCCTCGAGCGCCCTGCTGGTCGCCACGCGCGGCGCGGTCGCCCTGCCCGGTGAAGACCTCACCGACCTCGCGGGTGCCGCCGTGTGGGGCCTGGTCCGTACCGCGCAGACGGAGGACCCGGGCCGAATTGTCCTGGTGGACGCGGACACCGGCCTCGACGAGCGACTCGCGGCCACCGTCCTGGCCGTGGACGAACCCCAGGTGGTCGTGCGCGCCGGCGTCACCCACACCGCTCGACTGACCCGGCCTGCACCCGTGTCATCCACACGTGGCGAGGAATCCGCCTTCGGCGCGGGAATGGTGCTGATCACCGGCGGCACAGGCGGTTTGGGCGCCGTGGTGGCCCGGCACGTGGTCGTCGAGCACGGCGTCCGGTCGCTGCTGCTGGTCAGCCGCAGCGGTCCGCAGGCCGAGGGCGTGACAGCCCTCTATGACGAGTTGACGGACCTGGGCGCACAGGTGCGAGTCGCGGCCTGTGACGTCACCGCCCCCGACGCGGTGGCCCGCCTCCTGGCCGACGCACCCGAGCCGCTGACCGCCGTGATCCACGCCGCGGGTGTGCTCGACGACGGGATCATCGCGTCCCTGACCCCGCAGCGGCTGGACGCGGTCCTGGCGCCGAAGGCGGACGCCGCCTGGCGCCTGCACGAGGCGACCGCGGATCTGAATCTGGCTGCGTTCGTGGTGTTCTCCTCGGTGTCCGGCACCATCGGCGGACCCGGGCAGGCCAACTACGCCGCCGCGAACACCTTCCTCGACGCCCTGGTGGCGCACCGGCGTGCACGGGGACTGGCCGGGCAATCGCTGGCCTGGGGTCCGTGGGCACGCTCGAGCAGCATGACCGGACACCTGGGTGAGACCGATGTGGCCCGGATGAGCCGCGGCGGCTTCACCGCGATGCCGGACGAGCAGGCACTGGCCGGATGGGATGCGGCCCTCGCTCAGGACACGACGCTGGCGGTGATCGCGGCGGTGGACACCGCCGCGATTCGCGCTCGCGCCGAGTCGGGACTCCTGCCGCCGCTGCTGCGGGAACTGGCGCCGGCCGTTGCCCGGCGTCCGGCGGCGACGACCTCGGCGGCGGCATCCGGTCTCCGGCAACGACTCACCGGTCTGGATGCCGACCAGCAGCGGCAGGCGGTACTCGCGACCGTGCGCACCCACATCGCGGCCGTGCTCGGTCACGACGGTGCCTCCGCGATCGAACCTGATTCCGCCTTCCAGGACCTGGGATTCGATTCCCTGAGCGCGGTCGAGTTGCGCAACCGGCTCAAGACCGCCACCGGCCTGTCACTGTCGGCCGCAGTCGTTTTCGACTACCCGACACCACGGAGTCTGGCCGCCTATCTGGCCGGCGAGCTCACCGGCACCGGGCGCGACATCGCCGTTACGGCCACCAAGGCCGCCGACGACGAACCGATTGCGATCGTCGGCATGGCGTGCCGGTACCCGGGCGGCGTCAGTTCTCCCGAGCAGCTGTGGAGTCTGGTCGCGAACGGGACCGACGCGACGTCGGAGTTCCCGGTGAACCGAGGCTGGGATACCGACCGTCTGTACGACCCCACCGGCGAGACGCCGCACACCACCTACACGCGCGAGGGTGGATTCCTGCACTCCGCAGGTGAATTCGATCCCGCGTTCTTCGGCATCAGCCCCAATGAAGCCGCGGTGATGGATCCGCAGCAGTTCCTGCTGCTGGAAACCTCCTGGGAGGCGTTGGAGCGGGCCGGAGTCGATCCGGCGGAACTGCGCGGCAGTTCGACCGGGGTGTTCACCGGCATGATGTATCACGACTATCCGGTCAACGCGAACGCGGGATCCATTGCCTCCGGCCGGGTTTCGTATGTGTTCGGGCTGGAGGGCCCGGCGGTCACCGTGGATACGGCGTGCTCGTCCTCGCTGGTGGCGATGCACCTGGCGTCGCAGTCGCTGCGGTCGGGGGAGTGTGATCTGGCATTGGCCGGTGGTGTCGCGGTGATGGCGACGCCGGAAACGTTCGTGGAGTTCAGCCGCCAGCGCGGGTTGGCCCCGGACGGGCGGAGCAAGTCGTTCTCCGACACCGCCGACGGTGTGGCGTGGTCCGAAGGCGCCGGTGTGCTGGTGCTGGAGCGGCTGTCCGACGCCCGCCGCAATGGTCATGACGTGCTCGCGGTGGTTTCCGGTTCGGCGGTGAATCAGGATGGCGCGTCGAATGGCCTGACCGCGCCGAACGGTCCGTCGCAGCGGCGGGTGATCCGCCAAGCGCTGGCGAATGCCGGGGTGTCCTCGGCCGACGTCGATGCGGTGGAGGCCCACGGCACCGGCACGACACTGGGTGATCCGATCGAGGCCGAAGCGCTGCTGGCCACGTATGGGCAGGACCGGGATGCCGATCGTCCGCTGTGGTTGGGGTCGTTGAAGTCCAACATCGGTCATGCCCAGGCCGCCGCGGGCGTGGGTGGTGTGATCAAGATGGTGATGGCGATGCGCCACGGCGTGCTGCCCAAGACGCTGCACGTCGATGCGCCCAGCACCAAAGTCGATTGGACCCAGGGCCATGTCCGGTTGCTGACCGAGGCGGTGGCGTGGCCGGAGGTGGATCGTCCGCGTCGTGCGGGTGTGTCCTCGTTCGGTATCAGCGGCACGAATGCGCACATCATCGTCGAGCAGGCTCCGGCGGCGGACCCGGCTCCGGCCGTGGACGTGACCGTCCCGGCCGGTGGAGTGCTGCCGTGGGTGGTCTCGGCGCGCGGTAGCGCGGCCCTCGCCGCTCAGGCCGAGCGTCTGACATCGCTTGCGGGCGACCAGGATCCGGCGGATATCGGCTTCTCGCTGGCATCGACGCGCAGCGTTTTCGAGCACCGTGCGGTGGTCGTGGCCGCGGGCCGCGATGGTCTGCTGGCAGGTGTGCGGGCATTGGCCGCGGGTGCATCGGCTACCGGTGTGGTGTCCGGTCGTGTGGTGTCGGGTTCGACCGGTGTGGTGTTCTCGGGTCAGGGTGCGCAGTGGGCCGGTATGGCTACCGAGCTGCGTGCGGCGTATCCGGTGTTCGCCGAGGTGTTCGATGCGATTGTCGCTGAGCTGGATCTGTTGCTGGGGCAGTCGGTTTCGCTGAGCGAGGCGTTGGCGGACGCCGATCTGGTTGATCGGACGGTGTTTGCGCAGGCGGGTTTGTTCGCGTTCGAGGTGGCGTTGTTCCGTCTGCTCGAGTCGTGGGGCGTGCGTGCGGATGTGGTGGCGGGTCATTCGATTGGTGAGGTGGCTGCCGCGCATGTGGCGGGTGTGTTGTCTCTGTCGGATGCGTGTGTGTTGGTAGCGGCGCGTGGCCGGTTGATGCAGGCTTTGCCCGCCGGTGGGGCGATGGTCGCGGTTGGTGCTTCCGAGTCCGATGTGTTGCCGTTGCTGGCCGGTGAGGTGTCGATCGCGGCGGTGAATGGCCCGTCGTCGGTCGTGTTGTCCGGTGTCGAGGACGACGTCGCCGCTGTCGTCGAGCGCTGTAGCGAGCAGGGCTGGCGGACACATCGACTACGTGTCTCGCATGCCTTCCATTCGACCCTGATGGAGCCGATGCTGGCCGAATTCGCCACGGCCATAGCGGGTTTGACCTTCGCCAGCCCGCGTATTCCGTTGGTGTCGACCGTGACCGGCGCCGAGGGCGGCGACGAGATGTCGGCCCCGTCGTATTGGGTCGGTCAGGTCCGGGACACGGTGCGTTTCGCCGACGCGGTCACCGCAATGGCCAGCCTGGGCGTAAGCAGGTTCGCCGAGGTCGGTCCCGATGCGGTGCTGACCCCGATGGTCGCCCAAACTCTGGATACCGCAACCACACTCGCGCTGACCAGGCGTGACAACGCGAACGCCACGACCGTCGTCAGTGCGGTGGCCGGGCTGTTCGTCTCCGGCGCGGAGGTGGACTGGGCCGGCTTCTACACCGGTACCGGGGCTCGGCGAATCGACCTGCCCACCTACGCCTTCCAGCACGAGCGCTTCTGGCTCGATGCCCGGCAGATGCTGGCCCAGTCGTGGCTCGGCGCCGAACTGGGCGGAGTCACCTCGGTCGGTCTCGACGCGGTGGACCATCCCCTGCTCGGTGCGGTTGTGCCGCACCCGGATTCGGGCGCGGTGAGCTTCACCGGCCGCTGGTCGCTGGACTCGGTCGAATGGCTGGCCGACCACAGCGTGCTCGGCACCGTGCTGCTGCCGGGCACCGGTTTCGTCGAGCTGGCCGGCCACGTCGGCGGTCTGCTGGGTTGCGCGGTGGTGGAGGAGCTCGTGCTGCACACCCCGCTGACGCTGCCGGCCGACGGCAGTGTCGCGGTGCAGGTGGTGGCGGCCGCGGCCGACGACGGCGGTCGTCGTCGGCTGACCGTCCATTCACAGCAGACGGCACAGGGCCCGTGGGCGCTCCACGCCGAAGGTGTTCTCGCGCCGGGCGAGGTGGTGGCCGACTTCGACCTCACCGCCTGGCCTCCGGCCGGTGCGCGGCCCTTGCCCGTCGATGGCGTGTACGACGAGCTGCTCGACATCGGCTATGGCTACGGCCCGTTCTTCCAAGGATTGCGGGCGGCCTGGCAGCGCGACAATGAGTTGTTCGCCGAGGTCGCGCTGCCGGACCCGAAGGACGCCAAGGGTTTCGGGATCCATCCGGCACTGTTCGACTCGGCCCTGCATGTCGGGATCGTGCATGGCCGTGACGGTGATGCCGCCGTGCTGCCGTTCACCTGGAACCGGGTCGTGTTGCACTCGGCAGCTGCTCCCGCGCTGCGGGTGCGCATCGTGCGTGAAGAGGGCCGGTTCGCTGTGCAGCTCGCCGATGCGCAGGGCCGGCCGGTGATGTCGGTGGGGGCCTTGGTCTCTCGGCCGGTGTCGGCTGAACGCCTGGGCGCGGACCGGGTGTCGGAAGCCCTCTTCGGGGTGGATTGGGTCGCTGTCGCGCCGTCGCCGGCGACCGTCGATCATCGTGATCTCGCGGGATTGATCGCCGATCTGGATGCCGATCCCGATTCGGTTGTTCCCGAGATCGTCTTGTTCGAGTGCCCGCACTTCGACGATGTGCCGCCTCGAGCCGCACGGCAGGTCGCGACCAGCGTCCTCGACGCCGTCAAGGGTTGGTTGTCCGACACTCGTTTCGCCGGTTCCCGTTTGGTGGTGCTCACCAAACACGCAGTGTCCGTGGATGATTCCGAGTCCGTGGATCTGGCGCAGGCGCCGGTCTGGGGCTTGCTGCGTGCCGCGCAAGCGGAAAACCCCGGTCGTTTCCAGCTTCTCGATCTGGATGAATACGGTGATCCGTCCGTCGTGGCGGCCGTGGCCGCCGCTGTCGCGTCGGAGCCCGAGCTGGCGCTCCGGGGCGCGAGCGTGTTCGTGCCGCGTCTGACCGCTCACGCACCCGGCACGATCGATCGATCGACCACACCGGGCACTGTCCTGATCACCGGTGGCACGGGTGGTCTGGGCGCGGTGATCGCCCGGCACCTCGTGACCGAACACGGTGTGCGCCATCTGCTTCTGACCTCTCGGCGTGGCCTGGATGCTCCCGGCGCTGCCGAGCTTCGTCGGGAGCTGGCCGAGCTCGGTGCCGAGGTCACCATCGCCGCGTGCGACGTCTCCGATCGAAACGCGCTCGCGGCACTGCTCGACAGCATGTCGGATCAGCATCCGCTGACGGGTGTGGTGCACGCGGCGGGAACCGCCGACAACGGCGTGATCGAGTCGATCACCGCGGATCGCATCGACGGCGTCTTCCGGCCCAAGGTCGACGCGGCCTGGCATCTGCACGAGCTCACTCACGACCTCTCGCTGTCGTTGTTCGTGCTGGTCTCGTCCGCGGGCGGCCTGGTGCTGGCCGCCGGCCAAGCGAACTACGCCGCGGCGAATGTCTTCCTGGATGCGCTGGCGGCTCATCGCCGCGGCCTGGGATTGCCTGCCACATCCCTGGATTACGGAATGTGGGCGCGCTCGAGCGGACTCGGGACCGAACTGTCCGAGGACGACTTCGACCGGATGCGCCGGCAGGGTTTCCCGCCGCTCTCCGAGGCCGAGGGCCTGGCGCTGTTCGATGCGGCGATATCGACCGATGCCGCCCAGCTGGTGGCGCTGCGGGTCGACAAGGCCGTGCTACGGACGCGGGGCGAGCAGATTCCCGCTCTGGTCCGCGCGCTCGTACCAGCCCCGGTCCGGCGCCGGACGCCGGCGGCGGGCCAGGCCTTCCTGCGCACGCTGGCCGGACTGTCGGACGCCGATCGCAAGACCGCTCAGCTCGACCTGGTCCGTTCGGTGGCCGCCGAGATCCTCGGGCACGCCTCCATGGCAGCTGTCGAACCCCAGCAGGCTTTCCAGCAGCTCGGTTTCGATTCGTTGAGCGCCATCGAGTTCCGCAACAAGCTCAATGCCGCGACCGGTCTGCAACTGCCCGCGACGCTCGTCTTCGACTACCCCAACGCGCAGATCGTCGCCGAGTTCATCGACTCTCAGCTCACCGGCAGCGCAGCCGTCGAGGAGGTCGTGGTCAGCCGGGTCCGAACCGGCGATGACCCGATCGCGGTGGTGGCGATGAGCTGCCGCTACCCCGGTGGCGTCGCCTCGCCCGAAGACCTGTGGGGTCTGGTCACCTCGGGTATCGACACCACCGGCGACATGCCGATGGACCGCGGCTGGGACATCGACGGCATCTACGATCCCGAACCTGGCAAGGCGGGCAAGACCTATACCCGCCAAGGTGGATTCCTGTACTCCGCAGCGGAATTCGATGCGGACTTCTTCGGGATCAGTCCCAATGAGGCCACGGTGATGGATCCTCAGCAGCGGTTGCTGCTGGAGGTCTCGTGGGAGGCATTGGAGCGCGCCGGTGTGGATCCGGCGGTGCTGCGCGGCAGTTCGACCGGTGTCTTCACCGGTGTGATGTACCACGACTACGCCCAGGCGACCGGTACCGGCAGCGGCGCCGCGGGCAGTTTGGTCTCGGGCCGGGTGTCCTACGTGTTCGGCCTGGAAGGCCCTGCGGTCACCGTGGATACAGCGTGTTCGTCGTCGCTGGTGGCGCTGCATCTGGCGTCGCAGTCGCTGCGGTCGGGGGAGTGCGATCTGGCATTGGCCGGTGGTGTCGCTGTGATGGCCACCCCGGACATGTTCCTCGAGTTCGGTCGTCAGCGGGGTCTGTCCCCGGATGGACGGTGCAAGTCCTTCGCTGACGCGGCCGATGGCGTGGGCTGGTCCGAGGGCGCTGGCGTTCTGGTGCTGGAGCGGTTGTCCGACGCGCAGCGCAACGGGCATCAGGTGCTCGCGGTGATCGCTGGTTCGGCGGTGAATCAGGATGGCGCGTCGAATGGTCTGACCGCGCCGAATGGTCCTTCGCAGCGACGGGTCATTCGCCAAGCGCTGGCCAATGCCGGTGTCTCGCCGGTCGAGGTGGACGCGGTGGAGGCCCACGGCACCGGTACGACGCTGGGCGATCCGATCGAGGCTCAAGCGCTTTTGGCGACTTACGGCCAGGATCGTGAGGCAGACCGTCCGTTGTGGTTGGGTTCGCTGAAGTCCAACATCGGTCACGCTCAGGCCGCGGCCGGTGTGGGTGGTGTGATCAAGATGATCATGGCGATGCAGCACGGGGTGCTGCCCCGAACCCTGCATGTGGATCAGCCCTCCACGAAGGTCGACTGGTCCGAGGGCCATGTGCGGTTGTTGACCGAGGCGGTGGCGTGGCCGGAGGTGGATCGTCCGCGTCGTGCGGGTGTGTCCTCGTTCGGGATCAGTGGCACCAACGCACACGTCATCGTCGAGCAGGCCCCGGCGACCGCCACGGTGGAACAGGGTCCCCTGGCGGACTCGGTGCCGACGGTAGTGCCGTGGATGCTCTCGGCACGCAGCGACGAGGCTCTCGCCGGTCAGGCTGTTCGCCTGACATCGGCTGTGGCCGAACATGATCCGATCGATATCGGCTTCTCGCTGGCATCGACGCGCGCCGTGTTCGAGCATCGCGCGGTGGTCGTGGCCGAGGACCGTGATGGTCTCCTCGCGGGAGCGCGGGCACTGGCTGCGGGTGTGCAGGCACCCGGTGTGGTGACCGGTCGTGTGGTGTCGGGTTCGACGGGTGTGGTGTTCTCGGGTCAGGGTGCGCAGTGGGCCGGTATGGCTGCCGAGCTACATGCCGCGTATCCGGTGTTCGCCGAGGCGTTCGATGCGATTGTCGCCGGGCTGGATCCGCTGCTGGGGCAGTCGGTTTCGTTGAGCGAGGCGTTGGCGAGCGCTGATCTGGTTGATCGGACGGTGTTCGCGCAGGCGGGATTGTTCGCGTTCGAGGTGGCGTTGTTCCGTCTGCTCGAATCCTGGGGCGTGCGTGCCGATGTGGTGGCCGGTCATTCGATCGGTGAGGTCGCTGCCGCTCATGTGGCCGGGGTGTTGTCTCTGACGGATGCGTGCGTATTGGTGGCCGCGCGTGGCCGTTTGATGCAGGCGCTGCCGGCCGGTGGGGCCATGGTGGCCGTCGGCGCCTCCGAGATCGATGTGCTGCCACTGCTGGTGGCCGGTGAAGTGTCGATCGCGGCGGTGAATGGTCCGTCGTCGGTCGTGCTCTCCGGCGTCGAGAATGATGTCCTTGCTATCGCTGAGCGGTGTGCCGAGCAGGGTTGGCGGACGCACCGGTTGCGCGTCTCGCATGCCTTCCATTCGGTCTCGATGGAGCCGATGCTGGCCGAATTCGCCACGGCGATCGAGGGTTTGACCTTCGCCCGCCCGAGTATCCCGTTGGTGTCGACCGTGACCGGTGCCCGGATCGGTGACGAGATGTCGGATCCGTCGTACTGGGTGGATCAGGTTCGAGAGACCGTGCGTTTCGCCGATGCGGTGACCGCGATGGCGGGTATGGGTGTGTCCAGATTCGCCGAGGTCGGACCCGACGCGGTGCTGACCCCGATGGTCGCCCAGACCCTCGATGACGGGGATGGCTCGGCCGCAACGGTGGTGGCGCTGGCACGTCGAGACCATGCCGATGCGTCGGCCGTGTGGAACGCGGTCGCCGGGCTGTTCGTGGCCGGCGCTCCCGTCGACTGGTCCGGTGTGTACGCCGGGACGGCAGCCCAGCGAATCGACCTGCCCACCTATGCTTTCCAGCGCCGCCGCTACTGGATGCGCGAGGGGTCCGCGGGTGCTGGTGACGCCCGGTCCATGGGTCTGGCGGCTACCGGACACCCTCTGATTTCGGCGATGGTGTCACAACCGGACTCCGGCGCGGTGATCCTGACCGGTCGCCTCTCGGTGGAGACCCATCCGTGGCTGGCCGATCACCGGGTCCTGGGCACCGTGTTGTTCCCCGGCACCGGTTTGGTCGAACTCGCCCTGCATGCCGGGGAGCGAGTGGGCCACACCAGCCTGGAGGATCTGGTGCTCCAGGCTCCGCTGGTGCTGCCGGAGTCCGGCGGCGTCGCGGTGCGCATCGTGGTGGCGGCCGAGGACGAAACCGGCCGTCGCGCGGTGCGGATCTACTCCTGCCCCGATGGCGACGTCGATTCCGCCACGCCGTGGACGCTGAATGCCGAAGGCGCACTTGCGCCGGAAGAGGTGGAGACCCCTGTCGCCCTCACCTCATGGCCTCCGGTCGGTGCGCAGCCCCTGCCCATCGACGGTGTCTACGACGAGCTGCTCGATGCCGGGTACGGCTACGGTCCCTTCTTCCAGGGATTGCAGGCGGTATGGCAGCGCGGCGATGACGTGTTCGCCGAGGTCGCGCTTCCGGATCCACAGGCAGCCAAGGGTTTCGGTCTGCATCCCGCGCTGCTCGATGCCGCGCTGCACGCCCTGCGCCTGGCGGGCTACCTGTCCGCGGAGGGAACCGGACCGGCATTGCCATTCGAGTGGTCCGGTGTCACCCTGCACGCGGCGGAACCGGGCGCGTTGCGCGTCCGGCTGACCCGCGTCGGCGAGCATGCGGTGGCCATGGATCTGGCGGATCCGACCGGTGCTCCGGTGGCGACGGTGCGGCATCTGGCCTCCCGGCCAATCGATCCCGCGCAGCTGACCACCGGCGCATCCACCGTCGGCAACGCGCTGTTCCGGGTCGATTGGACACCGCTCTCGATATCCGAGGCCGAGGTCAGCGTCGTGTCCTGGGCGGATCTCGGTGACGAGGTCCCGGCCGCGGTAGTGCTGGATTGCCCGGCGGGTAATGATCCCGCCGGCGTTCGTGCCGCGACTCACAGTGTGCTGCAAGCACTTCAGTCCTGGATTACCGATCACCGGTACACCGAGTCGGTGCTGGTGGTTCGGACC
Source organism: Nocardia sp. NPDC059228 (assembly GCF_042754245.1). Taxonomy (NCBI): domain Bacteria; kingdom Bacillati; phylum Actinomycetota; class Actinomycetes; order Mycobacteriales; family Nocardiaceae; genus Nocardia; species Nocardia sp. NPDC059228. The sequence continues at coordinate 195,337 of NZ_JBHZAL010000010.1, read as the reverse complement.
AGCGGCGCGGTCTCGGTTGCTGGAGAGGACATTACGAACCTGGCCGGTGCCGCCGTCGGTGGTCTGGTGCGTTCCGCGCAGGCGGAGAACCCGGGCCGGATCGTGTTGGTGGACGCCGATTCCGACCTGCACGGGCTGCTCGGCGGAATCCTGGCCTCCGGGGAGCCCCAGGCCGCCGTCCGTGGCGGTCAGGTGCATGTCGCGCGACTCGCCCGAGCCGCCGCGTCGACCGCCTCGGCGCCGAGTTCCGCTCTCGGTCCGGACGAAACCGTTCTGATCACCGGCGCCAGCGGCTTCCTCGGCGGACTGTTCGCCCGGCATCTGGTCGGCACCCAGGGTGTCCGTCACCTGCTGATGCTCAGCCGCCGCGGTGAATCCGCTCCGGGCGCAGCCGAGTTGCGCGCGGAACTGGAGCATCTCGGTGCCGAGGTCGAGTTCGTCGCCTGCGATGTCACCGACCGTGACGCGCTCGCGCAGGTATTGGCCGCCCTCCCGGCGAACCGCCCGCTCACGGGTGTGTTCCATACGGCCGCTGTGCTCGACGACGGCGCCATCGGTTCACTCACCGCGGATCGCATGGACACGGTCCTGCGGCCCAAGGTCGACGCCGCCCTGCACCTGCACGAGCTGACCGCCGATCTGCCCTTGAAGGCGTTCGTGCTGTTCAGTTCGGCGGCCGGTGCGTTCGGCAACCCCGGTCAGGGCAACTATGCCGCGGCCAACGCCTGCCTGGACGCCTTGGCATTGCACCGCAGGGCATCCGGGCGTAGCGGACAGTCGCTGGCGTGGGGTCTGTGGGGCACCGACGGCGGTATGGCCACGGAGCTCAGCGAGGTCGACCGGCAGCGCATGTCCCGTTCCGGCATGCTGCCGCTGTCGGAGGAACAGGGCCTGGCATTGTTCGCCGCGGCCACCGGAATCGATACGGCGGCTCCGATCCTCGCCCGCCTCGATCTGGAGAGCCTCCGCAACGCGGGGTTCGCCGCGGCGCTGCTGTCCGGCCTGGCCCCCGCGCGCCGCAAAGCCGCCTCGGACGCGCCGGCGGCACTGCGGACTCGTTTGGCGAATACTCCCGAGAGCGAACGCCTCGGTGTGCTCGCCGAAATCGTTCGCGGTCAGGTCGCCGCGGTGCTCGGTCATCAGAACGCTAACGCGATCGCGGCCGACCGGGCCTTCAGCGAGCTGGGCTTCGATTCGATCACCGCGGTCGAGTTCCGCAATGCCCTCAAAGCCGTGACGGGCCTGCGGTTGCCGGCCACGCTGGTATTCGACTACCCGACGCCGCAGGCGCTGGCCGAATACCTGGCCGACGAGTTCAGCGACGAGCATCACACCGGCCCATCGACAGATCTGTCGGAGAACGATATTCGCCGGGCTCTTCAAACGATTCCGCTCACCCGCCTGCGCGACGCGGGCCTGTTGGATGCCCTCATGAAACTCGCCGGCGGGCAGGAAAGCCCCGGCGAGATCGAGCAGAGCATCACCGAGGAATCGATCGACGAGCTCGATATCGACGACCTGATCGACCTGGCTTACAACAACTCCTCAGAAGACTGACGGCGCAATTCGCCGACGAGTCACGCTGACCTTAGGAAGAGCTAGCACACTAATGACGAAGCCCGAAGACAATACTCAGAAGCTCGCTCAGGCATTGCGCGTCTCGCTCAAGGAGACGGAGCGGTTGCGCGCCCGCAATCGCAAGCTCGATGCGGCTCTTCGCGAACCGATCGCGATTGTGGGTATGGCCTGCCGGTATCCGGGTGGGGTCAGTTCGCCTGAGGAGCTGTGGAATCTGGTCGCGGAGGGGACGGACGCGACCTCGGAGTTCCCCGGCAATCGTGGCTGGGATATCGATCGCCTCTACGACGCGACCGGGGAGACACCGAACAGCACCTATACCCGCGCGGGCGGATTCCTGCATTCCGCAGGTGAATTCGACCCCGCGTTCTTCAACATCAGTCCCAATGAAGCCGCGCTCATGGATCCGCAGCAGTTTCTGCTGCTGGAGACCTCATGGGAGGCGTTCGAACGGGCCGGTGTCGACCCCGGCTCACTGAAGGGCAGCCGGACCGGCGTGTGGGTCGGCATGATGTACCACGACTATCCGGCCAATGCGAATTCGGGATCCATTGCCTCCGGCCGGGTCTCGTATGTGTTCGGCCTGGAAGGGCCGTCGGTCACCGTGGACACGGCGTGCTCGTCCTCATTGGTGGCAATGCATTCCGCGGCGGCCTCGCTGCGGTCGGGGGAGTGCGATCTGGCGCTGGCCGGTGGTGTGGCAGTGATGGCCACGCCGGAGACCTTCGTGGAGTTCAGCCGTCAGCGGGGTTTGTCCCCGGATGGTCGGTGTAAGTCCTTCTCCGACACGGCCGATGGGGTCGGCTGGTCCGAGGGCGTCGGTGTGCTGGTGTTGGAGCGACTCTCCGACGCCCAGCGCAACGGCCATCAGATTCTCGCGGTGATCGCTGGTTCGGCGGTGAATCAGGATGGCGCGTCGAATGGTTTGACCGCACCCAACGGTCCCTCGCAGCGACGGGTCATCCGCCAAGCTCTGACCAATGCGGGGGTGTCCCCGGCGGAGGTGGATGTCGTCGAAGCCCACGGCACCGGTACGACGCTGGGTGATCCGATCGAAGCCCAGGCGCTGCTGGCGACATACGGGCAGGAGCGTGACGCGGACCGTCCGTTGTGGTTGGGCTCGCTGAAGTCCAATATCGGTCACGCCCAGGCCGCGGCGGGTGTCGGTGGTGTGATCAAGATGGTCATGGCGATGCGCCACGGCGTGCTGCCCAAGACCCTGCATGTGGATCAGCCCTCCACGAAGGTGGATTGGTCCGAGGGCCATGTGCGTCTGCTGACCGAGGCGGTGGCGTGGCCGGAGGTGGATCGTCCGCGTCGTGCCGGTGTGTCCTCTTTCGGTATCAGCGGCACCAACGCACACGTCATCGTGGAGCAGGCCCCGGTGACCGAGCCTGTGGTGGATCAGGTGCCGGCGGTGCAGACCGTCCCGGCCGGTGGTCTGCTCCCGTGGGTGGTTTCGGCACGCACCGGCGAGGCTCTCGCCGGTCAGGCTGTTCGCCTGACATCGCATGCGGCCGACCATGATCCGATCGATCTCGGTTTCTCGCTGGCGTCCACACGTACTGTTTTCGAGCATCGCGCAGTTGTGATGGCCGAGGACCGCGATGGTCTCCTCGCAGGAGTCGGGGCGCTGGGCCGCACCGAAACCACTCCCGGCGTCGTGACCGGTCGCGTGGGGGCGGGTTCGACCGGTGTGGTGTTCTCGGGTCAGGGTGCGCAGTGGGCCGGTATGGCTACCGAACTGCGTGCGGCGTACCGGGTGTTCGCCGAGGCGTACGACGCGATCGTCACTGAGCTGGATCCGCTGCTGGGGCAGTCGGTTTCGTTGAGCGAGGCGTTGGCGAGCGCCGATCTGGTTGATCGGACAGTGTTTACGCAGGCGGGTTTGTTCGCGTTCGAGGTGGCGTTGTTCCGTCTGCTCGAATCCTGGGGCGTGCGTGCGGATGTGGTGGCGGGTCATTCGATCGGTGAGGTGGCTGCCGCGCATGTGGCCGGGGTGTTGTCTCTGGCGGATGCGTGTGTGCTGGTAGCGGCGCGTGGCCGGTTGATGCAGGCGCTGCCCACTGGCGGCGCGATGGTCGCTGTCGGTGCCTCCGAGGCCGATGTGCTGCCCCTGCTGGTGTCCGGTGCTGTGTCGGTCGCGGCGGTGAATGGTCCTGCGTCGGTGGTGCTCTCCGGTGTCGAAGACGCCGTCGCCGCCGTTGTCGAGGCGTGCGCCGAGCGTGGTTGGCGTACACACAAGCTGCGGGTGTCGCATGCATTCCATTCGGCCCTGATGGAACCGATGCTGGCCGAGTTCGCCACGGCGATAGCGGGTTTGGCGTTCGCTCGTCCCACCGTCCCGTTGGTGTCCACGGTCACCGGCGCCCGGATCACCGACGAAATGATCGATCCGTCGTATTGGGTCGGTCAGGTCCGCGACACCGTGCGGTTCGCCGATGCGGTTGCCGCGATGGCGAATTCGGGCGTGTCCCGGTTCGCCGAGGTCGGACCCGACGCCGTGCTCACCCCCATGATCGCCCAGACGCTCGACGACGCCGCCACGGTGGTGGCCTTGGCGCGCCGAGATCGCGCAGATTCGTTCTCCGTGCTGTCCAGCGTGGCCGGGCTGTTCGTATCCGGAGCCGACGTCGACTGGGCCGGCTTCTATGCCGACTCCGGAGCTCAGCGAATCGACCTGCCCACCTACGCATTCCAGCATCGGCGCTTCTGGATTGCGGCAGGCGCCGTCGGTGGCGATGCCCGGGCGATGGGTCTGGCGGCCACCGGACATCCCCTGGTCCCGGTGATGGTGTCGCAACCGGACTCCGACGCGGTCACCCTCACCGGCCGACTGTCGGCGCAGACGCATCCATGGCTGACCGATCACCGGGTGATGGACACCGTGCTGTTCCCCGGCACCGGTTTGGTCGAACTCGCCCTGCAGGCCGGTGAGCAGGCCGGCTGCTCGACCCTCGAGGAGTTGGTCCTGCGGGTGCCGCTGGTGCTGCCGGAGTCGGCAGGCGTCGCGGTGCGCGTGGTGGTCGGTGCCCAGGACGCCGCAGGCCGACGCGGAGTGCGGGTCTACTCCTGCCCCGATGACGGCGTCGATGCGGTGCCGTTGTGGACATTGAACGCCGAAGGCGTGCTCGCATCGGGATTCGACAGCGCGCCAGCGGATTTGGCGCAGTGGCCGCCCGCCGGCGCCACCGCCGTCGAAATCGACGGTGTCTACGACTCCCTCGATGCGCAGGGCTACCACTACGGTCCGGTGTTCCAGGCACTGACCTCGGTGTGGCGCGGCACCGACGGCGTGCTCTACGCCGAGGTCGAGCTGCCGGAGCAGGCCCGTCCGGACGCCAAGCGGTTCGGCGTGCATCCGGCGCTGCTCGATGCCGCCCTGCACGCCCTGCGCTTCGCCGATGGCATGCCCGCGGAGGGCGCCGGGCTGGCCTTGCCGTTCGAGTGGTCCGGCGTCGCCGTGCACGCGACGGGAGCGGGCGCGCTGCGCGTCCGGCTCACCCGCGTCGGCGAGCACGCGGTCACCCTGGATCTGGCGGACCCGACCGGCACCCCGGTGGCGACGGTGCGGCAGCTGGCTTCCCGGCCCATCGATCCCGCGCAGCTCACGGGCGGCGCATCCGCGGTCGGCACTGCGCTGTTCCAGATCGGCTGGGCGCCGATCTCGATCGGCGCGGCCGAAGTCGGCGCGGTGTCCTGGGCGGATCTCGCTGACGAGGTTCCGGCCGCGGTCGTGTTCGATTGCCCGGAGGGCAACGACCCCGCGGTCATCCACGCCGCGACCCATGCAGCTCTCGCGGTGGTTCAGTCCTGGATCGCCGATTCTCGGTTCGCCGAGTCGACGCTGGTGGTTCGGACCAGTGGAGCGGTATCGGTTGCCGGGGAGGGTATTACGAACCTGGCCGGTGCTGCAGTCGGCGGCCTGGTTCGCTCCGCGCAGGCGGAGAACCCCGGCCGGATCGTATTGGTGGACACCGACTCCGTGCTCGACGGGCTGCTGGGCGGGATTCTCGCCGCGCAGGAACCACAGGTGGCCGTGCGTGCCGGGCAGGTACACGGTGCGCGACTGAGCCGGGCCACCGCGGCGACCGCCTCGGCGACCGATCCCTTCGATCCGGACGACACTGTTCTGATCACCGGTGCGAGTGGTCTGCTCGGCGGACTGTTCGCCCGGCACCTGGTCGATACCCATGGCGTGCGTCGCCTGTTGCTGCTGAGCCGACGCGGCGAGGCCGCTCCCGGCGCCGCGGAGTTGCGCACGGAGCTACAGCGGCTCGGCGCGGAGGTCGAGTTCGTCGCGTGTGATGTCGCCGATCGCGACGCGCTCGCGCAGGCGATCGCGACTGTGCCTGCCGCACACCCGCTCACCGGCGTGTTCCATATGGCCGGCGCCCTCGACGACGGCGCTGTCGCCTCGTTGACCCCGGCCCGGATGGATGCGGTGCTGGGCCCCAAGGTCGATGCCGCCCTGCACCTGCACGAACTCGCCGCCGATCTGCCGCTGAAAGCGTTCGTGCTGTTCAGCTCGGTCGCCGGTGCGTTCGGCAATGCCGGACAGGGCAACTATGCCGCGGCCAATGCGTGCCTGGATGCGCTCGCGGCACTGCGCAGGACCTCGGGCAGCCACGGGCAGTCCCTGGCCTGGGGTCTGTGGGACGGAGGCATGGCCGGGCAGCTCAGCGACGCTGACCTGCACCGCATTTCGCGTTCGGGCCTGCTGCCGCTGTCGCAGGACCAGGGCCTGGCGCTGTTCGACGCCGCCACCGCGAGCGACGTGACCGCCCCGGTCCTCGCCCGCCTGGACCTGGATAGCCTGCGGGGCACCGAATTCGCCGTGCCCGCACTGTTTTCCGGCTTGATCCCGGCTCGCCGCAGAGCGGCCTCTGGTGCGGCGACGCCATTGCGTGCTCGTCTGGCCGGCACTCCCGACAGCGAGCGTTTCGGTGTGCTCGTGGAGATCGTGCGCGGTCAGGTCGCGGCGATTCTCGGTCATCAGAACACGAACGCGATCGCGGCGGACAAGGCCTTCGGCGAGCTGGGCTTCGACTCGATCACCGCTGTCGAGTTCCGCAACGCCCTCAAAGCCGTCACCGGCCTATCGCTGCCCGCGACACTGGTATTCGACTACCCGACACCGCAGGCGCTGGCGAGATATCTGGCCGACGAATTCACCGGCACCGGCCGGGAGGCCGAGGTGACCGCCAGCGCGGCCGTCGACGACGAGCCGATTGCGGTGGTAGCGATGAGCTGCCGCTATCCGGGCGGCGTCGCCTCACCGGAAGACCTGTGGAATCTGGTCACCTCCGGCATCGATGCCACCGGCGAGATGCCGACGGATCGCGGCTGGGATATCGAGGGCATCTACGATCCCGAACCCGGTCACGCGGGCAAGACGTACACCCGTCAGGGCGGATTCCTGTACTCCGCAGCTGAATTCGACGCGGAATTCTTCGGTATCAGCCCCAACGAAGCCGCGATGATGGATCCTCAGCAGCGGTTGCTGCTGGAGGTCTCGTGGGAGGCATTGGAGCGCGCCGGTGTGGATCCGGTGGTGCTGCGCGGCAGTTCGACCGGTGTCTTCACCGGCATGATGTACCACGACTACGCGCAAGGTACCGGGAACAACGCAACCGGGAGCTTGGTCTCGGGCCGGGTCTCGTACGTGTTCGGCCTCGAAGGCCCCGCGGTCACCGTGGACACGGCCTGCTCGTCGTCCCTGGTGGCCATGCATCTGGCGGCGCAGTCGCTGCGGTCGGGTGAATGTGACCTGGCGCTGGCCGGTGGTGTGGCGGTGATGGCCACGCCGGAGACCTTCGTGGAGTTCAGCCGTCAGCGGGGCTTGTCTCCGGATGGTCGGTGTAAGTCCTTCTCCGACACCGCCGATGGTGTCGGGTGGTCCGAAGGTGCCGGTGTACTGGTGCTGGAGCGACTGTCCGATGCCCGGCGCAACGGCCATCAGGTGCTCGCGGTGATCGCTGGTTCGGCGGTGAATCAGGATGGCGCGTCGAATGGTTTGACCGCTCCGAACGGTCCGTCGCAGCGCCGAGTGATTCGCCAAGCTTTGGCCAATGCCGGGATCTCGCCGGTCGAGGTCGATGTCGTGGAGGCCCACGGCACCGGTACGACGTTGGGGGATCCCATTGAAGCCCAGGCGCTTCTGGCCACCTACGGCCAAGACCGTGCGGCGGACCGTCCGCTGTGGCTGGGGTCGTTGAAGTCCAATATCGGTCACTCTCAGGCTGCGGCGGGTGTCGGTGGTGTGATCAAGATGGTGATGGCGATGCAGCACGGGGTCCTACCCCGGACGCTGCATGCTGATCAGCCCAGCACCAAGGTCGACTGGTCCGAGGGCCATGTGCGGTTGCTGACCGAGGCGGTGGCGTGGCCGGAGGCAGATCGTCCGCGTCGTGCGGGTGTGTCGTCCTTCGGTATCAGCGGCACCAACGCGCACCTCATCGTCGAGCAGGCCCCGGTAGCTCCGGTGGCGGAGTCGGTGCCGGTGGTCGAGACCGTTCCGGCGGCGCTGCCGTGGGTGGTTTCGGCGCGCGGTAGTGACGCTCTCGCCGGCCAGGCTGCCCGTTTGGCATCGTCCGTGGGCGAACACGATCCGATCGATATCGGTTTCTCGCTGGCGTCCACGCGCACTGTGCTCGAGCATCGTGCTGTCGTGGTGGCCGAGGGCCGGGAAGGTCTCCTCGCGGGACTCCGGTCGTTGGCTGCGGGTGTGCAGGTCCCCGGTGTGGTGACCGGTCGTGTGGTGTCGGGTTCGACGGGTGTGGTGTTCTCGGGTCAGGGTGCGCAGTGGGTCGGTATGTCTGCCGAGTTGCGTGCGGCGTATCCGGTGTTCGCCGAGGTGTTCGATGCGATTGCCGCCGAGCTGGATCCGTTGCTGGGGCAGCGGGTTTCATTGAGCGGGGCGTTGGCGGACGCCGATCTGGTTGATCGGACGGTGTTCGCGCAGGCGGGTTTGTTCGCGTTCGAGGTGGCGTTGTTCAGGCTGCTCGAATCGTGGGGCGTGCGTGCGGATGTGGTGGCGGGTCATTCGATTGGTGAGGTGGCTGCCGCTCATGTGGCGGGTGCGTTGTCTCTGGCGGATGCGTGTGTGCTGGTGGCTGCGCGTGGCCGGTTGATGCAGGCTTTGCCCGCCGGTGGGGCGATGGTCGCGGTTGGTGCTTCCGAGTCCGATGTGTTGCCGTTGCTGGCCGGTGAGGTGTCGATCGCGGCGGTCAACGGCCCGTCGTCGGTCGTGTTGTCCGGTGTCGAGGACGACGTCGTGGCTGTTGCCGATCGTTGCGCCGAGCAGGGTTGGCGCACTCACCGGCTACGTGTCTCGCATGCTTTCCATTCGGCGTTGATGGAGCCCATGCTGGCCGAATTCGCCTCGGCGATCGAGGGTTTGGCCTTCTCCAGCCCGAGCATCCCGCTGGTGTCGACCGTGACCGGCGCTCGGATCGTCGACGAGATGCGTGCTCCCTCGTACTGGGTGGAGCAGGTCCGAGAATCGGTGCGCTTCGCGGATGCCGTTGTGGCGATGGCTGATTCGGGCGTGTCCAGGTTCGCCGAGGTCGGTCCCGATGCGGTACTGACCCCCATGATCGCCCAGACCCTCGATGACGGCGCCGCCGCCGCGGTCGCGTTGGCCCGTCGCGATCGGGCCGATGCGCCGACACTGCTGGCCGGAGTGGCCGCGTTGTTCGTGACCGGCGCCCAGGTCGATTGGGCCGCTCTGTACACCGGTTCCGGTGCTCGGCGAATCGACCTGCCCACCTACGCTTTCCAGCGTCGGCGCTATTGGATGGCCCCGACGTCCACCGGTAGCGGCGACGCCCGGTCGATGGGTTTCGTGGCCAGCGGGCATCCGCTGGTTTCGGCCGTGGTCGCGCAGCCGGATTCCGAGGTGGTCACGCTCAGCGGCCGTTTGTCGGCCCAGACCCAGCCATGGCTGGCCGATCACAAGGTCATGGACACTGTCCTGCTGCCCGGCACCGGACTGGTCGAACTCGCCCTGCAGGCCGGAGAACACGTCGGCTGCCCGACCCTGGACGAGCTGGTCCTGCAAGCGCCGCTGGTGCTTCCGGAGTCGGCCGGGGTCGCGGTGCGCGTGGTGGTCGCTGCCCCGGACGGCGCGGGTCGGCGCGGCGTGCGGATCTTCTCCTGCCCCGACAGTGGCGTGGATTCCGCGTCGTCGTGGACATTGAACGCCGAAGGTGTGCTCGCGCCGGACGAGGCGGCGGCGGATTTCGATCTCGCCGCATGGCCGCCGATCGGCGCGCAGCCGATGGATATCGACGGCGTCTACGACGAGCTGTTCGATCTCGGATACGGCTACGGCCCCCTGTTCCAGGGTTTGCAGGCCGCATGGCAGCGCGACGGAGAATTGTTCGCCGAGGTCGCGCTACCGGATCCGCAGGAAGCCAACGGTTTCGGCATCCATCCCGCATTGTTCGACGCCGCTCTCCATGCCGGAATCGTGCACGGCCGTCGCAACGGCGGCGGTGATTCGCCGGTGCTGCCCTTCACCTGGAACCGGGTGGCGCTGCACGCGGTCGGCGCTGCCGCAGTGCGGGTGCGTATCGCGCTGCAGGACAATAGGTTTGCCGTCCAGCTTGCCGACGAGCAAGGGCAACCGGTGTTGTCGGTGGATGCCCTGGTCTCCCGGCCGGTGTCGGCCGAGCGGCTCGGCGGCCGGCCAGCGTCGGAAGCCCTGTTCGGTGTGGACTGGGTCGCCGCCGGGTTGTCGGACGGGGTGACGGTCGAACCGGATCGGATGGCGTTCCTCGGTTCTGATCGGGGCGCTGACGAGGTGCCCGGCCACCGTGATCTCGCGGCGTTGATCGCCGATCTGGATGCGAATCCCGATGCGGTTGTCCCTGAGATCGTCTTGCTGGACTGCCCCCGCGGTGACGGCCCCGAGCCGGAGGCCGCACGGGAGGTTGTCACCGGCGTCCTGGATACCGTTCAGCGCTGGCTGGCCGAATCTCGTTTCGCCGGTTCCCGTTTGGTGGTGCTCACCAGGCAGGCGGTGACCGTCGCGGACGTGGATCAGGTGCGGCTGGATCAGGCCCCGGTGTGGGGGTTGGTGCGGGCAGCGCAGGCGGAGCACCCGGGTCGTTTCCAGCTTCTCGATCTGGATGACAACGGTGAACTGCTCGCCGCCGCGACCGCGGTCGCCGCTGTCGCGTCGGAACCCGAGGTCGCACTGCGCGGCACGAGCGTGCTCGTGCCGCGTTTGAGTCGCCACGCTTCGGGCACGATTGTTCGATCGGCAGCGTCGGGCACGGTGCTGATCACCGGCGGCACCGGTGGTCTCGGTGCGGTGATCGCCCGCCATCTGGTGACCGAACACGGTGTGCGCCAACTGCTTCTGACCGGTCGCCGTGGCCCGGATGCGCCGGGAGCCACCGAGCTTCGGGACGAACTCGTCGAGCTCGGCGCCGAGGTCACCATCGCCGCGTGTGACGTGTCCGATCGAGACGCGCTGGCCGCCCTGCTCGAGACCATCTCCGGCCAGCACCCCCTGGCCGGAGTGATCCACGCGGCCGGAACCGCCGACAACGGCCTGATCGAATCGATCACGCCCGACCGCATCGAGCAGGTGTTCCGGCCCAAGGTCGACGCCGCGTGGCATCTGCACGAACTCACCCGCGACCGGTCGCTGGAGTTGTTCGTGCTGCTGTCGTCGGCGGGTGGCCTGGTACTGGCCGCCGGCCAAGCGAACTACGCCGCCGCGAATGTCTTCCTGGACGCCCTCGCCGCCCACCGTCGCGGCCTGGGATTGCCCGCGACATCCATCGATTACGGGTTGTGGGCGCGGTCCACCGCGCTCGGCGCCGAGCTGTCCGAGAGCGACTTCGACCGGATGCGGCGGCAGGGCTACCCGCCACTGACCGAGGCCGAGGGCCTGGCACTGTTCGACTCGGCGATCGCCACCGACCAGGCCCAACTGGTCGCGCTGCGAGTCGATCCGGCCATCCTGCGAGCCCAGGGCGAGCGGATCCCGGCGCTCCTGCGCGCGGTCGTCCCGACGCCCGTGCGCCGCCACACTCGCAGCGCGGCAGGCCAGGCCTTCCTGCGGAAGCTGGCCGGTCTCTCCGACAGCGAGCGCGACAGCGCGCTGCTCGAACTCGTCCGGTCCACTGCCGCCGACATTCTCGGGCACGCCTCCATGGCAGCTGTCGAACCCCAGCAGGCCTTCCAGCAGCTCGGTTTCGACTCGCTCAGCGCGGTCGAGTTCCGCAACAAACTCAATACCGCGACCGGCCTGCAACTACCGGCCACCCTCGTCTTCGACTACCCCAATCCGCAGGTCGTCGCGGAGTTCATCGGTTCGCAGCTCACCGGCGCCGGAGCCGTCGAAGAACTCGCGACCAGTCGAGTTCGGGCCGACGACGAGCCGATTGCCGTGGTGGCGATGGGATGTCGCTATCCGGGTGGCGTCATGTCGCCGGAGGATCTGTGGAGCCTCGTCGTCTCGGGTGCCGACACCACCGGTGAGCTGCCGGTGGATCGTGGCTGGGACATCGACGGCATCTACGATCCCGAGCCCGGCAAGGTAGGCAGGACCTACACGCGCCGGGGCGGATTCCTCTACTCCGCAGCGGAATTCGATGCCGAATTCTTCGGTATCAGCCCCAACGAAGCCACGATGATGGACTCCCAGCAGCGATTGCTGCTGGAGGTCTCGTGGGAGGCATTGGAGCGCGCCGGTGTGGATCCGGCAGTGCTGCGCGGCAGCTCGACCGGTGTGTTCACCGGCGTGATGTACCACGACTACGCCCAGGGAACCGGGACCGGAGCCAGCACCGGCGGCAGTCTGGTCTCGGGCCGGATCGCTTACACGCTGGGATTGGAGGGCCCGGCCGTCTCGGTCGACACGGCGTGTTCGTCGTCGCTGGTGGCGCTGCATCTGGCGTCGCAGTCGCTGCGGTCGGGGGAGTGCGATCTGGCATTGGCCGGTGGTGTCGCTGTGATGGCCACCCCGGACATGTTCCTCGAGTTCAGTCGTCAGCGCGGGCTCGCACCGGATGGACGATGCAAGTCCTTCGCCGACGCCGCCGACGGTGTCGCCTGGTCCGAAGGCGCCGGAATGCTGGTGCTGGAGCGACTCTCCGACGCCCGGCGCAACGGTCACCAGATTCTCGCGGTGATCGCCGGTTCGGCGGTGAACCAGGATGGCGCGTCGAATGGTCTGACCGCGCCGAATGGTCCCTCGCAGCGGCGGGTCATCCGCCAAGCGCTGGCCAATGCCCGGGTGACTTCGGCCGACGTGGATGTGGTCGAAGCTCATGGCACGGGAACGACTTTGGGCGATCCGATCGAAGCCCAGGCGCTACTCGCGACCTACGGACAGGACCGCGAGGCGGATCGTCCGCTGTGGTTGGGTTCGTTGAAGTCCAATATCGGTCACGCTCAGGCTGCGGCCGGTGTGGGTGGTGTCATCAAGATGGTCATGGCGATGCGCCATGGCCTGCTGCCGCGAACGCTGCACGTGGATCAGCCCAGTACCAAAGTCGATTGGAGCGAAGGTCATATCCGGTTGCTGACCGAGGCCGTCGCGTGGCCGGACGTTGATCGTCCGCGTCGCGCCGGAGTGTCCTCCTTCGGTATCAGCGGCACCAACGCCCACCTCATCGTCGAACAGGCTCCGGCAGCGGCCCCGGCTCCGGCGACCAAGACCGTCCCGGCCGGTGCAGTGCTGCCGTGGGTGCTCTCGGCACGTACCGCCGAGGCTCTCGCCGACCAGGCTGCCCGCCTGACGTCCCATACGGACGAGCACGATCACGACCCGATCGACATCGGCTTCTCGCTCGTGACTTCGAGGGTGCTGTTCGACCATCGCGCTGTGGTGTTGTCCCCCGAGCACGACGGCCTGCGGGCCGGCACTCGAGCGGTGGGGCGCGGCGAAACGGCTCCGGGTGTGGTATCCGGTCGTGTGGTGTCGGGTTCGACCGGTGTGGTGTTCTCGGGTCAGGGTGCGCAGTGGGTCGGTATGGCTGCCGAACTGCGTGCGGCGTATCCGGTGTTCGCCGAGGTGTTCGATGCGATTGTCGCCGGGCTGGATCCGCTGCTGGGGCAGCAGGTTTCGTTGACTGAAGCCTTGGCCGGTGCCGACCTGGTCGACCAGACGGTGTTCGCGCAGGCGGGATTGTTCGCGTTCGAGGTGGCGTTGTTCCGTCTGCTCGAGTCGTGGGGCGTGCGTGCGGATGTGGTGGCGGGTCATTCGATTGGTGAGGTGGCTGCCGCTCATGTGGCCGGGGTGTTGTCTCTGACGGATGCGTGTGTGCTGGTGGCCGCGCGTGGCCGGTTGATGCAGGCTTTGCCCACCGGTGGGGCGATGGTCGCTGTCGGTGCCTCCGAGACCGACGTTCGGGCGCTGCTGGCGGCCGGTGACGTGTCCGCCGGTGAGGTGTCGATCGCGGCGGTCAACGGCCCGTCGTCGGTGGTGCTCTCCGGCGTGGAAGCTGCCGTCGTGGCTGTCGCCGAGCAGTGTGCCCAGCAGGGTTGGCGGACGCACCGGTTGCGGGTCTCGCATGCTTTCCATTCGGCGTTGATGGAGCCGATGCTGGCCGAGTTCGCTTCGGCGATCGAGGGTTTGGCGTTCGCTAGCCCGAGCATTCCGTTGGTGTCGACGGTGACCGGCGCCCGGATCGGTGACGAGATGTCGGATCCGTCGTACTGGGTCGGTCAGGTCCGGGACACCGTGCGGTTCGCCGATGCGGTGACCGCGATGGCGGGTATGGGTGTGTCCAGATTCGCCGAGGTCGGACCCGACGCGGTGCTGACCCCGATGGTCGCCCAGACTCTCGATGACGGTGCTGCCGCGGTGGTGGCGCTGGCGCGTCGTGGTCAGGCGGACGCGTCGGCCGTGCTGGCTGGAGTGGCCGGGCTGTTCGTGACCGGCGCTCACGTCGACTGGGCCGGCCTCTACGCCGGTACCGGAGCCGAGCGAATCGACCTGCCCACCTACGCTTTCCAGCGCAGCCGCTACTGGATGCTCGACGGCTCCGCCGCCGGCGGTGACGCCCGGTCCATGGGTCTCGCCGCCACCGGACACCCCCTGGCCTCGGTGGTGGTGTCCCAACCGGATTCCGACGCGGTGACCCTGACCGGCCGGCTGTCGGTGCAGGCGCACCCCTGGCTCGCCGACCACACCGTCATGGACACCGTGCTGTTCCCCGGTACCGGTCTGGTCGAACTCGCCCTGCACGCCGGCGAACAGGTCGGCTGCTCGACCCTCGAGGAACTGGTCCTCCAGGTCCCGCTGGCACTCCCGGAGTCCGCGGGACTCGCGGTGCGCGTGGTGGCCGGTGCTCCGGACGAGACCGGCCGTCGCGCGGTGCGGATCTTCTCCCGCCCCGAGGACGGTGTCGATGCGGCGCCGGCGTGGACCTTGCACGCCGAAGGCGTGCTCGCCCCCGGAATCGGCAGTGCGCCTGTCGATCTGGTGCAATGGCCGCCGGTCGGTGCGGTCGCCGTGGACATCGACGGTGCCTACGACTCGCTCGATGCGCAGGGCTACCACTACGGACCGGTGTTCCAGGCGCTGAAGTCGGTGTGGCGCGCCGCGGACGGGCTGCTCTACGCCCAGGTCGAACTGCCCGAGGCGGCCCGTGCCGAGGCGGAGCGGTTCGGTCTGCATCCGGCGCTGCTGGATGCGGCGTTGCACGCGTTGCGTTTTGCCGAGGACACATCGGCGGAGGGCGCCGGGCTGGCGCTGCCGTTCGAATGGTCCGGTGTCACCGTCCACGCGGCCGGCGCCGACGCCCTGCGTGTCCGGCTCACCCGTGCCGGTGAGCACGGCGTTGCCATCGATCTGGCGGACTCGACCGGTGCTGCGGTGGCCACCGTGCGGCACTTGGCCTCCCGGCCGATCGATCCCGCGCAACTGACCACGGGCGCTTCCGTCGCCGGCAATGGGCTGTTCCACATCGACTGGACGCCGATCGCGGTGCGTCCTGCCGAGGTCACCGCGGTGGCGTGGCCGGATCTCGGTGAGCAGGTCCCGCCGGTGGTCGTGCTGGAGTGCCCCGCCGGCAACGATCCGGCCGCCATCCATGCGGCGACGCACGACGTTCTGGAGATCCTCCAGTCCTGGATCGCAGAACGGCGATTCACCGAATCGGTGCTGGTGGTTCGGACCAGCGGCGCGGTTTCTGTTGCCGGGGAAGACATTACGAACCTGGCCGGCGCCGCGGTGGGCGGTCTGGTCCGTTCCGCGCAGGCGGAGAATCCCGGCCGGATCGTCTTGATCGACAGTGACTCCGCACTCGACGGGCTGCTCGGCGGGATCGTGGCCGCGGCCGAACCGCAGCTGGCCGTGCGTGACGGGCAGGTGCACATCGCGCGGTTGGGCCGCGCGGCCGGCACCACGGCGACCGCCGCTCCCGGCTTCGATCCGGACGACACCGTTCTGATCACCGGCGCGGGCGGGTTGCTCGCCGGGATGTTCGCCCGGCATCTGGTCGCGGCCCGCGGTGTTCGTCGCTTGCTGCTGTTGAGCAGGCGCGGCGAATCCGCGCCTGGCGCCGCGGAACTCGGGGCGGAGCTGCGGCAGCTGGGTGCCGAGGTCGAGTTCGCCGCCTGTGATGTCGCCGATCGTGACGCCCTCGCCGAGGTGCTGGGGGGCGTGCCCGCCGATCGTCCGCTCACGGGCGTGTTCCACATGGCCGGTGTCCTCGATGACGGTGCGATCGCGTCGCTGACCCCGGCACGCATGGATACGGTGCTGGGGCCCAAGGTCGATGCCGCGCTGCACCTGCACGAACTCACCGCCGGACTCCCATTGCACGCGTTCGTGTTGTTCAGCTCGGTCGCCGGTGCCTTCGGCAACCCCGGTCAGGGCAACTACGCCGCGGCCAACGCATGCCTGGATGCGCTGGCGGCACACCGCAGGGCTTCGGGTGGAACCGGTAGTTCGATGGCCTGGGGCCTGTGGGACGGTGGCATGGCCGGACAACTCAGTGACGTTGACCGTCAACGCCTTTCGCGTTCTGGCATGCTGCCGCTGTCGGAGGACCAGGGCCTCGCACTGTTCGATGCCGCTCTCGAGATAGACGTGGCGGCTCCGATCCTCGCCCGTCTCGATTTCGAGAGCATCCGCAGCGCGGGCAGCGCCGCGCCGGCGCTCTTCGCGGGCCTCATCCCGGCGCGCCGCAAAGCGGCTTCGGGTGCCTTCACGGCGCTGCGGGCTCGGCTGGCGAACACTGCCGAGAGCGAACGTTTCGATGTGCTCGTGGAGATCGTGCGTGCGCAGGTCGCCACTATTCTGGGGCATCAGAACGTGAACGCGGTCGCGGCGGACAAAGCCTTCGGCGAGTTGGGCTTCGATTCGATCACCGCTATCGAGTTCCGCAACGCTCTCAAAGCTGTCACGGGATTGCCGTTGCCCGCGACCTTGGTGTTCGACTACCCGACACCTCAGGCCCTGGCGAAATATCTGGCCGACGAGTTCGCCGGCACCAGCCGCGACGTCGAGGTGACCGCCAGCAGGGCCGTCGACACGGACCCGATCGCCGTCGTCGGCATGGCCTGCCGCTACCCCGGAGGCGTCACGTCCCCCGAGGAACTGTGGGAACTGGTCCGGGTCGGCGGGGACGCGGTGTCGACCCTCCCGACCGATCGAGGCTGGGACATCACCGGCCTCTACGATCCGGAACCGGGCCGCGCGGGCAAGTCCTACACCCGGGAAGGCGGATTCCTGCACACCGCTGCGGAATTCGACGCGGACTTCTTCGGCATCGGCCCCAACGAAGCCACGATGATGGATCCGCAACAGCGGCAACTCCTGGAAACGACCTGGGAGGCGCTGGAACGCGCCGGTGTGGATCCGGCGGTGTTGCGCGGCAGCTCGACCGGGGTGTTCACCGGCGTCATGTACCACGACTATGCCCAGGGCAGCGGGAACAGCGCGACCGGCAGTCTCGTCTCCGGTCGCATCGCCTACACGCTTGGATTGGAGGGCCCGGCCGTCTCGGTCGACACGGCCTGCTCGTCGTCCCTGGTGGCCATGCATCTGGCGGCGCAGTCGCTGCGGTCGGGTGAATGTGACCTGGCGCTGGCCGGTGGTGTGGCGGTGATGGCCACGCCGGAGACCTTCGTGGAGTTCAGCCGTCAGCGGGGCTTGTCTCCGGATGGTCGGTGTAAGTCCTTCTCCGACACCGCCGATGGTGTCGGGTGGTCCGAAGGTGCCGGTGTACTGGTGCTGGAGCGACTGTCCGATGCTCGCCGCAACGGCCATCAGGTGCTCGCGGTGATCGCTGGTTCGGCGGTGAATCAGGATGGCGCGTCGAATGGTTTGACCGCTCCGAACGGTCCGTCGCAGCGCCGAGTGATTCGCCAAGCTTTGGCCAATGCCGGGATCTCGCCGGTCGAGGTCGATGTCGTGGAGGCCCACGGCACCGGTACGACGTTGGGGGATCCCATTGAAGCCCAGGCGCTTCTGGCCACCTACGGCCAAGACCGTGCGGCGGACCGTCCGCTGTGGCTGGGGTCGTTGAAGTCCAACATCGGTCACTCTCAGGCTGCGGCCGGTGTGGGTGGTGTGATCAAGATGGTGATGGCCATGCGCCACGGCGTGCTGCCCAAGACGCTGCACGTCGATGCGCCCAGCACCAAAGTCGATTGGAGTGAAGGCCATATCCGGTTGCTGACCGAGGCGGTGGCGTGGCCGGAGGTGGATCGTCCGCGTCGTGCCGGTGTGTCCTCGTTCGGTATCAGTGGCACGAATGCCCACGTCATCGTCGAGCAGGCTCCGGTGGTGGATCAGGCGCCGGTGACGGCCGACCGTGCTGATGGGCTGCTGCCCTGGGTGGTTTCGGCACGAAGCGGTGAAGCGCTCGGCGGTCAGGCTGCTCGCCTGGCGTCCCATGTGGCTGATCGCAACCTGAATCCGGTGGATGTCGGCTTCTCCCTGGCGTCCACGCGCGCCGTTTTCGAGCATCGCGCGGTTGTGGTGGCCGAGAGTCGCGATGGTCTGCTCGCGGGCGTGCGGTCGTTGGCTGCCGGTGAGCAGGTCCCCGGTGTGGTGACCGGACGCGTGACGTCGGGTTCGACCGCTGCGGTGTTCTCGGGTCAGGGTGCGCAGTGGGTCGGTATGGCTGCCGAACTGCGTGCGGCGTATCCGGTGTTCGCCGAGGTGTTCGATGCGATTGTCGCTGAGCTGGATCTGTTGCTGGGGCAGTCGGTTTCGCTGAGCGAGGCGTTGGCGGACGCCGATCTGGTTGATCGGACGGTGTTTGCGCAGGCGGGTTTGTTCGCGTTCGAGGTGGCGTTGTTCCGTCTGCTCGAGTCGTGGGGCGTGCGTTCGGATGTGGTGGCGGGTCATTCGATTGGTGAGGTGGCTGCCGCTCATGTGGCCGGGGTGTTGTCTCTGGCGGATGCGTGTGTGCTGGTAGCGGCGCGTGGCCGGTTGATGCAGGCATTGCCCGCCGGTGGGGCGATGGTCGCGGTCGGTGTGTCCGAGTCCGATGTGTTGCCGTTGCTGGCCGGTGAGGTGTCGATCGCGGCGGTGAATGGCCCTGCGTCGGTGGTGTTGTCCGGCGTCGAGGACGATGTCGTCGCTGTCGCTGAGCGGTGTGCGCACAAGGGTTGGCGGACGCATCGGTTGCGTGTTTCGCATGCCTTCCATTCGGCGTCCATGGAACCGATGCTGGCCGAATTCGCCACAGCGATACGAGGTTTGGCGTTCGCCCGCCCTCGGATCCCGCTGGTGTCGACGGTGACCGGTCTGCGGGTGGCCGACGAGATGTCGGATCCGTCGTACTGGGTGCGTCAGGTCCGGGAGACCGTCCGGTTCGCCGACGCGGTCGCCACGGCCGCCGAGCTCGGCGCGTCCAGGTTCGCCGAGGTCGGTCCCGACGCGGTGCTGACCCCGATGATCGCCCAAACCCTCGATACCGCAACCACAATCGCTCTCACCAGACGAGACAACGCGACCCCCGTGACCCTGCTGACGGGCCTCGCCCGTCTGCACGTCACCGGTGCGACGGTGGATTGGACCAGCTACTACGCCGGAGTCGGTGGCACGAAGACCGACCTCCCGACCTACAGCTTCCAGCACCGCCGCTTCTGGGCCACCGGCCCACTGCACACCGGCGAGGCGCACGCGCTCGGCCTGCGGTCCACCGAGCACCCCATGCTCGGCGCGATGGTGGCACAGCCGGAGAGCGGCGGAGTCAGGTTCACCGGCCGCCTGTCCACGGCCACCCATCCCTGGCTGGCCGATCACGACGTGCTCGGCACGGTGCTGCTCCCCGGCACCGGATTCGTCGAGCTCGCCGTGCACGCCGGAGACCAGGTCGACTGCCCGGAACTCGAGGAACTCACACTGCTGGCCCCGCTGGTGTTGCACGGGCATGGCGGAGTACAGATCCAGGTGATCGTCGGTGACAGCGATGAGACCGGTCGCCGAGGGCTCGACATCTACTCGCGCAAGGACGAGGACGATCCGTCGCTCTCGTGGACCCACCACGCGCACGGCACGGTGAGCCCGGGGCAGGAGGCCGGCGGCGACGGCTGGACCGACTTCGTGCAGTGGCCACCGGCCGGTGCCACCGCCGTCCCGTTGGACGGGGCTTATGACGACCTCGCGGAGAACGGGTACCACTACGGGCCCGCCTTCCAAGGGCTGTCGGCCCTGTGGCGTCGCGGGGCGGATCTCTTCGCCGAAGTCGCTCTCCCCGAGCAGACCTCGACCCAGGGCTACGGCGTGCATCCCGCGCTGCTCGACTCGGCCATGCACGCACTGTCCTTCGGCCTTCCCGAGGGCGTGGACGAGCACGCCGAGCGGCCGACCCTGGTGCCGTTCGCGTGGTCTTCGGTGCGTGTGCACGCGGACGGCGCCCGGCGGGTGCGGGTCCGGTTGACCTGGCTGAATCAGGGAGAAGTCACCCTGGCGATGGCCGATTCCGGTGGCGCGCCACTGCTTTCGGTGCGTTCGCTCGCCTTGCGGCCGCTGTCGGTCGAACTGCTCTCGGGGGCGGCCCGATCCTCGCAGGACGCGCTGTACGAGCTCACCTGGCGGCCCGGTCCGGAACTGCGTTCGGCGGCGGGAGTCTCGTGGGCCGAATGGGGCGCGGCGGAGCCGGCGTCGGTCCTGTTCTTCCGACCCCCGGTCGACGGCGACGACGTGCCGGCCCGGTTGCGCACCGCGCTGCACCGCACGCTGGGCGTCATCCAGCAGTTCCTGAGCGAAGAGCGATACGCCGCAACAACTTTGGCGGTGATCAGCGGCTCCGACACCGACCTGGCCGCGGCCGCGGTGTGGGGTCTGGTGCGCGCGGCGCAGGCGGAGAACCCCGGGCGGATCGTGCTCATCGAGGCGCGTGCGGAGACAGCGGCGGATCACTCTGTCGCCGCGGCGATCTCGGGCGAGCCGGAACTGGCCGTCGACGCCGACGGGGCGCGGGTGCCGCGCCTGGTTCGCGCCGCATCGCCCGAACCGGAGCCGCGGGCACCGTGGGATCCCGAACGGACGGTGCTGATTACCGGTGGCACCGGCGGGATCGGTCGCCACCTCGCCGAGCATCTGGTGACCGAACACGGTGTGCGGCACCTGCTGCTGGCCGGTCGTCGTGGACCGGACGCCGTCGCGGATCTGATCGACGAGCTCGGCGCTCTCGGCGCCCGGGTCCGCGTGGCCGCCTGCGATGTCACCGACCGAAATGCGTTGCGGGACCTGCTCGCTTCGATACCCCCGGAGCATCCGCTGGGTGCGGTCGTCCACGTGGCGGGCGTCGCCCACAACGGTCTGGTCGACACCTTGACGCCGGAGCAGATCGACTACTGCCTCGGTGCCAAGGCCGACGCGGCGTGGTATCTGCACGAGCTCACTCACGACGCCGGACTGTCCGCGTTCGTGATGATCTCCTCGGTGGCAGGTTCGATCCTGCCTGCCGGGCAGGGTGGTTACGCGGCGGCCAACGTGTTCCTCGATGCCCTCGCCCTCTTCCGGCGCGCCGAGGGCCTACCGGCCACCTCGCTCGCCTACGGTCTGTGGGACATCGAAACCGGACTGTCGCAATGGCTCAGCCAGGCCGACCGGCTGCGCATGCGTCGACAGGGCATGCCGCCGCTGGCCGCGGACAAGGCGCTCGAATTGTTCGACGCGGCAGTGTCCACGACGCGTCCGGTGCACGTGCCGGTCGAGATCGACCTGGCCGCGCTGCGCGCCCGGGATGCGGTGCCCGCACTGCTCGGCGACCTGGCCAAGCGGGCCGGGCGCCGGCACAGCAGCGGAACACAGGACGCGGGAGCGCTGCGCAGGCAGCTGGCACAGCTCTCGGAGTCCGAGCAGGAACAGTGGCTCCGGACCCACATCCTCGAGAACGCCGCCAGGCTGCTCGGGCACGAGAGCGCCGATGCTCTCGACCCCGAGCGCGACTTCCTCGAGGCCGGGTTCGACTCACTGGCCGCCATGGAGTTGCGGACCGCGCTGAACGCCTCCACCGGCCTGACCCTGCCGACCGCCGCGATCTTCGATCACAAAACGCCTGCGGCACTGGCCCGATACCTGCGGAAGGAGCTCACCACAGCCACCCGAAGCGACAGCGAGCGGGTGAGCGAAGACGACTCGCTGTACGGAATGTTCCGCGGCGCAGTGGAATCCGGGCGGGTCGGCACCGGCTTCGCACTGTTGAATCTGGCGGCGGAGCTGCGCGAGCAGTTCGCGTCGGCGTCCGAACTGGACCAGCTATCGGTGCCGGCGCGAGTCGCCGCGGGTTCGGCTCTGCCGCGGATCATCTGCCTCACACCGCCACTGGCCACCGGCGGCGCGCATCAGTACGCCAGGATCGCCTCGCACCTGCGCACCGCCCGTGAGGTCGTGGCGCTGTCGCCGATCGGCTGCCGGACGGGAGAACCCCTGCCGGCGACGCCGACGGCGGCCTTGGAGGCCCTGGCGCGCAATGTTCTCGAAGCGGCGCAAGGAGATCCGTTCGTGTTGCTCGGGTACTCCTCGGGCGGCCTGCTGGCCTACCTCCTCACCGAACACCTGGAGGCGGTGGGCGGACCCGCGCCCGCGGGCGTGGTCATGCTCGATACCTACCGGGTGGACGATGGCGGCGGCGAATGGCTGCTGCGGGCGATGGCCGAGCACATGGTGTCCAACGAGGCGACCTTCGGCCGCTTCGACCAGGCCCGCTTGTCCGGTATGGGCTGGTATGTCCGGCTGCTCCAGGAGATGGCGCCCGGCCCCGTTGTCACACCGACCTTGTTCGTCCAGTGCGCCCGGTCGTTCCTGGGAAGTTCGGAAGAGCGCGCGGACTGGCAGGCCCAGCCCTGGGACGCAACGCATTCCGTCGTGCCCGTCCAGGCTGATCACTTCACGATCCTCGAGGACGGCTCGGCGGATGCCGCGGACGTGATCGAGGGCTGGCTCGCGGGTTAGCGGCGACGACCGGGTGAGCCCAGGCTCACCCGGTCGTTCTCGCCTGGCGCCCTGTCCGGGAAAGTTGCCGATCCGGCGACGCGTCGGCGGATCGGCCATGAACTCGACGCGACCGATATCGAGCGCTAAGCTAACCGACTAAACAGTCAGTACGCCCGCTTCGGCGGGGAATAAGCAGTGCTTGGGAGCTTCATGTCCGAATCAGAGCCTTTCGCCGGTCGTACTGCGGTGGTCACCGGCGCCGCAAGTGGAATCGGCGCGGCGCTTGTCGCGGAACTTGCCTCACGCGGCATGGCGGTCGTCGTTGCCGACATCGATGAGGCCGGCGCGCAACGCGTGGCCGAGGAGCTCCGTTCGCACGGGGCGCGCGCCATCGGGGTCGGCGTCGACGTGTCCGATCCGGAGTCGGTCGCCGCGCTCGCGGTCGCCAGCTACGCGGAGTTCGGGTCGGTGGAGCTGCTGTGCAACAACGCCGGGGTCCTACTGTTCGGCGCAGTCGCGGACTCCTCGATCGGTGATTGGCGGTGGCTCTCGTCGGTGAACGTGGAAGGCACGCTGAACTGCCTGCACGCATTCCTTCCCGCGATGCGCCGCGCGAGCGGGTGGAGACATGTGATGAACACTTCGTCCGCCCACGCCTTCCTGCCGGACACGAGCCACACCGCCCTGTACAGCGCAACGAAGCACGCCATTCTCGGCCTCTCCTTAGGACTGCGAGCCGAGTTGACCCCCGACGGTATCGGCGTCACGACGCTGTGCCCGGGGCAAGTGGCCACCCGGATCCTCGACTCCCAGCGAAGCCGGCCAGAAGTCTTCGGCCAGCATGCAGCGGAGCCGTTCGGGACCGGGGTGATCCCACTGGCGATCGAACCGGACGAGGTCGCTCGTGCCGCCGTCGACGGCATCGCACGCCAGGACGAACTTGTCTTCGCGCTGCCCGACTTCGGCCTGGATCAATTCCGCTCCCAGGTCGAGCAAATGGGGCAGATGGCCGATGATGCGCTGGCCGTACACGCTGCCCGGCTCCCGCAGGGAGAAGAGTCGGCGGGCAGCGTGAATTGACCTGTGCGTCACTGAATGCCGTCGCATGAGTTCGATGAAGTTCCCGCGGCACCGGACCGCGTCACACCGGCTGCCGCGCAGGCGCAGTCAACGCATCAGTGTCGCGATCGTCAACATGACGGCCGTATCCAGCCTCCGAATCTCGTTCCGGCGCAACCCGAATGCGTCTGCGGCTTCAGCAGCGCAACCGCCTGGAAGCGTCGGCATAGTCAGACAATTCATCTCGAACATGAAGGAGAATCAGTTGATGGTTCCGAAGATCGGCCGCATCGTGATCGCCACGTTGGCAATTGCGACAGCTCTTGGGGTTTCCGCCTGCGGCAGTGGCAATAAGGACGAAGCCAAGCCGGACAAGGCGACCACGTCGAAAGTGGCTGCAGCCCAGAGCAGCTATCCGGCCGTGCCAGGTGCGACGGATCTCAATGCCGAGTTGCAGAAGCTCATGGATCCCAATATCGCCAACGAGCAGAAGCTGGACCTGATTCAGGGCATCAAGTCCGATCCGATGCTGCCGCAACGGTTGACCGATGCCTTCAAACAGATGAACGTCACCATCACGGTCACCAAGGTGACCGATTTGGGCAACGGCGCACTCACCGCCGACGCCCAGGTGTCCATCAACGGCGGAGCGCCGAACCAGGTGCTGGTACCGGTCGTGGCCGAAGATGGGAAATGGAAGGTCCAGAAGGACTGGACCTGCACCACGCTGTCGCTGGTCCAGCAGACTTCCCCGGCATGCAGCTGATCGAACTAGCCGGTGCCGTCGGTTGCTCGCTGGGGGATCCAGCCTGCCGGGTCGTGGATCAGTTCCTCCAAGGCCAGATACGCGGCACCGGTGGCGCCGGGCGCCGTATCCGGTCGGGCGACCTCGACTCGCGGGGCAATCCACCGTGCTGCCACCACCCGGCTGTGGAGGTGTGAGATGAGCGGGGGCAGTAGGAAATCGGCCAGCGCTGCCAAATGCCCTCCGAGCACGATGACCGGTATGCCGAGAATATTGATCGCCGCCGCCAGCGCGATACCGAGGGCCCACGCGGCACGCTCGAGGGAGTGCAGAACTGCGGCGTTCCCCGCGACCGCGTGAGCGGCGAGCTCGGCTGTGCCGGTGCCGGCCGGCAATCCGGCGGCGGCAACGAGTGCCTGCCTGCCGGCATACAACTCGAGACAGCCCGTGGAACCACACGCGCAGGCACCGCCGCCGGGATCGACGGTGACATGCCCGATTTCGCCGCTGCCCCCGTATGGTCCGGCCATCACCTTGCCGTCGATCACCGCCGCCCCGCCGATACCGGTATCGCCGGACACGTAGAAGAAGTTCCGGACCGCGCCCGGGCGGCCGGGTGCGTATTCGGCCGCTGCCCGGGCGGCCAGATCCGCCTCGTTGCCGACGCGCACCGACAGCCCGGCGCGTGCCCCGGCAGCGATGAACTCCTCGGGACGCAGTTCCGGCCACCCCAGGTTCGGTGCGGTCATGAGCGTGGCGGTGTCGGCGCGCGCGATCCCGGGCAGCGCCAAGCCGACCCCGACGACTCGCACGTCCTCGGCCAGCGCTGTAATCAATTCTGTGCTGAGCTCGCCGAGTCGGGCCAAGCAGGCGGCGGGTCGGCTGTTCCGCCAGTCGCCGATCTCGCTGCGTTCGCCGGCGATCTCCCCGGACAACGTGATCGCTCGAGCGGTCAAACGATTCGTATCCACCTGCAGCCCTAGGGCGATGAGGCGACTCCCGGCGATGACCGGCGTCGCCGGCCGCCCGCGGCTCGGTGCGGCCGCGCGCGGCAGCTCGGCGAGGATGCCACCGGCGACCAGCTCGTCGACCAGGCGAGACGCTGTGGCTCGGGTCATGCCGGTCGCCGAGGCGATACTCGCGCGCGACACACCCGCCGGGTTCTGCAGCACCGTGGTCAGCACCAACGCCAAGTTCGCCGCGCGGAGCGATCTCTGGCGGGCGCTGGTCGGTGCTGTGCGTTCAGCCAGCGAAGAACCTCGATTCACATATTGACCGTAACCCATCGGCCGATTAAGTTCAGCGGATAAACAAATGAGAGGATCGTGCGATGTCCCGCCAACCCACCCCGCAGGACAGGTTCTCGTTCGGACTGTGGACAGTCGGCTGGAGCGGCGCCGATCCGTTCGGTGCCGCGACCCGTCCGACACTGGCTCCGTGGGACTACGTCGACGGGCTGGCCCAGCTCGGGTCCTGGGCAATCAGCTTCCACGACAACGACATCTACCCATTCGATGCCGACGAGGCCATTCAGCAGCGGCGGGTCGCCCGGGTGAAGGACGCGGCCGATCGCGCTGGGCTGGCAATCGAGATGGTCACCACCAACACCTTCACCCATCCGGTCTTCAAGGAGGGCGGACTGTGCGCCAACGACCGGGCGGTCCGGCGCTTCGCGTTGCGGAAGATCCTGCACGCGGTCGATCTGGCCGGACAGGTCGATGCCACCACCTTCGTCATGTGGGGCGGCCGTGAGGGCAGTGAATACGACGGATCCAAGGACCTCTACGCCGCGCTCGAACGGTACAAGGAGGGCATCGACACCGTCGCGGCCTACATCGAGGCGCAGGGATACGACCTGCGAATAGCGTTGGAGCCCAAACCCAACGAACCGCGCGGCGACATCCTGCTGCCGACCGTGGGACACGCCCTCGCGCTGATCGCGGAGCTCGACCATGCCGATCTCGTCGGGGTCAACCCCGAGACCGGGCACGAGCAGATGGCGGGACTCAACTACACCCACGCGATCGGGCAGGCGTTGTGGAGCGGCAAGCTGTTCCACATCGACCTCAACGGGCAGCGCGGCGCGAAATACGACCAGGACCTGGTCTTCGGCCACGGCGATCTGATGTCGGCGTTCTTCACCGTGGACCTGCTCGAGAACGGGTTCCCCGGCTACCCCGACGGTCCGCGCTACACCGGGGCCCGGCACTTCGACTACAAACCCTCACGCACCGAACACATGCCCGGGGTGTGGGAATCGGCACGCGCGAACATGTCGACGTACCTGATGCTGGCCGACAAGGCCCGCGCATTCCGGGCCGACTCTCGCGTGCAGGAGGCGATGACACACGCCGGGGTGTTCGATCTCGCCCAGCCGACACTGGGCGCGGGTGAATCGGTACAGGCGTTCGCGGCGGCCCGAGACCGACTGTTCAACCCCGACACCGCCGCGACGCGCGACTACGGTTTCGTGCGCTTGCACCAGCTCGCCGTCGAGCATGTGATCGGATGAGGCCATGACACTCGTAGCCGGGATCGATTCCTCGACCCAATCCTGCAAGGTTGTCATCCGCGACGCCGACAGCGGCCGGCCGGTGCGCTCGGGCGCCGCCCCGCACCCGCCCGGCACCGAGGTCGATCCCGAATATTGGTGGCAGGCACTGCAATCGGCGATACAGCAGGCCGGCGGCCTCGACGACGTGGCCGCGGTCTCGGTCGGCGGGCAGCAGCACGGACTCGTCTGCCTCGACGCCCGCGGTGCGGTGATCCGTCCGGCGTTGCTGTGGAACGACACCCGATCCGCTGCTGCCGCACGCGACCTCGTTCACGAAATGGGCGACGGCGATCACGACGCAGGTGTGCGGCGCTGGGTCGACGCGGTCGGCACCGCACCGGTCGCGTCGGTGACCATCACGAAACTGCGCTGGCTCGCCGACCACGAGCCCGCCAACGCCGCCCGTATCGCGGCGATCGCATTGCCCCATGATTGGCTGACCTGGCGGTTGCGCGGTGCGAAATCGCTCGACGACCTGGTCACCGACCGCAGCGAAGCGTCGGGCACCGGCTATTTCGATCCGGTGTCCGGTGTCTACCGGCGTGAGCTGCTGGCAATGGCCTTGCGGTACAGCCAGACCCACGCGCAGGGCATCGTGTTGCCGGCCGTCGCGGCGCCGACGGCGCCGGCGGGCACCTCCGACCCTGCGCTGGGCCGGTCGGAGATGATCGTCGGGCCCGGGTGCGGCGACAACGCCGGCGCAGCGCTGGGTTTGGGACTGCAGGCCGGTGAGGTGATGCTCTCGCTGGGTACCTCGGGCGTGATCGCCGCCGTCACGACCACGCCGGTCCGGGACCCGTCGGGCACGGTGGCGGGCTTCGCCGACGCTACCGGTCGTTTTCTTCCACTGGTGTGCACGCTCAACGCCGCCAGGATCCTCGAGGCGACTGCCACCGTCCTCGGTGTGGATCTCGACGAGCTGTCGGCGTTGGCGCTGGCGGCGGCACCCGGCGCGGGCGGGCTGGTGCAGGTGCCCTACCTGGAAGGCGAACGGACGCCGAATCTTCCCCACGCCACCGGCTCTTTGTACGGCATGACGATGGAGTCGATGACCCGGGAGAATATCGCCCGGGCGGCGGTGGAGTCGCTGCTGTGCCTGACCGCCGCCGCTGCCGACGTGTTCCGTCGTGGTTCGGTGCCCGTCGACCGGGTCACGCTGACCGGTGGCGGTGCACGCTCGGCAGCCGTGTGCGCCATCGCGCCGGCGGTGTTCGGGGTGCCCGTCGATGTTCCCGTTCCAGGTGAATACGTCGCCGCAGGAGCCGCTCGCCAAGCCGCGTGGGTGATGTCGTCGGCCCCGCAGCCCCCTGCCTGGCCATTGGCCACCACCCGCACCTTTACTGCAGACCCGTCGCCGGAATTGCTCGCCCGATACCGGGAAGCAGCAGCACGCTCACACCAGTGATCTGCTGGGTCGTGTCCCCGGCAGGTCAGTTCACGCTGCCGAGGTGTGCTCGCGGATCAGCTGCCCGACCGCTCGGCTGTTCGCATCTATGAAGAAGTGACCGCCCGGAAACGATTGCGCGGCAAAGCTTCCGGAGGTGTGTGCGCTCCACGCCTGGATGTCCGCGAAACTCGCGTCGGGGTCGCGGTCGCCGATCAGTGCGACGATGGGGGACTTGACTGTTGCGTCCGTCGTGCACGTGTAGGTCTCGATGGCTCGGTAGTCGTTCCTGACGATCGACAGGATCAATTCCCGAAAGTCGGGATCCTCGAGCAATACCGCGGGCGTACCGCCGATCTGAAGCAACTGTTCACACAGTTCTCGATCGCCGAGCAGATGCACCCGCCCGGTTTGTGTCGCCGACGGAGCGCAGCGGCCGGAAGCGAACAGCACTGTCGCCGTTGCCCCTACCTCATCCTCGAGCCGCCTGCACGCCTCGAAGGCCACGACGGATCCCATGCTGTGGCCGAACACGGAAAAATTCTCGGCATCCCCGACCGCCTCGATCACCTCGGGAAGCAGGCCGTCGACGAGCCCTGAGATATCGCCCACGAGTCGTTCGTGCCTTCTGTCCTGCCGTCCCGGATATTGAACGGCGAGAACGTCGAACTCCGAACCGACGGACTCGGCCAATGGTCCGAAAGCGAGGGCGGATCCGCCGGCGTGGGGAAAGCAGACCAACTTGTGGGAGCCATTCCTCGGTGAAGGGGACAGGTGACGCAGCCAGCTATTGCCCATAGGGTGGAGAGCCTTTCCTCGGATTCGACATCCGAACGCTACCGTGCAAAGGGCTCGAGCCGGGTGCGGGGGAGCGTCAGGGCTGTTGTGGCGCAGGGGAATCCGTAGGGGCGCGACGGAACGGCGCGGCCACGTCGGGGCGCAGGGGGAGCGCGGTGGCCGATTCGCGGCGACGGAGGGCCTCGGAAGCCTCGGGCTCGTTGTTGGCCGTCAGGCGGTAGACGGCGCGTTCGAGGATCGGAAGGACTTCGGAGACCTGAAGGGTGCCGTCGGCGCATTGGCCGAGCAGGGAGAAGGTCATGTTGGAGAGGACGACGGCGATGTCCTCGAGGTAGCGGGGCTCGGCGCCGGCGAGTACGGCGGCGGCGATGGGGAGGACGGCGTCCAGGCCGTGATTGTCGAGGCGTTGGTTGGCCGGACCGATGCGGGCCCGGTGATAGGCCTCGAGCATGATCGGGTGGCGTTCCCAGGGATCGAAGACGTGGCGGATGACGCGGAGCAGGCCGTCGCGGATGGATTCGCCGGGGGGCGGGGATTCCATCGGGATGTAGGTGTTGTCCTCCATCCAGGCTTCGATGGCGGAGACGAGCAACTCGTCGCGCGTGGGGAAGAGCTTGTAGATGGTGGTGAGCGAGACGCGGGCGCGGCGCGCGACTTCGCGCAGCTGGACGGCGTCGTAGCCGTCGGATTCGAGCAGGGTGCGGACCTCGAGCAGGATCCGTGCCCGTAATGCCTCTTCCGTCTCCTTGGCCATGCAGTTACAGTAACGCCGTTACTTGAGTAACCGGGTTACTCGTCGAGTCCGCACGAACCTTCCAAGGTGTCCAATGCCAGATATCTCGCGTCGCTCCCTGCTGTCCGGAGCGGCCGTCACCGCTGCTCTGCTCGCGACCGCGCCGGTCGCCCGCGCAGGAATCGCCGCCCGGGTCCAGCGGGTGGAGCTCACCCGAGAAGACCATCGGGTCATCGTCATCGGCTCGGGTTTCGGCGGCGGTGTCACCGCCCTGCGCCTGGCCGAAGCCGGCGTCCAGGTGCTGCTGCTCGAGCGCGGACTGCGCTGGCCCACCGGACCGAACGCGCGGACCTTCCCGCATGCCACCGCACCGGACAAACGTATGCTGTGGCATCGCTCGAGTCCCGAATTGTTCGGCAAGCCGGTGGCTTTCGACAAGTACACCGGTCTCGTCGAGGCAGTGGCGGGGCAGAACATGACCGCCCTGTGCGCGGCGGGTCTGGGCGGCGGATCGCTTGTCTACCAGGGCATGTCGCTGCAGCCCACGGAGGCGGTCTTCAGCGCTCACTTCCCGGACGGACTCGACTGGGCATCCCTGAATTCCGTCTACTACCCCCGGGTCGCCCGCATGCTCGGTCTGGCCGTGGCCCCCGACGAACTGATCAACACGCCGAACTACACCGCCGCAAGGGTTTTCGCCGATCACGTCCGCCGCGCCGGCCTGCCGTTGTCGAAGATTCCCATGCCCATCGACTGGAACTTCGCACTCGCCGAACTCCGCGGCGAGATGGCCCCCTCCTACACCAACGGTGACGGGGCCATGGGCGTCAACAATGGCGGCAAGCACTCGGTCGACGTCACCTATATCGCCGCCGCCGAGGCCACCGGCCGCGTCACCGTCGAGACCCTGCACGAGGTCACCGACATCGAGCGCGCGCCGGACGGCCGCTGGATCGTGCACGTGAACCGCACCGATACCGCGGGCACGGTGCTGGAGAACAAGATCCTCACCACCAATGCCCTGGTCATGGCCGCGGGCAGCCTCAATACCACCCGTCTGCTGGTGCGTGCGGGGGCCAGGGGCCAGATCCCCGATCTCCCTGACGATCTCGGCCGCGGGTGGGGCACCAATGCCGACCGCATCTACGTCTGGTCCGCTCCCACCGAGGAATTCGGCCCCGCCCAGGGCGGTCCGGTCGTCTACGGCAGCCTGAACTGGGATGACCCGGACAATGCGCACACCGTCATCCAGGCGTCCATTCCGCCGCTGTCGATGGACGCGCACAGCACCATGATGGTCGGCTACGGCCTCAGCACCGGCCGCGGCGAGTTTCGCTACGACTCGGCGACCGATGCCGCCACCCTGCACTGGCCCGCAGACGGCGATGCCGCCATCCAGGACAACCACATCGGCCCCGCGGTGCAACGCATCGCCGGACCGTCGAGCGTGCTGCTCGACACCAATCTCGCGTTCCCCTCCACCTGGCATCCGCTGGGCGGTGCGAGCATGGGCACGGTGTGCGACCTGGACGGCCGCGTGCACGGCCAACCCGGCCTGTACGTCCTCGACGGCGCGCTCATGCCCGGCAACACCGCCGCCTGCAACCCGTCGATGACCATCGCGGCCCTGGCCGAACGCGCCCTGGATCATTTGGTGGCCACCGATGTGGGGCAAGCGATTTGACCTCGCCTCCGGACGCGCCGTACCGACCTCGGCTCGATTTCCTGCGGTCCGCACGCAGATTGCGGCGGCACCGCAGGTCTGCCGAGGTCCGACTCGCCGCGTCGAGCATCCGCATCCGCACGGTGCGGTCCTGCCCGAACACTGAACCGGCGCGCACAGCCGGCGCACAGGTCTCACAGCTGACCCATAGCTTCGGTACAGCTTCGGCCCAGCGATCTCCCCGACGCTGTAACAATGTCAGTTCTGACCTCGGGAAACACCCCGATCGAGCGCTCCGCCATGCGTCGTGCCGACGGCAGTCCCGTCAGCGTGCTCGTGGTGGACGACGAACCGGCGCTGGCCGAATTGCTCGCCCTGGCACTGCGTTACGAGGGCTGGACCGTCGGCACCGCCGGGGATGGGCGCACGGCCGTCGCCAAGGCGCGCGAGCTGCGGCCCGATGTGGTCGTGCTCGATGTGATGCTGCCCGATATGACCGGTCTCGAGGTGCTCGACCGGCTGCGCCACCTGCTCCCGGATCTGCCGGTCCTGCTGCTGACCGCCAAGGATTCGGTCGAGGACCGGATCGCCGGCCTCACCGCGGGCGGCGACGACTACGTCACCAAGCCCTTCAGCATCGACGAGGTGGTGCTGCGGCTGCGGGCGCTGCTGCGGCGCGCGGGCATCGCGAGCGAGGACAGCGGCTCGCGGCTGGTGGTCGGCGATCTGATGCTCGACGAGGACAGTCACGAGGTCACCCGCGACGGCGTCGACATCGTGCTGACCTCAACGGAATTCGAGCTGCTGCGGCTGTTCATGCGCAACCCGCGCCGGGTACTGAGCAAGGCGCAGATCCTGGACCGGGTCTGGAGCTACGACTTCGGCGGCCGCTCCAACATCGTCGAACTGTATGTCTCCTATCTGCGTAAGAAGATCGACAGCGGCCGCGCGCCGATGATCCACACACTGCGAGGTGCGGGCTATGTCCTCAAGCCGGCTCAGTGAGTCCACCCGTGAGCTCGGCGAATCCGAGCTCGGTCCCTCCACGAACGGGCGGGGTGAGTCCATGAATCGACGCGAAGAGCCCGTGAACGAGCTCCCCGTACCCTCGGGCCGGCCCGCCGAGCCGAGGGCCCGCCGCCGCTGGTCGCTGCGCAGGCGGCTGCTGGTCGGACAGGTGGTGCTGCTGGTGGCCGTGGTCGCGGGCATCGGCATCGCGACCGAGCTTGCGCTGCAACAGTTCCTGGTGCACCAGGTGGACGTCGACCTCACCGAGACGACCGAGCATGCTCTCGGCGACGTGGGTGGCGGTCCCAGCCTCGGCCCGCCGCCGGACCAGCACAATGCCCCCGGCCCGCTGCCCTCGACAGGCGAATCGTCCGGTCCGGGACCGGAATTCCTGAATCGCCGCAGCATCCAACCGGATACGGTCGGCGCGCTCGTGGACCGCGACCACTCGGTGAGCGCGGGCCGCGTCGGCAACGACGGCGTGCAGTCCGCCCTGTCGGAGTCGGCCCGCAAGCAGCTGGCCGCCGTCACTCCCGGCAAGCCCGTCTCGATGGATATCGAGGGCCAGGGCCACTATCGCGTGCTCGCCGAGACCACCTGGTCGGGCAAGACGGTGATCACCGGCCTGCCGCTGGACTCGGTCGACGCCACCCTCATGCGGGTGCTGCTGATCCTGTTGATCGCCACCGCCGTGGTCCTGGTGGTGGCGACCTCCGCGGGCATCTGGCTCATCCGGCGCGCCCTGACCCCGCTGGATCGGGTCGCCGCCACCGCCGCGCGGGTCGCGGACCTGCGGCTGGATCGCGGGGAAGTGACGCTGCCCGTGCGGGTTCCGGTCGCCGACGCCGACGCTCGTACCGAGGTCGGTCAGCTCGGTATGGCCATCAACCGCATGCTCGACCACATCGCCGGTGCGCTCGAGGCCCGGCACGCCAGCGAGACCCGGATCCGGCGGTTCCTGGCCGACGCCAGCCACGAACTGCGCACCCCGCTGTCCTCCATCCGCGGTTACGCGGAACTGGCGCTGCGGGAACGGGATACGCTGCCGCCGGTGGTCGCGCACGCCATGAGCCGCGTCGACTCCGAGTCGCGGCGCATGACGACCCTGGTGGAGGACATGCTGCTGCTGGCTCGCCTGGACGCCGGGCGGGGGATCGAGCGCGCGCCGGTGGACCTGACCCGGCTCACCGTGGACGCGGTCAGCGACGCCCACATCGCCGGCCCGGATCTGCAGTGGGCGCTGGAACTACCGCCCGAGCCGATCGTGGTCACCGGCGACACGGCCCGCCTGCACCAGGTGCTGGCCAACCTGCTCGCCAATGCGCGCGTGCACACCGGACCCGGCACCCGGGTCACCACCGCCCTGGCCGGGGACGGCCGGGGCGGGGCGATCTGGCGGGTCACCGACGATGGACCGGGCATTCCCACGGAACTGCAGCCGGAGGTCTTCGAACGCTTCGCGCGCGGTGATTCGTCGCGCTCGCGGCGCGCCGGCAGCACCGGGCTCGGCCTGTCCATCGTGGCGGCGGTGGTGAAGGCGCACGGCGGCGCCATCGCGGTCGAAAGCCGCCCCGGCCGTACCGAATTCACCGTGCGCCTGCCCGCCGCGGGCTGAGCGCACGGCGGCGGTCTGCCCGCGGCGGTGACGGTCAGCCGAACGAGCCGGTCGGCGGCTGCGGCTGGGCCTGCGGCTCGGGCTGGGGCTGCGGCTGATCCGGGCCGCGATCCTGGTCGCCGGGCCGGTCGTGCCGATCCTGGTCGCCGGGGCGGTCGTGGCGGTCCTGGTTGTCGCCGCCGCGATCGTGATTCCAATCCGGGTCGGCGATCTGGCTGACCACCGGAATCCCGGAGTCGGTGGTGGCGGCCGAAGCGGGGATGGCCAGCGCGGCCACCGGCACCGCGGCGAGCGCACCGGCCACGGCGATGCGGGCGGTCACGCGGCGCAGGCGGGACGGGGTCACAGACGAGGATTTCAACGCGCAGAACCTTTCTCGGAGGGACGGCGGGCCGACCGGCCTGCCGTGACTCCTATCCAAAAGCCCCTATGTGGGCGGGCCATGGGTCCGACCTATGTGCCAGCTGGGAATCCGAGCCGGTGCCGCGCCACAGTAGGCTGAGCCGCGTGGGACGACCGGACGCAGCACACACCGCCCCCGCCGCCCAGAGCGGCGCACCCATGCAATTCGTCGCGGACCTGCGCGATATCGCCACCCCCGACCCGGATTCACGCCGTCTCACCGATCCCGGGCACGCCGCCGAACTGGTGGCGGCCGAGACCCGGGACCGGCTGCGCGCGGTGTTCGAGGCCATGCCCGCCGACCCGGTCATCCTGCTGTCCGGCGGCGTCGACTCGATCTTCCTGGCCGCCACCGCCGTCGCCCTGGGCCATCGCCCGCACGCTCTCACCGTGCTGACCCCCGACGGCACCGACCGCGCCAACGCCACGGCCGCCGCCACCGCCCTCGGCCTGCCGCACGACCTCGTCGAACTGGACGGCCCCGCCGTGGCGGCGTTGGCGCGGGAATCGCTGGAGCGCCTGAAAGTGCCCGAGCTGTGGGAGGTTTCGTACGCCGTCCCGATGCTCGCCATCCAGCCGGTCCTGGATCGTCTCGGCGTCACCGGCCCGATCCTGACCGGCAGCGGCGCGGACGCCATTTTCGCGGGCGGCAAAACCCTTGCGTATCCGATCGATTCACCCGAGGCCACCGCGGAACTCGACCGCATCACCCGCACGGAATCCGCCCACAACTTCACCGTCGACCGGCTCGTCCCGGACTTCTATTCCCGCATCCTGGGTGACCGCGCCGACCATATCGTGCACGTCTTCCAAACCGTCCGCTTCTGGGAATTCGCCCAAACCCTCGCGCCCCCAGCACTGTTCGGCCCGCACGATGGAGCCCCCGCCGACAAGCTGTGCGTCCGCATCGCCTGCGAACGGCTGCTGCCCGAATCGGCCCGCTCCCTGGCGTGGGCCGAGAAGTCCGCCATCCAGCGATCGGCAGGCATCATGGGTGCGCTGGCCGAGGCCGCTCGTGCGTACGCCGCCGACATCCCCGGCGCACGCACCTACTCCGATCCCGCCGCAGAACAATTCGACGCCGTGGCCACCCGCCTCTACCTCGCGCTTCTCCTGCGCGACTAGGTTCTTTCTCGAAGCGGTGAGGGCGAGCCCGTGGCCCGCCCTCACCACTGCCGGAGCCATTGGTTGATCGACATCATCGAGCTGGATGCCATCCTCGAGGCGTAGCTCGCGAGTTCTCGCCTAACCCTTCTGGTTAGCTGGGAACTAACTCTTTCGGCTATTTCTTCCGCGAAGCGGGCATTGGGCTCGAATTTCTCGTGTGTGCCGAATTAGCCTCGCTGTCACTAGCAGTCGAAATCCTGGAGGTGGGCAAGGTTATGAGATCGCCGGCATCGGTCACCGTGCCGCAAGAATCGGATGCTTTGAATTCGCTGCCGCGCGTCCTCGCGCTCGACGCGGCGCGGGGCATCGCGGTGCTGGGCATGTTCGCGGTGCATGTCGGGCCGGCGCGGCGCCAGCCGGGCGCGTCCTGGCTGACGGTCTTCGAGGGCCGGTCGGCCGCGCTGTTCGCGGTATTGGCGGGCGTGTCGCTGGCGCTCATGTCCGGCGGGGCGCACCCTGCCACCGGGATCGCGGCCCGCCGCAGCCTGATTCGCATCGGCTCCCGAGCCGTGCTGGTCGCGCTGCTGGGTCTGGCGCTGGCGCAACTGCATTCCGGCATCGGAATCATGATCATCCTGACCTACTACGGCCTGTTCTTCCTGCTGGCCCTGCCCGCCCTGCGGCTGGATGCCCGGTCGCTCGCGATACTCGCGGCGGTGTGGGCGATCGCCGGACCGATCCTGTCCTTCGTCATCCGAAGCCACATGCACCAGAACGCTTCCGGCGGCGACCCCGTCTTCGAGATGTTCACCTCGTGGTCGGGTCTGCGGCAGGTTGGCCGGCTGCTGGTGCTCACCGGCGGGTACCCGGCGCTCACCTGGATGCCGTTCGTCTTCGCCGGTATGGCCCTGGGCCGCTGGGGGATTCGCGCACTCCGGCCGCTGCCGGTGATCGGTGTCGGTGTGCTGCTGGTGCTGCTCGGATACGGCGGTTCGTGGCTGGCGCAGCGCCCGCTGGGCGGACGCGCGCACCTGGTCGACCTGCTCACCGCGGGTTTGACTCAGGCCGGGGTCACCGACTTCGATCCGGGCCGGATCATCGACATGACGGGTTTCGGCGCGGTGGCGACAACGAGCTGGTGGTGGCTGACCGTCGCCACCCCGCACAGCGGCACCCCGTTCGAGGTGTTCGGCGCGATCGGTGTCGCCTTCCTGGTGATCGGTGTCCTGATGGCACTGGTCCCGCGTGCCGGTCTCGCCTTGCGGCCCTTGATCGCCGCGGGCTCCTGCGCGTTGAGCCTCTACATCCTGCAGGTGGTGGCGGTCAGCGTCCTGGTGCCGATACCCGACGAGAACGCGAGCGCACCGCCGGGCGGCATCCACGGCCCGGGCTGGGAACTACTGGCACTACTCGCCATCGGTTCCCTGGTGCTGGCGACTCTGTGGCGCAGCCGGTTCCGTCGCGGTCCGGCGGAACGGCTGCTCCACACGATCACTGAGGGTGTGACGAACGCTCCGGTCAGGCGTTCTTCCCCGACACATCCGTGAATATGCGAACGTGGGCAACAGCTTTCACCAAAATGCTGATGGGGTGGCACCGCACCGCGATGCCACCCCATCACACACTTCGAGACACTTCCTATCAGTGAGGCGGGCGACCGATCCGATTTCCCTGGTTCAGTTTCCGTACGCCTGCAACCCCGCGACGCGGAATTCGTGACTCATCCCCGAGCACACCACGTCGTTGCGGACCGAAACCGTGCACGTGGCTCCGGCGTAGTAGACCGACGTCGTGTACTGATCGACCCCCGGCACGATCGCGGGATTGCCGCCCTGCTGAGTGTGGCTGCCATTGGAGCTCCACTGCGGGTGCGAGGGAAAGTACGCCGTGTCGATGGCAACGGCCGGCACGTAGGGCACCGGGATCGTCATACCCGCGATCGTCATCGACATGATCGACGCCGGAGTCGGAAGATCGCATCCCACAACACCATTCGGAGTGATCGAACAGTTGTTTCCCGCCATGCTGAACCACGCCACCCCATTGGCGTCCACGTAGGGCGCCGGATCGATGAAATCGGCGTGGGCCACACCCGGAACCAGGCTTGCGAACAACCCAGCGACCACTGCGCCGCCGGTGACCACTGCTGACCTAACCTGCATCGCACATCTCCTTTGATGGATGTTCAACGGATCATGTCGTATACGTGTCGAGGCTGGTGGGAGATCTTGTCACGCATGAAGAAGGGGAGCCCGGACACCACGCCCAGACTCCCACAGTCGTCATGGTCGGTCAGGACCGGTCGAACTTTCCGTCCTTCACGGCCGCGTTGAAGGCGTCCCAATCGCCCGGAGCGAAGACCAGTGCCGGGCCGGCTACGTCCTTCGAGTCCCGTACGCCCACGGTGCCCCCGTCCAGATGCGCAACCTCGACGCAGTCCTGGTTCGGGCCGCTTCGGCTGCTCTTGTACCAATCCGCCTTGGACAGGTCGGCGTTCACTCGCACTCCTTTGCAATGTTCAGTACCAGTTCCCTGGTGTCCTGCTCGCTTTTCGCTACCGTGCGGAGGGTTCTCACCGCCGCCTTGTAGAGGTCCAGCTCTCCAGGCTTGTCCAGGTACAGCGCGCCCGTGAAGCCCTCCACGTATACCAAGGGTGGTTCCGTCAGGCGGGAGTCCGCGTACGCGGGGAACTCCATCAGTGTGAACGTACCAACGATCAGCGGCAATGGAGTTGCCACGCCGAGCGGCACCACCCGGATCGACACTGTGGGCAGCTTCGACACGCTCACGATGTGCCGAAGCTGCTCGGCCATGACGGCCGGACTGCCGACCGACCAGCGCAGGGCGGATTCACAGATGTACATGACGACGCTGAAGTCGACTGGGGGCTCGTTCAACCGCTGCTGGCGTTTCGCCGAAATCTCGATGCGCTGTTCGACTTCCGCTGTCGGCATACCTGGGTAGGCGGCCCAGATCACCGCGCGCCGATAGCTCGGTGTCTGGAGCAGTCCGGGCAGGAGATTCAGGTGGAGCGTGGTGAGTTGCCGGGCGGATTCCTCCATGCCCAGGTACAAATCGAAATACGACGGCACCGCGGACCCGTAGTCGTGCCACCACCCCGGACTCTTCGTTTCGGCAATCAGACCGATGAGGGCGGCAGTCGTGTCGTCGTCGGCGCCATAGAGACGGCAGAGGGCGTGCACGTCCACTTCCCGGACCTTCGTGCCCGGTTGTCCCGTTTCGAGTCTCCAGAGTGTTTGGGGCGAAACATCTATCAGCCTGTACGCCTTCACCGCCGGGACGCCCGATTGCTCGCGCAGCTGCTTCAGTGTCCGCCCGATCAGGCGGCGCGGAACGGTGGAGCCAACAGCCATACGCTTAGCCTCTCTACCGGTCTCATGCAATTTTGGAATGATTCTCCCGCCAACTTTGGATGGCGGAAACATTTTCAAGCACATTGCTCTCTGGAACGTTCCATGGAGTGACCGAACGGCGTAGACCAGTAGTTGGCCCTGGCCGCCGGGAACCTGAACAGCGATCCTGGTCAACAAGTTCCGATCATGTGCCCTTCGAGAGCGGGTCGCACGTCCAGGTCGTACCGGCGGTCGGGGCCACCAAACATCAACGCCGACAAACGGAGCGCCAGCCATGTACGGCATACCCATCGAAAACCACGAGGCGATCAGCACGATGTCGATCGGTTACGCGCGCGATGTCCTCCGAGTCCACGAGTCGTGCCCGATGTCCGTGTGCGGCAAGAAGCGTCAGGCCATCGCCGTGATCCGTGCGGGCGACCGGACGACAGGGAGCAGGCCATGACCATCATCTCGCACGACGCACCGGACTATCCGGTCATGAATCTGCAAGCGGCACAGCATGGTCTGAAACAGCATCAGAACTGCGACGACAACTGCGACGCCCGGCGTTACTTCACCGACCTGGTTCCGAATCTGGAGCGCGCAGACCGGGAGGCCAAGCAGCTCAGGGGAACCTGGAACATCTGGTGATCGCCGGGCCGGTGTGGCCGGGACGGTCTTCACTTCGCAATCCCGTTCGCACCAGCTCGGCATCGCTCATCCCGGATTCCCGCGATTGCCTTCATCATCCGTGCGGCAGGTACCGCCGCGCCTTCGCACTCGGTAGCGGCCCGATGAATTCGGACCGCCACGGGTGGTGAGCATTGTCAGTGAGTCCGTCGAGACAGTGGGGTTGCCGTAGGGTCGGTGACTTTCCTCCAGGCGATCAACAGAATTGCCCATCGGAAAGCCTCCGATTATTCCGTATCACAGCCAACCTCTGCGGCGTCCGCCGCTGAATCGACGTCGGCAGCGGACACAGGATGCCGCGATTCGTACGAGCGCTGTCAGGACGACGATCCCCTCACCCCGATACCGGTACTTTCGCTGTTCTGGTCGCAATGCCGAGCAAACCTCTGGTCAGTCGAGCATGACCAGAGGCCTCGAGGTCGGCGTTTCGATCGACACAGCGGTACACGACCGGGCATATGATCTGGGCGGTACTTTCGCCGCGATATTGATGGGTTGGCCGAGGAGACGAAAGCATGGCCGCTTTGGTTGACCTTGCCGTGGGGATCGCGCCCATTGCAGGTGGATTGGCTCTGGGCGCAGCGGCGGGATATCTGAAGGGCCCGGATGTCCGCAAGACGATCAAGCAGGATATGGAACTGCTGGAACGCTTACCTGCGCAGGAGGTGGAGCGGCGAGCCGAACTCCAAGGGAGCATCGACAGTCGCATCGACGACCTGGTCGCGACCGTCAACCGATACCAGCTGCTGCGCAGAGCGGCCGCCTCCTATCGCGGCAGCTTGCGCGACATCCTGCTGTTCATCTGCGCGATTCTGTTCACGGCGGTCTGGTGGAGCGTCGATCACCAGAAGAGCAGCTGGCTACCGATGTTCGTTGTCCTCATTGTGATTTCAGTGTGGGCGGCCGGCTATGCATTCAGCGGTCTACGCAGATCCCTACTCAGTTACCGGCCAAGTAAGGACTGATCTACAGCACCTGCGCCGACCGGCGCCACTGTGACGGCGCTCGCCGAAGTTCCCCGCCTGTGCTCGCGGAAATTCTCCGCCCGTGGGCGGCTCCGATTATCGGGGCTGCCGGCTTCCGGGGCCTGAGGCTGTGCGTAGAGCCGCACCCGGACCACTCAGTACTTCGATGGAGAGGGATTGATATGCGCGCCATCCAGATTGAGCAGTTCGGCGACCCCGCGCAGGTGCTCCGCGTCGTCGACATCGAGGAGCCGCCGCCACCGGGTCCGCACGAGGTTCTGTTGAGCGTCGAGGTCTCGCCGTTGAACAAGCACGACCTACTGGTTGTCACCGGCATGCTGGCGCGACCACCCCTGCCCCACATACCAGGCGCAGAGGGCGTCGCACGCGTTCTTGCCACTGGCGCCGAGGTCGATGGACTTCAAGCCGGCGATCTGGTCGTGCTACCCCTGTATGCCGGTGCGTGGCGTGAGCGGCTCGTCGTGCCCGCCGACGGCCTGTTCGCACTCCCCGCCGGCGGCAACATCGAGCAGTACTCGATGCTGGGCAGCAACCCCCCGGCGGCAGGGTTGATGCTCAGCGAATGCACCCCCCTGCAGCCCGGTGACTGGGTGGTTCAGAACGCCGCGAATTCCGGTGTGGGACGGTCATTGATTGCGTTAGCCAAACTACGTGGGCTGAAGACGATCAACCTGGTCCGTGACGACTCAACGTTCGCCGAGCTCACAGCAGCCGGGGCCGACGTGGTCCACGTCGACGACCCCGATGCGGTCGGCGATGTTCGAGCAGTGATCGGCGACGCGCGAGTGGCGCTGGCAGTGGAAGCCGTCGGTGGTCCAGTGGTGGGGCGGCTGCTCGAATTACTGTCCGACGGTGGATGGTTGGTCAGCTATGCCTGGGCCAGGGACGAGCCCATGTGGGTCGATACCTCGACACTGGTCGGCAAGCACCTCACCGTCCGCGGATTCTTTGTCGGCGACTTCGACTACCGCGACAAGGTGGTGCCTGTCATTCGTGAGGCGGCACCGCTGGTGGCCGACGGCACCCTCGTTGTCCCCGTGGCGGGCGTGTACCCCCTGGAGCACATCCAGGACGCGGTGCAGCATCTCCTCCGGGGCGGCAAGATCCTGCTGAAAGTGGCCGGGCAATGAACGCGCGCAAAGCGGACAGTAGAAGATTGGGCACTTTCGTCAGACAAACGAGGCGGGCACTGATTTCCACGTCTTCCTCACGTATCGACATGGAAAAGCGGGCCCCCTCCGAATGAAAGTGCTGGTCAGGTGTGGTAACGCCAGCATCGGAGGGGCCCGCCCTTCACAGCGGAGCTACACGGGACAAATGGGGAATTTCGGTGAGCGTCAGCGGGGGAGTTCAGTGAGCGCGCCATCACCTGGTTGTGGTCGGGTGGTTCACCCGATCCAGGCGCTGGTCATGTCCTGCACTTTCGCGCCGTCGAGGTC
Source organism: Nocardia sp. NPDC059228 (assembly GCF_042754245.1). Taxonomy (NCBI): domain Bacteria; kingdom Bacillati; phylum Actinomycetota; class Actinomycetes; order Mycobacteriales; family Nocardiaceae; genus Nocardia; species Nocardia sp. NPDC059228. The sequence goes on along the minus strand of NZ_JBHZAL010000010.1, from coordinate 152,850 downwards.
GGAGAGTTTGACGGCGACGAAGTTTCGGGCGGTGTCCGAAGTCTGGACTCGGAACGGGAGGTCGGTGGCGTCGAGCGCTTCGACGATGGCCTGGGCGGCGGATTCGGGCGATTGGGCGTTGGCGAAGGCGCCCTCGGTGCGCTTGCGGTAGGCGGCCAGCGCGGAAGCGTACGGTCCGGTCGCATTCGTGGCCAGCATTTCACGTCCGCCGACGTTGGCGACGAATTCGCTTGCGACGGCGCCAGGTTCGATGACGCTGACCGCGACGCCGGTCTGCGCGGCTACCGGGGCCAACGCTTCCATGAAGCCCTCGACGGCGAACTTCGCGGCGCAGTATGCCTCGTTGAACGGCTGTCCGATGACCCCGCCGACGCTGCTGACGGTCAGAACTCGTCCGTGTGCGGCGCGCAGTTGCGGGAGCGCGGCGCGGGTGACTTCGAGGACGCCGAAGAAGTTGACCTCCATGACGGCGCGGATCTCGCCGATGTCCTCCAGTTCGAGGGTGCCCAGGTGGCCGGCCCCCGCGTTGTTGATCAGCGCGTCGAGGTGGCCGTGATCGTCGACGACGCCGGAGACGCAGCGATGGACGGAGGCCGGATCGGTGACGTCGAGCTGTCGGACCTCGACGTGGTCGGCGACGCCGTCGTGGCGGGCGAGCTCGACGAGTGCGGTCGAGCGGGCGGTGTCGCGCATGGTGGCGATGACTTGCCAGCCGGAGCGGGCGGCGTGGAGGGCCGTGTGCAGTCCGATGCCGGTCGAGGTGCCGGTGATCAGGACGGTTTTCCGGTCGATGGACGGGCTCATGGGTTTCCTCCTGGCTATTGGTTATGAACAATAATTATCATACATCATAATTATGATGGGGTATCGCTATAGTGGGGGCATGTCGAGCGAGCAGGAGCAGCGGGAACTGACAGCCGAGGTGGTAGGGCTTTTCGCAGCGATCAATCGCCGCTACGCCTCCGAGGCGGAGGCGGCCGCCGACGCCCATGAGTTGACGCCCATGCAGGCCAAAGCGCTGCTGGCGGCACAGGAACCGGTCGTGACCCGGCGGATCGCCGAGCATCTGCACGCCGAGCCGTCGAATGTCACCGCCCTCGTCGACAAATTGCAGACCCGTGGCCTGATCGAGCGCCGGGAGAATCCGAACGACCGTCGAGTGCGCCTGGTCGCGGCAACCGATCAGGGCAGACGCGTCGCCGAGGACCTACAAGCCCGCATGCCCTTCGCCAGCCGACCCTTGGCCCGGCTGACCACCGAGCAGCAACACCAACTCCGCACCCTGCTCACCCTCCTGCTGACAGACTGACCGACACCGATCAACTGCCCCCGAAACACGCGACATTCGGCGTGAGCGCACACCGCTCTCGGCCGTGAGGCCTTCTGCCGGTTGATCTTCCAGGTCCGCGTCGGCCGCTTCGGAGCCCGCGGGTCGCGGCATTTCCGGATGGTTGGCGTAGATCGGTTCCCGGTCTAGGTTCGGCTCCGACCGCTGCCGCTATCGCAGGCCCGGCCCATGGCCAACGAACTCCTGCGCGCCGGGCTTCGAGGAACTCTCGTGGAAATAGAACTCTTGGCGCGCTCCCTTCGCGCCTCCGGCGCCGTCGTCAGCATCCGGCCGAGCGCCACCGACGGCCTTTGAACCTTTCCCGTGCCGACGTGTTCGGTCGCGGTGTGGCCGTTTCGAACCGCGCTCGATGCGGCAGATGAGTGCGTTCGGGGGGTTACGTCCGCTCCCGATATCCGGTTGATCTTGGCAAAGTTCGTCGTCGAGGATGGCTTGATGCCGGGTATGCGCTTCGTGCGGCGGCTGGACGGGTTGACCTACGAGTTCGTCCGCGACGGGGACGCGCACGGTTTTCCGTCGTACAAGCGGGTCGACCTCGACATCTGGTGTCGGCGGCTTCCCGATTTCGGGTGGGTGGTGTGCACTGCGGAGGCTGCGGTGTCGAGTCGTCCGTTCGACGATGCCGGGCGGGGTGACCTCCCGCCCGAAGGAGTGTGGGTGAGCTTCAAGGGCGATCGGTCGTACGTTTACGACCTGGTCCACACCGATGCTCCGGCAGTGGCGGATTCCGAACTTTCGTAGGGCAGCCGGTTCCGCGCTGTGTCAGCGCCGTCGCAATGTCAGCTCACCCGTGGCCGGTTCGGTCAGCGCGGGAAGCGGCAGATGAGGAGGTTTGATCAGCGTGCGGCCGCCGCGTGGCGTGCTGCCGGCACTGGCCGCCGGGCGTCCGCGACGGCAGTCACCACACAGGTGCCCAACCGGCCGACGCGATCGTAGAGCGTTGCGGTTCCCACCGCGATACCGTCGCCGGTGACCTGATCCTGAGCCTGAAGCCCGAGCTCGGGACCTTCGGGCAACCGCGACAGCGTCAACGTCATGTCGGTATTGATGTAGCCGATCCCCGCAGATCCCCAATGGCAGACGAAGTTCGTGGCGTCCCCCATGGCAGCTGCTCGCTGAAACGGGGAGATCGCTTCGCCCTCGATCAAGGGAATGAGGTTCTGCCACAGCACTTTACGGTCGGCGTTCCGGCCTGCGGCCAAGTTGTCGGTCCACTCGGACTCGCCACACTTGAGCAACGGCGGCTCACCATCCGGCGATGTCAGCAGAACCTGCGGAGCGGGCAATGACGCCCGCGGCTGCCACATCTCACCCGGTGCCGCCGAAGCTGAAGCGAGGAAGACCGCACTCGCCCGTGCGCGAACCTCGCCCTCCTGCACGATGGAGGCATCGGCCACGATCACCCGCGCACCCTCACGGACGACGACGCTGTGCACCGCGATCGGTTCATTGAGTACCGGCCGCAGCAAATCGACTGTCAGCCGCGCAGGTATGAAGCCCTCCGCGGGGCAATGCGTTTCAACCTGACGTGCCAACAGTCCACACACCGCCGGCCCGTTCACCTGCTTCGACGACCACTGGCTGACCCCGTATCCATGCGCTTGGTACCGCCCGTCCCGCGCCACGAAGAACGAAACCACCGAGATCGACCCCCTCTGTTCCGACTCGTCAAAACGCATCGATTAGAACACGTTTCATGGACTCCCAGAAGATCATTCGGCTCTAGCCAAGCACACGAAATTCGGCATTTTCGTGCACTGCTGGCGGGCACAGTCGGGTGAGATGATCTCAGCCCGTTGATCTTCGGAGCGCTCGCGCTGGCCGTTTCGGCCAGGGCGGCATCGGCTAGTGAGAGCGTGCGTTCCATTCGGCCTCAGATCGCCACGGCCAGCTGATCTTTGCCTGCTCGCCACTCGACGATTCGATCAGCGCGACACCCAGACGTCACATACAGCCACCAATCGCCCGGGACACGCGGACGGATCCGGAACACCCGCACTCCCGCCGAGATCCGCACCCCGTCCGCGGCGGGCCCCGCCAGCCGCACCCGATCAGTACCGGACACCGGCCTGGAAGATCCCGTCACGGGCGAGCCACACCAGGGCCGGGGAGCCCATCTCGTCGAACCAGGCCGGGGGCTGCGCGGAGGTGAAGGCCGCGGCCATCGCCTCGAACCAGGCTGCGAACGACGGGAAGTCGGGCACGGCGTCGGCCTGCTCTTCCCATGCACCGTCCGCGAGGTAGCGTGCCCGCGGCTCGTCTTGATGGTGGTAGTAGACCGGGTACTCGCCGTCTCCGCCCGGCTGCGCGACATCGAAACACCACACCGCCTCGTAACCGGCTTCGGCGAACCCGACCAGGTGATTGGTCGACAGGTACCGCCCCGGCTCGCGACTGACCCCCTCGGGCATGTGCACCAGCTCGGCGTTCAACCCGACGAGTTCCCGCTCGTCGACGAGAACGAACTCGCGCTCGCGATCGTCCTCCTCCCGATGGCAGCGCAGCCGATTGTGCTCCGCCAGCAGCTCCCGGTAGCTCGGCGGAACCGACCAGGCGACGGTACCGAAGTGCGGCGCCAGGAGGGTTTCTCGCACCCGCACCGCCTCGCGCGAGGCGGGGCCGGACCCGTCGAGATCGAGCAGTCCCGCCGAGGCGGCCCGGCGCAGGTCCAGGAGGGCGTCGCGAGGTGTAGCCATTGTCTGACTCCTGATGTCATTGGGTGCTTTTGGCCGCGGTCAGCTTAGGACTTGCGGGCGGCCCGCGCCGGGCTTCGCGCACCCGGCCCATCTCCTCCGAAGCATCGAAACCGACGCCCACAAACCCAACTTGCCAATTCCAGCCGCGGCCGTTTCGGACCCGCGCACGATGCGGCAGAAGAGCGCGCTGCTGTCCGGGCATGAACGGCCAACCCAGCCGTTTTAAACGTGGACTACAGCTGAGGAATTGGCGCGAAATCGCTGTTCTACAGCGGATTGTGCGGGATTGCACCGGTCGCCCGAAACTTGGCGATAGCGGATGCTCTGCGCCGCACCGGGTTCCGGCCGATCCCCGCTGGCCGGTTCGGTCAGCGCGCCCCGCGGTTATCCGTCGCATGCGCGGCCTGGGTGCGTATCATCGCTCCAGCGACAACCAGCCCGCGTCGATCAACTGCTGTGCCAGGCTGTCTGCTTGGCGAATGCCCGCTTGGAACGCTACCGGCCAGCTCGCGAGCACATCCGAGTCGGTCGCGAACGCGTTGAACACGTCGATCGTGGCCGCGTCGGGGCGGAACCGCACGACGGTATCGGCTGCCGTCGTCGCGAGTTCGGCTTGAACTTGTTCGGGCGGGAACATGTGCGCCAATGGCTCAACCACCAGAACGACGTCCGAGTCCGCGGCGAGGTCCGCGTTGGTGGGCGACCAAACCCCGCCATCAATGTAGTAGCGGTCTCCGACCACAACAGGCGGGCGGAGTCCCGGAAAGGAACGGCTCGCGGCGACAGCGGTAGCCAGGGGTACACCGCTGCCGCTGTCCCAGACCTGGCGCTCACCACTGGCGGCGTCCACGACGACGATCCGCAACCTGCGATCCGGCCAGTCGTTGCCGCCGACCAGCCACTCCATCGGTGCGATATGGGCCGGTTGCGCCGGCTCCTCGGCCATCGCCATTCGACCCACCTTGCGCCGCGCCGTATCACGATCCAACGTCCGGTCGAACAACACCGAGAAAACGGTGGCAACCAACTCGCGCTTCACCACCGACGGTGGTTCCGTGCTGCCTGGGGGACGTGGATCGTTGGCAAACGAGTCCAGATCCCGCCCCGCTACCAGTGCCGCCCCGACGACCGCGCCTGCGGACGTGCCGACTATCGAGTCGGCCGAACCCAAATCGATTCCACGGCGGCGCAATTCAGCGGCCAAACCCGCCATCCACGCCGACCCGGCGACGCCGCCCCCACCCAAAACCACCGAACGCCGAACGGCCTCACCGGACGTTCGATCGGCTCTGCGATTCTCCATGCCGCGATCGTAACGACACTCACCATCGTCGCAGGCCCTTACGGCGCTCTGCCGGTTGATCTCTCTGGTGGCCCCGTTGGCCGGTGCGATTGGTGCGTGTCGGGGTTCAGATGGCTGTGGATGCTCGGCGGAGGGCGTCGAGGGTGGTTTCGGGGGAAGTGTTGAAGCAGAATCGAATTCCCGGGGCGGCCTCGGCCAGGGTGTTGATGATGCGCTCGAACAGCGGGGTGTGGTCGGGGAAGGCTCGTATCGCACCGCCGATCATGACGAGGTCGAACCGCTGGTGGGCGAGCAGGGTTCGTATTTCGGTTTCGGCTTCCTCGGGTGATGCGCCGACAAGGTATGGGGTGACATCGAATTCGGTGTCGCGCAGGGCGTCGTTGGCGGCGTCGACCCTGGCGGTCAGCTGTGCCTCGTCCAGATCGGGGATGCGGTTGTAGTCCATGGCTCGGGGGTGCAGACCGATGGTCAGTGCCCTGGGCCGCGCAATCGGTTCGGACATTGGTTCTCCTCTGTGGAGTGCAGGACCGGCGTGTTCGCATGGGACGATGAAGGTCCGGTTCACCAAGATTGCTTTGTATGCAAAGATATTTTGGAGAGAGAGGTATGTCAACGGAGCCTGGTCTGTCCTTGGACGACAGCGTTCGCGCCATGGTGCTGCTCATGCCACGGCTGATCGGGCGCGCGAAACGCCTGCCGGTCCCGGCGGCCTTGCGATCATTCGATCTGGCGCCTCGCCATCTCTCGATGCTGACCTACGTGCTGTTCGACGGGCCGCTGACGGTGAACGAGCTGGCGCAGCGGCTGGAGGTGGCGCCCACGACCGTGAGCCTGATGGTCGCGGACCTCAGCCGCCAGGGCGTCGTGGATCGACGGACCGACGACAATGACCGCAGACGAACCCTTGTCACCATCGCCGATTCCCATCGAACGTCGGTCGCGGCATGGCTCGGTGGCGCGGGCCGCGGCTGGCGTGCAGCCCTGGGCCCGCTGACGGCCGAGCAGCGCGCCCTCGTGATAGCGACGCTTCGCGCCTACGAGGAAGCCGTCTCCGAACACTGACAATCCCACTGCCGTGCCACCGGATAACGTGTGAAACACGTCGAAAGCCGCCCGCAACTCGGCATGTGCGTGCACTGCCTGCAGCCGTATGGCCCTCTGCCCATTGATTTTCCGATGCCCTTGCCGGCCGGTTCGGTCAGCGCGCTATGCGGCTACTCGAGACTGGTGTCAGGGCCGGGTCCCGGCCCGAAGAGCGCGCTGCTGTCCGGGCATGAACCGCCAACCCGACCGTTCTGGACGTGGACTACAGCTGAGGAATCGGTGCGAAATTGCTGTTCTACAGCGGATTGTCGGGATTGCACCGGTTGCCCGAATCTCCGCAGAGGAGGATGTCCTGGGCCGCAGTCGTTCTCGCTGTCGGCCGCGCTCGTTCTAGCTGATCAAACCGCGCGGGATGCGCCATGAGCGGATGTGCTTCAGACTTTGCGCTGAGGCATCGGCCGACTCGTCGGCAAGACCGTTTGTTCTCCTCAGCAAGCGTGCTGTCCTGTGGAAGAGTGGTGTCCGCTCATGAATTCGGCTCTGCGGATCCGGGTCTGAGGTTGGTCGAACGATGTAGGGGAGGCTTGATGGAAGCAGCATTCGATGTGGCCGCGCTGATCGGTTATCGCTATCGCGTCGATGACTACTACGAAGTTGGTCGGGAGAAGATCCGCGAATACGCGCGGGCTGTCCAGGACTCCCATCCGGCACACTGGAGCGATTCCGCTGCCAACGAGCTCGGGTTCGCCGGGCTGGTCGCGCCGGCGACGTTCGCTTCGATCGTGGCGATGCGGGCCAATCGTGCTCTGCTCGAGAACGTGCTGGCCGGCTACGACATGTTCGTGCACACCGACCAGGTCTTCGAGATGTACAAGCCTGTCCTGGCCGGTGACCGATTGATCAGTGATGTCGAACTGTCCTCGGTTCGCCGTGTCGCCGGCAAGGACCTGCTCACCGTCACCAATACATTTACCGACCAGTCCGGCCAGATCGTGCAGATCATGCACACCACGATCGTCGGCATCACCGGCGATGACGTCGATGCCGACATCAGCGATGCCATCGAAGGTGTGATCATGAGCGGTTTGGAACCCGCGCCCTCGCCCGCAGCCTCGGCGCCACCCGCCGGACATCCACTGGCCGATCAGCCTGCACAGGCAGCCTCCCGCCATTCGCACGTATCGCGAACCCGTGTGCCGCACACGGCAATCCGTTTCGAGGACATCGCCGTGGGTGACGAGCTACCGGCCCGGACTGTCCGACTGACGCGGGGCGACCTGGTGAACTATGCGGGAGTCGCCGGTGATGTGAATCCGATCCACTGGAACGAGGAAGTCGCTTCATTGGCCGGCCTTCCCGATGTGATCGCACACGGCATGCTGACCATGGGCCTCGGGGCGGGGTTTGTCACCGACTGGCTCGGCGACCCCGGTGCCATCATCCGGTACGGAGCCCGGCTGTCGAACTACACCGTCGTCGGAGCCGTCTCGGCCGGGGATGTGGAGTTCAGCGGCCGGATCAAGTCGATCGACCCGGAAACCAGAACCGCCACAGTCGTTCTCACCGCGAAGTCCGCTGGGCGCAAGATCTTCGGTCTGGCCACCATAGACGTTCGCCTTGGTTAGACGGTCATTCTATGACGGGGCGCTCGGCGATCTGATGCGTACCGAGCGCGCACGTCGACAGAAGCGGATGTTCCTGCGCCGCAGTCGGTCTCGTCGTCGACCGGTCCGCGTGGCCGGTTCGGTCGGCGCGGTATGCGGCAAGGCAGGGTTCCCATGACGATGGTGCTGGATATCCGGTAGACCAGAATTGCTTGGGGCGAGAGGGTTTCGCGCATATCGAGTGGTTGCGTCCCGGCGGGGTGGCAGTGGCGATGCGTGGCCGGATATGGCTGTGCGCCTTCGAATTTCGCGGTCGTTACCGCCGGCACCCGTCGAGCAGCAGGCCGATGGTGAGATGCACCTCGTAATTCGGGTCGACCATTTCTGCGCCCGCGCAGATGTCGCCGATCGCGCGCAGCAATTGATAGGCGGAGACGTCGGCGGTGATCTCGCCGGCGTTGCGGCCGGCGGTGAGGAGACTGTCGAACACCGGCACGAGTCGGTCCAGGAACAGTGTGTGCAAGGCGGTGAAGCTGTCGGGGTCGCTGCGCATCGCGGCGGCGAGTCCATGCTTGGTCACCAGGAAGTCCACGAACAGATCCACCCATCGACGCAGTGCGGCGAACGGTGAGGACTCCTCCGCGAGCAGGGCGGGCCCGGCCTCGGCGCAGGCGTCGATCTGATGCCGGTAGACGGCCGCGACGAGATCTGCTCGCGCGGGGAAGTGCCGGTAGATCGTGCCCATGCCGACGCCGGCCGCGGCGGCGATCTGGCGGACCGGCGCATCCACGCCCTGGGTGACGAACACCGATGCCGCGGCATCGAGCAGGGCCCGCTCGTTCCGTCGCGCGTCGGCGCGTTTGGCCGAACTGGCAGCGGCTCGCTCGTCGCGTGCGTCCACGTGACTTCCCTTCTTTCACGGCGACAGTTGTCAATCGGAACACTGCTCCGTATATTCGGAACAGTGCTCCGCTTGAGTATATCCGCGGTTCGCGTGGATTCTCGATCCCCACGGCGCAGCGCGCATCGCTATCGAAGGGAAACCCCATGCCCGGACCGGACACTGCCGCCCGCAGCGCTGTACCCGCCCTGACCACCCCGATCATCAGCGTCAAACCGGTCGTCCTGCCGGCGCCCGAACGCGGCGACGACCTGCAGGTGCGCATATCCGCACCCACCGTCGGCGCCGGTCTGCCCATCGTCGTGCTCGCCCACGGTTACGGCGAGTCGATGTCCTCCTACGACCCGCTGGTCGACTTCTGGGCCGGCAACGGTTTCGTCGTCGTGCAGCCCACATTTCTCGATTCACGAACCCTCGGCCTCACTCCGGCCGATCCCCGGTACCCGGACATCTGGCGCGTCCGGCTCCGCGACGTCACGCAGGTTCTCGACCAGCTCGACCGGATCGTTGCCGCGATTCCAGGGCTCGACGAACGCATCGACCGCGACCGTATTGCCGTCGCGGGGCATTCCTGGGGCGGGCAGACCGCCGGCATGCTGCTCGGCGCACGCGTCATCGGCACGAACGGGCAGCCTGGACCCGATCTGAGCGATGCGCGAGTGAAAGCCGGTGTCCTGCTTGCTACTACCGGCCTCGGCGGCGACACCCTGACCCCGTTCGCCGCGGAGAACTTCTCCTTCATGAACCCCGACTTCGGCAACCTGACCACACCGACCCTGGTGGTCGCGGGCGATCACGATCAATCCCATCTCTCGACCCGCGGCCCCGACTGGTTCACCGACGTCTACGCCTACAGCCCTGGCGCCCAAGGCTTGCTCACCATCTTCGGAGGCGATCATTCACTCGGCGGAATCCATGGCTACAACGCCAAGGACACCACCGATGAAAGCCCCGACCGCGTCGCGCTGATCCGCGAGGCTTCGTGGGCCTACCTCCGCAGCGCCCTCGGAATCGATGACATGGCATGGAAGCAGGCGCAGACCGATCTCGCACAGGCCACCGATCCGATCGGCCGCATCGACCATAAGTAGAGGCACTCATCGGAAGGCCGTCCACCGAGCACCGGCTGCGCCAATGATGCGTGCATGGAAATCAGCCGACGATGATGTCCGCTCATCGGAGGTGCAGGTCGAGAAGTTCGACGGCAAACCGGATTACCGTCGTTTTCGTCGCAGCGGTGACCTGCTTCAGTGTTTTGGTAGCCAGCGGTAAGCTGCTAGTGACGTCTTCCTCGGTACCAAATGACGTCTTGTCCGGTGTGGTCGATGCTGCAGCTGTCGGCCGGCTGGAATGCGCGTTCCTGTCGGAACGCACATGAACTTCACCAAGGAGCGATATCGGGTGTCGCAAAGTCGATTCGGCACGTGACGCACTCGCAGACCCAGTCCGGTAGCTCGGCCTAGTACCCGGACGTCATACAGCTCGTTGTTAGGAAGCAAAATGTCTAGCAAGATCATGAAAGCCCTTGCCGCGACTATTATTGCCGCGCCCCTGCTCGTCCTCGCCGCGCCCGCGGCCACTGCCGCTTCGACTGCCGCGGCGCCTCCGTCGTCCTCCGCCACTCCGGTCGACGGATCGTTCGGATCAGCTACGTGGTGTATCCCCCTCGGCAGTGTCGTCTGGTGCATCTGAGTAAGCGTCCAGAACTCCGGTGTTGGGTGCGTGACGGTCGAGATTCGAGTGAACTCCCGGTCGAGCAGTGTTGCTGAAATCAAGTGCTGTGCCGGGAGTTCATTTGCACCAGCGCGTATCGCCGTGTGTTCGTCGTGCCCGACCGGTGGCTTCGAATGCCCGCATGGCCAGCAGATTCGAGGTGTGACGTCGCGCAATCTTCAATGAGCGATTCTGACACCTGCCCGATCACACGATCGGCAGTAGAGGACGTTCTCGACCAAAGTCGGGTCCGTACGTCGGCCTACCCGGGCTGGTAGCTGGCTTCCACGCGGGAGGTCGAGTGTGGTTGTGCCGCAACCGGGCTCAGGAGCGCAGTAGCTGCCGTATCCGGGCTGCCTCGCGGGTGAGGTGATCGCGCTCGGGCACGGTGGTGGCTGCGCGGGATGCCTCGGCGTAGAGGGTGGCGGCCTGCTCGAGGTTGCCGGCGCGTTCGTGGAGGTAGGCGCGGACTGCGGTGTGGCGGGGGAGTTCTGGGTCCAGTGCGGCCAGTGCGGCCAGTCCGGCGCGGGGTCCGTCGGCCTCGCCGACTGCCACTGCGCGGTTCAGCCGCACTACCGGGCTGTCGGTGAGGAGTAGCAGTTCGTCGTACCACTCCACGATCTGTACCCAGTCCGTTTCGGCGGTACTCGGGGCATCGGCGTGCAGGGCGGCGATCGCGGCCTGGGCCTGGTATTCGCCCAGCCGGTCGCGGGCCAGCGCGGTCTGCAACATCCCCACCCCCTCGGCGATAAGGCCGGTGTCCCAATGCGATCGGTCCTGTGCTGCGAGCGGCACCAGGCGACCACCCGGGCCGGTGCGAGACGCGCGGCGAGCATGATGCAGCAGCATCAGCGCGAGCAGCCCCGCGACCTCGGGTTCATCGGTCGAGGCGGCGAGCTGACGGGTGAGGCGGATGGATTCGGCCGCCAGATCGATATCCCCGCTGTAGCCCTCGTTGAAGACCAGGTAGAGCACGCGCAGCACCGTCGTGAGGTCACCGGGCCGGTCGAGTGTCAGTCCCGTGATCCGCCGTTTGGCGCGGCTGATCCGTTGCGCCATAGTCGCTTCGGGGACCAGATAGGCCGTGGCTATCTGCCGGGTCGTCAGGCCGCCGACAGCGCGCAAGGTCAATGCGACGGCCGACCCGGGGGACAGGGAGGGGTGCGCGCACAAGAAATACAGCCACAGTGTGTCGTCCGTGGCGGGCAACGGACCTGCCGGAGGCTCGACCTCCATGGCGAATTCCCGTCCCCGCCGCGATGTTTCGGCGCGGGCGGCATCGAGGAACTTTCGCCAGGCGGCCGCGATGAGCCACGCCTTGGCATCGCGCGGTGGATCGTCCGGCCACGTTTCCAGTGCCCGGATCAGCGCCTCCTGCACCGCATCCTCGGCCGCGGCGAAGTCGGCTCCGCGGCGCACGAGGACGCCGATCACCGCGGGCACGAGTTCGCGTAGCAGCGACTCGTTCACTCGGTGACCGTGGGTGACGCGGTGAGAAACGGTCGCAGCTCGAGCCACTCCTGGATCGGCTTCCCGCCCGCGCCCGGCGCCGCGGACAGCTCGCCGGCCAGCTCGAGCGCCCGTTCGTAGGTCTCGACGTCGATGATCATCCACCCGGCGATCAGATCCTTGGTCTCCGCGAACGGGCCGTCGGTGACCGGCGGGCGACCCTCGCCGTCGGAGCGGACGAACGTGCCCTTCGGCGAGAGCGCCTGACTGTCGACGTACTCGCCGGTGGTCTCGAGTCGCGCGGCGAAGTCCTCCATGTACTGCACGTGGGCCGAGATCTCGTCCGGCGTCCACTGGTCCATCGGCACGTCGTTGACCGGGGCCGGCGCGCCCCGGTAGTGCTTGAGCAGCAGGTATTTCGGCATGATGTTCTCCTCGGTTCCTAGGGCCCATTCTGGCCGGGTCGATCGGTTCAGGCGCTCTGACGCTCGGCCCGTTGCCGGATCAGTTCTTCGACCGCGGTCGGGAGGGTGGTTTCGAAGTCGATGAGTTTGACCCACGTCGGGGTGATGACAATCCGGACCATGCCGTCGTACAGCGAGCGAACCTCGGCCTCCCACTCGACCCGCTGCTCCGGGGTCATCTCGTAGCTGCCATTCATCCGCAGGTACTCCTCCGGGATGCCATCCACCACATCCATTTCCGCTCGCCCGCGGATGAGCAGGATCTTCGGCGGATGCACCTCGGTATCGATCGTCAGCGCGACCTCCGGATTGTGCCGCAGGAAGGGCAGCTTCGGGGCATTCTTCGTGGTGCAGACGACGATCTCCGAGCCGTTCCAGGTGAATGCGATCGGGATGTTGCGAGGCGTGCCGTCCTTGGCGACATACGCCATCCGCAGCAGATCGCGAGCCAGCAGCTCCTGACTGATCGGGAGGTCCAGGATCGCGGTGATCTCGTTCGCTTGCATGATGCTCGTTCCTCTTCGTCGGTGTCCTAGAGGCCCGTTCGCCTCCGTACCCCTGGGACGGAGCCGCCCGGGCGTTCTCGACATCCACGACCCGAGAACTTCCGGATTCTTTTGGGGATCCGAGAGTCACACCCAGGTGGTCGCGAACAAAACGGTCACGGCTGCTGTGAGCAGAAGGGTGATGTTGAGGGCGACTTTTCGATCTCCGCCGGTCAGATGGACCGGGATCGCACCGAATTGCAGGAGTACGAACCCAACGGCCGCGATCACAGCGAGCCAGGGCGCGACGCCGGTCAGGGGTGGAAGGATCAGCCCGAGCGCGCCGAGTACTTCGAGCACGCCGATGGCGCGGACAGCGGGTAGGGGTGTGCGGTCCACCCAGGCCATCATGGGCCGGAGTCGATCCCGGCTTCGGGTGATCTTCAGTGCGCCTGCATACAGGTAGAAGAGAGCGAGCAGGCCGGCGGCGATCCAGAATGCGATGTTCACAATTCCTATCCAGTGGTGACATCAGTGACCGTGACGAAAGCGCCTCGGTCCGCTGGGGGGTTCAGGTGAAGTCGGTGGCGGGCTCGGTGGCGTAGTGGCTCATCACGTCGATGTTCACCTGTGGTGTCAGTTCCCCGCCGTCGGCGATCATGTCCTGCAGGTCGCGGAAGTACTGCACATACAGGTCGGGGGTGAAGGTGCTGAGCATGACGGCCGGTTGGCCGGTGATGTTGGCGAAGGGTCGGCCCCGGGGTGTAGGGAGCCACGACGGATTCGGCGAGTCCGAGACGGTGGCCGGTATTGCTGCCGTCCTCGAGGACGCGCATTCGCGTGGCGCCCAACATGTTCACCTCTCCCTCGCCCGGCCGCACTATCGAAACCGTTGTGGCGGAGTTCGTTTCGTCGCTGTGTGCTTCGTCGGTCATATTTCGATTGCACCGCCGGGACACCGGAGGTGTCCAAGACCCGTTCCGCGATGCCGATACCGGACGGGTATCGTGCCAGCGTGGAGCTACGTACGCTGCGCTACTTCGTAGCCGTCGCCGAGGAACGCCACTTCGGGCGTGCCGCCACCCGGCTGTACATGAGCCAACCGCCGCTGAGCCGCGCTATCCGGCAACTGGAGGCGGAAGTCGGTGCCGCCCTGTTCGATCGGTCGCCCACCGGTGTCGGTCTCACCCAGGTCGGGGCGGTGCTACTCGACGAGGCGCGTGCTCTGCTCGAGCAGGCCGACCGGCTCAGCGTGCGGCTGGCGGCTGCGGCCGGAAACGCGAACCTCACCATCGGCATCCTGGGTGACGCCACCGACCCCGGCATCACCAGACTGGCTGCCGCTTACCGCCACAGGCACCCCGAGGTGGACATCCGTATCCGCGACACCGACCTCAGCGACCCCACCTGCGGGCTGAAGGCCGGACTGGTCGACGTCGCCGTGACCCGTGCACCGTTCAACGACACCGCCCTGACCGTCCGTGAACTGCGCGCCGACCCCGTCGGAGCCGTACTGCGCGCAGACGACCCGCTGGCTCACCGCGACCACCTGAAACTGACCGACTTGGCCGACCGTCGCTGGTTCCAGTTTCCCGCCGGCACCGACCCCCTCTGGCAGACGTACTGGAACGGTGGCGAACCGCGGGAGGGCCCGGTCGTGCGGGTTGTTCAAGAATGTGTGCAAGCCGTGCTGTGGAACGGCACCGTCGGCATAACTCCGCTCGGGCACAACGTGCCCGAGGGACTGGCTGTGGTCCCGCTGATCGATATGGCGCCGAGCAGGGTGGTGGTGGTCTGGAACGAGGGCGACGCCAACCCGTTGATCCGATCGTTCGTGCAAACGGCAACGGCCGCATACCTCGATCCCCCATCTCGGCGGTGAATGCGACTCGGTCCACGAATAGACCCAAAATGGCTCCTGCCGTTGATCTTTGGGCATTCATCGCCGTACCGCGCCGGGCGGCTCGCGGCATGAGCTTGCGTTGGTTCCGCCTTCTCGCGATTCATGATTTTCTGAATACAGATTCTTCTGTGCTGTCATGGGTCAAGGTAATTGTCCCGATCAGCGAGACGATCACCGGTCGGGACGTGGGTTTGGCCGCTACGGTCCCGCAATGACCAGCGAACGGTATGCAGTTATCGCTCTACTCCACAGGTATGCCGATGCGCTCGACCGGCGTGACTGGGCGGGCCTCGACAGCGTGTTCGCCCCGGATGTGAAGGCGGATTACGCGGGGTCTGAAATCGTCGACGGCCGAGACAATCTCGTCAGGATGATTCGTGGATATCTCGACAAGTGTGGTCCCACACAGCATTTGATGGGGCACGAGCAAGCGACTGTTGACGGCGAACGTGCCACGATGTCGGCGAAGATGCGGGTCCACCATATCGGTGCGAATCGACCCGATCTCGTGTTCGAAGTGTTCGGCTGGTACCACGCCGAGGCTGCCTACACCTCGGACGGGTGGCGGATCGTGGCCTGGCGGCAAGAGGTCACCCACGAGGTCGGGACCTACGAGGTGTTCGGCCGCGCCTAGGCGAGACTCCGGGCAGGTCAGGGCGTGACGGGGTCGAAGCGGAGGCGTAGTTCGCGAGGTGCTCCGACGCTGATGCCGACCGACCGGCGCACTTCGGTGCCGGGGGCGAGGCGGAAGCCGGTGAGGCGGTTCAGGAGGCGGGTGATGCCGATGTCGAGCTGCATGCGCGCGAAGTGGCGGCCGACGCACCGATGGATGCCGATGCCGAAGGCCAAGTGCGGGTTGCGGTTACGGTCGAAGTCGAGTTGGCCGGGGTTGTCGAAGCGGTTGCTGTCGCGGTTGCCCGAGCGCCAGTGCACTGCGACGCGGTCGCCCTTGGCGATCGGGACGCCGAGCAGGTCGTTGTCCTCCATGACGAGTCTGCCCATGACGCTCACGGTCGAGGTGTAGCGCAGCAGCTCGTCCAGATCGCGAGCGGCCCAATCCGGTTCACGCAGGCGCGCTTCGAGGCCGGGTATCTCGGTCAGGAACTCGGCGATGTAGGCGAGTGCGCCGCGGGTGGTGTCGAGCCCGCCCAGCAGTAGCACGGTGACGACGCCGAGCCGTTCCTCCATGGTGAGCGGTCGGCCGCCGGCGACGGTGGCATCGACGATGGACTGCAGCAGATCCGCGCGCGGCGCGGCCTCGCGTTCGGCCATGAGCTCGGCGGCCAATGCCGCGACGGCGGCGAAACTTTCGGGCGTGTTCTGCACCGACACCTGGGTGACGGCATCGACCGCGCGCGCCAGCCGCTCCTGGTTGTCGTCGTCCAGCACGATCTTCGCCAGCGCACCCGCGGTGAACGGGATCGCGAACTCGCTGACGAACTCGACCTCCCCGTGGTCGGCGAACTGGTCGATGAGTTCGTCGGCGAGCTGCTGCACCACCGGCGCGTATCGTCGCAACGCCGACCGCGAGAACGGCCCGTCGAGGAACGCCCGGAAGTCGTGATGCAGCGGCGGATCCACGTCGATGGGCGGCAAAGCGACTGGCACAGAAGTCAATCCGGGCATGGATGAACTGAAAATATCCGGATGCGCGGCCACGGTGACGAGGTCTTGATACCGCGTCACCACATGCATTCCACCACCGAATCCCGAATGCACGACCGGACATTGCCCGCGCGCCCAGGTGAGCTGATCGTCCAGCCGCGCGCAGTGGTCCTCATCGAACCAGTCGAGATGATCGAAGAACTCCTGATGGCTGTCGGTCACGGCAAACCCCTTCCCGCCCTGGGCAGCAGTGCGCTGATGGTGCGCCCGGCCGCGGCGCGGAGTCAACCCGTCCGGCGCGTCGAAATCCGTGCCGGACGCCTGCGCTCACCAGCCGTCAGGATTCCGAGGGGCAGAAGCGAGCGCATGGTCGAGCTCGGACAGAAGCTTGGCCTTGGAGCGCGCGCCGACCACGGTGAGGATCGGCCGACCGCCCCGGAAGAGGATGAAGGTCGGCGCCGACATGACCCGGTAAGTGGCAGTGACGGAAGGATTTTCATCAGTGTCGACCTTGTATATGGTGAGCAGGTCAGCGCGCTCACGAGCAATGGCGGCCACGACGGGTGCGACCATCCGGCAGGGTGGGCACCATTCGGCCCCGAACTCGACCAGCACCGGTCGCGGGTGTTCGAGTACCTCGCGCTCGAAGGTCTCGTCGGTCACGACCTTCAGCTCGGACCCAACATCGTTCGACAACATCACGATTCCTTCGCTTCACACAGATCCGATATCAATTCGACACCGCCACAGCATGAATCGGCCTGCCTGGCCTGAGCCGCCACGAGTTTGTCCGTCAAGGCCGCGCGCAAGGCGGTGAGCTGATCCATCAGAGCGTCGACTTCGGCGAGACGGCGGCGGTATACGTCGATCGAATCGGAACACGCGTCTCCGGCCTCGTGGCCTGCCCGCAGACACTCCACGAACGGCCGCGTGTCCTCCAGGCTGAATCCGACAGCCTGCAGGGCCAGAATTTCTTCGACCATCCGGGCATCGGCATCGCTGTACTCCCGGTATCCGTTGGCCTCACGCCCTGCCGTGATCAATCCCTGCGATTCGTAGAACCGCAACGCCCGTGTCGTTGTCCCCGCCTGCTTCGCCAACTCGCCGATCCTCATGCCTCGACCGTAAACATTGACCTCGGCGTCAAGGCAAGCCCGAGCACCCACAGAGCACCAGCCGCTGATGCGCGCAGCCCTTCTCCCGCGCTCAACGACATTGTTGCCGCGGGATCGGGATATCTGGTCGACGACGGAGTCGCCTACCGGGTATCGGAGGTCCTCTGAAGAATGTTTGCCGCGGGTGATGGGCTGCCGTGACCTGGCGGTGCGAATGTGTCTCCCGATGCCGTGGAACGCCAACGGTCCGAATTGATTTCGGGCCGTTGGCGTTCGTGGGCCGGGATTCGCGGGTGGCCTGCGGTAGTCGGAGCTAACGGATCGGCAGCGCGCTGAAGATGGGTTGGTAGGCCCAGTTCAGCATGCGTTCGGCGTCTTCCTTCGCGGCGCGGCCGCTGCCGGGTGAGCTGTGCAGGACTACACCGATCAGCGGTATTCCAGCCCGCACCGTCTCGAACAGCAGGCAGGCTCCCGCGGCGTCGGTGGATCCTGTCTTGATGCCGATGGTGCCGGGATACTCGTGCAGCAGCAGATTCGTGGTCTGCCAGTGGTGCTCGCGATTGGCCGGGCCGGCGGGCAGGTGATAGCTCTCCGACCCCGCGATCTCGCGGAACGCCGGCAGGCCCATCGCGCGCAGGCCGAGGGCCACCAGGTTCGCCGGTGTGGAATACGTGGAGTAGTCGTCGGGGGAGGGCAGTCCGCTGGGATCGGCGAAATGTGTTCCCGTCAGGCCCATTTGACCTGCGGTGTCGTTCATTCTGGCGATGAAGCCGTCTTGGCCGGGCCCGTAGGCATCGGCCAGGGTATAAGCGGCGTCGCAGCCGGAAGGCAGCATCATCGCGTACAGGGCCTGTCGTGTGGTGAACACTTCGCCGGGGACCAGCCCTGCGCTGCTCCCGTCGTTCCGGGCGCAATAGGGCATGGCCTCCTGCGGCACGGTGACAGTCCGGTCGAGGTCGCCGGTATTGATCACGACCAGTGCCGTCATCACCTTTGCGATGCTGGCTATCGGGACCGATGTGTCCGGCTCTCGTGACCACAGCATCGTGCCGGTAATTCCGTCTGCCAGTTCAGCCCCCGGCGCCTGTATTCCGTCCGGCTCGGAACGAGGCCAGGGCAACAGGCCATTCGGAGCACTCGCGGCGGGAGCGGCCGCGACGTTATGACTGACTGCCACAATCAGCGCCCCTGCGACGGCAGTGTGCAACAATCGAGCAAATGTCGGCATGGCGACATTCTGCCTTCAATTACCTCGATCTCGGGGATTTCATTGCCGGGATTGTCACAAGACTTGAGCTGTGGCGAATAGATAGCTATCGATATGCTTCGGCGCTGCAATTCTCGCTTGTGCCCGCCCGCTCGACGGTGTGAGCAGGGTCGTTCGAGTCGGCGCTGATCGCGTATGCCCTGGCTCCCTGGATGCCGAGTTTCGTTGTCGCTGAGGCCAATTCGTCGGACAGGGGCATCAGATCGATTCGGTGCCGGGTGAGACATGCGGCAGAGCGAATGGTGCTCGGCGGTGCCGGTGACGAAGCTGTGGGCGTGTCGGTTTCGGCATAGGGCAAGTTGCGGCGGAATACCGCTCAATCGGCTGGCCGCCGGGCTGTGATCTGCAGCCATCGGATTGGCGCGTCGAACTCGCCTGGCCCATATCGCCGGCGTAATTCCGTGGTTGCGATCGCGGTTGCGGATTCGACGTCGAGGGACGAGTGGCGTTCGATTTCGCCACGCAGCGGGGTTCCCTGGCAGAACGCCTCCGCACCGCTCTCCGGCGTCGAGTGACTGGAGCCCTCGATGTATTCACCGGTGATCCGGTCGAATCCGGCCGTTTCGAGTTCGCCGCGGATTCGGTCGATGTCGAAGTATCCGTAGGGCGTGCGGCGGAAGAATTCGAGCGGCTCGTCGGGTGCCGCCGCGCACAGTGCCCCGGTGATGACAAAGGGTACGGCGTTGTTCTCGATCCGGTCCCAGACGTTGAAGGCGAACATGCCATTCGGGCGCAGCACCCGGAGCGCCTCGGCGTATCCGCGTACCTTGTCGGGCAGGAACATTGCGCCGAATTGGCATGCGACCACATCGAAGGAGCGGTCGGAGAAAGGCAGACTCTGGGCGTCCGCCACCTGCCAATGCACCCGCTCGGAAACGAGCCTGGCTGCGGCCGCTGCCACCATGGGTTCGTTCAGATCGGTTGACACGATGTTGTGCCCACCCAGCCGGACGAGTTCCCTCGTCAGCGCCCCGGTCCCGGCAGCCGTTTCGAGAATGTCGACAGCGTCCGCCGTGGCCACCGATTCCGCAAGGAGCCGAGCCGGTTCCGCGAAGATCATCGGAACCAGCAGGCTGTGGTAAATCTCGGCGATCGACCCGGTGAAGGACGCGTCCCCGCGTCCGGCCGTGGTCACGAACCCGGCCTCGGATCGCCACTCACGGCACGGGATGCTACCGCCGACACCTGGATACGCGAGTCGGACGCGCAGGCTTCGAGTGAACCTCCGGCCGACCTGATACGTAAGAAGAGAGAAGAACAACGCATTCGACGCTTGCATCGGATGGACGAATGCCCCATCTGATGCATCGCCCTCGGCTGGTGTTCCGTAAGACCCCCCGACCAGCGGAACACCAGCACCGAGGCCCTCCACCGCGACCATCGCTATTGCCGTTGTTATCCGAACATCCATTGACCGCCATTGACGTGGATAACCGCACCGGTGATGGCGGCGGAACGCGTCGAGCCAGGAAGGCGCATGCCAGCTCCTCGGGCGTCGGCTGTCGTCGGACGGGGATGGTCGGGAGGAAAGTCTCCGTTCTTTCGGGGGTGACCTCGGGGTGGGTCTGCATGTCGCGGGCGGTGTCGATGAATCCGGGAGAGACGTCGTTGACGGTGATGCCGTACTGGCCCAACCCGGAGGCCAGCGACTTGGTCAGGGTGCGCAGGCCGCCCTTGCCGACCGAGCGGGGGACCCGGTTCCAGCCGTCCAGCCAGCCATCCTCGCCGGCCGGTAGTGCCATTCCTCATCGGTGATCTCGAAGAAGTCCTTGTAAAGCCGTCGGGCAGCGTTGCTGACGTAGATATCCACGCCGCCGAATGTCGCCTCGGCCTGGGTCCGCATCCGCTCCACGGTCCCTTGTCGGCGGCGTTACCTATCACCACCAGGGAGCCGACGCCGAGATCCGCGGCCTCCTTCGCCACCGAGTCGGCTTCCGCCTGATCGCTGCGGGTGTTGACAATGACGTTCGCGCCGCAGCCGGCCGGCTCGAGCACGATCGCCCGCCCGATATTCCGCCCCGAGCCCGTGACCAATGCTGTCCTATCTGCAATTCCGAAGACGTCGCTCATGTGCGCCTGCCTTAGATCCAGAATCTGCGGTGATGGTGGTTCCAACCCGAGATGCCCGGCACCGTCCCGCCGTCGCCATCACGCCACGTTCATTACCCGGCCCAGCACAATCGTCTCGCTCCACTCGTACGAGTCGAGCGCCGGCCGATCGTCCTTCTCCGCGGTGCCCGACGGCATCCTCGACACGCCGCGACTGGAAGCGGTGACGAATCGCGTGGCATCGCGGACCGCAGGTGCAGCCATTGCGGATATTCGCCTGTGCCACTGGGTGCGGTCGCCGTGACGTATTTTTCCAAGACCACACGGCCGCCCTCGGCATAGCGTCCTCGGCATGAACAAGATCCTTTCAGCGATGACCGAGTGTGCCGCTGAGGCTGGGCGGGTGGCTCGGGGAGTTCGACCGGAGCAGTTGTCGGCGCCGACGCCGTGTACCGAATTCGATGTGCGGACGCTGATCAACCACTGGGTGCTCTACTCGGCCTACGGGCTGGAGTGCCGGGCGCGGCGGCGGGCGATCCCCGACGATCTGAGTGCGCGTGACTTCACGGCGACAGCGGATTGGGCCGAAGAGTATGCGGCGCAGTTGGATCGAGCAGTGCAGGCCTGGTCCGAGCCCGCCGTGTGGGAGGGTGAGATCGACCTTGGCTGGGCCTCGACGCCCGCATCCGACGTCGCGGGAATGCTGCTCGCCGAGCTCGCTCTGCACGGGTGGGACGTGGCCACCGCGACCGGACAAGAGTTCCGGATCTCCGCGGCGGCCGCCACGACCATCGAGGAGATCGTCGACTCCAGTGCGGAGGAATACCGCTCGTACGGCATGTTCGTCGCGGCAGTCGAGGTCGCTGATGGCACAGAGCCGTTCGTGCGGGCGGTGGCCGCATCGGGGCGAAATACGCAGTGGGCGGCGAGTATTCGAGCGTAGGTGGCGAACCCATCTCGCCTGCACACTGCGCGTGTCACATTTCAGCCGTGCGGGTGGTCATGGCGGTATGACTATCGCTCACACCTGGCCCGGATGGGTCGCGACCGGTTTCCTGTGGTTCCTCGCCTTCGAGTTCATGATGGGGGCGGTGACCAAGTTCTGGCCCGGGCCGACGTTTTTCGGGCCTGCGTACTCGATCAAATTCGCGGAGTGGGGCTGGCCCGCCTGGTTCCGGTTTGTGGTCGGCGGGATCGAGGGGGTGTGCGCGCTGCTCTTGGTGATCCCGTTCCACGAGGCACGATTCCTCGGCGCCGCGGTGCTGATCCTGGTACTGACCGGCGCCGTGGTCACGCACATCATCAACCACCACGGACCCAAGGAGAGTTTCGCGGCACCCGTGCACCTGGCGATCATGGTGATCGTGGCCCTCGCGACATGGCCGACTCACTGGCTGGACGTGCTTCGGCCCGGGCAGTGGGCGTAGCTGAATGTTGCGGTGGGCGAATGGGATTCGCCCACCGCCACCATCTCGGATGCCCCGCATCTCCGACCGTAAGTCCGCGCGCCGCTGCACCGGAGACGGATGCCTGGACCCGAATTGCAGGGTGTTCGGTGTTGCAGCGGACCGAATTCCACCGGTCGCCTGGTCGGGGTTTCCTGGGGCAGAGCAGGTTTCAGTCTGCGCGCGAGAACACCGCCACCAGAAAGTCGGACTGGTCGGTGAATGGGCGTAGGTCCCACGTCGAGAGCAGCAAATCCACTGCGAGTCCGGCGTTCTCGGCGTCGGTCAGGAACTGCGGGAACTCGTAGCCGCGGTCGGCTCCGAAACCCGTGACCACCCGGCCGCGCGGGGCGAGGTTGCGGGCGAAACCCGCCAGCACCGCCTCTCGCGTGGAGGGCGCCAGAAATGTCATGACGTTCCCCGCGCACACGATGACATCGAAGTCGGCGGTGATGTTGCGGGCCGGCAGGTCCAGTTCGGCGAGATCACCGACAATCCAGGTCGGGCCGGGATGGTCGTGCTCTGCGGCAGCGATCAAGACCGGATCGACGTCGACCCCGACCACGACGTGACCCGCGTCGTGCAGATAGCCACCCACACGCCCCGGACCACACCCCGCATCCAGGACCCGGCTACCGCGGTCGAGCATCGCGTCGATCAGCCGCGCCTCCCCGACGATATCCGCGCCCTCGGCCGCCAATCTCCGGAACCGCTCCACGTACCACTTCGAATGCGCCGGGTCGGCAGCGGTGAGCTCCTCCCAACGGCTGGGGGTACGTCCGCTCATGGATGGCTCCTCCTCGGTCGGGTCCGTGCCCGGTCCACTGTGCCACCGCCGCGCCGAGGCCAACCGGTCGGTCCCAGTTTCGCCTTCGGCCCAGGCCGTGTCGCCCCCCTTCGACCCGGGCTGCGCCGTCGCGATCGTGGGCCTGTGCCCCGGTGATCAGGCGTTCTCGGCCAGAGCGGCCAGGACCGCCGAGGTGTCGTGATAGTAGGGCCGGAATTCGGTGATCAGACCGTCCTGGAAGCTGATCCATTGCAGCAGAGAGGTTTCCAGTACCCGTCCGGTGCGCCGGGCACGCAGCCGGCCTCGGCTGTAGGCGACGACCCGTTCCCCTTCGCTGAGGAAGTGCTGCTCGTCGAACCACAGGCCGTCCCAGCTGTCTCCCATGGCGGCGAGGAATTCGCGTATGCCCTCGTGCCCGGTCCACTGCCCGCCGTAGGGCAGGCTCGCGGCCTGGTGCATCACGACATCCGGCGCCAGATGCCGAGCCATCTCCTCGAACTCGGCCCCCTCGGTGAGGTAGGCGGCCTCGGCCGCATAGAAGGCCCGCAGGGTGGTCATCGCTTCCGCTGTCATGCTCACGATGGTCACCGACGCTCACCGCCCATGCTGGCGAGAATCGGCCGCCGTGTCGAGCGCCGGTGCCCGCAAGGTCCGGTAGGCGATCTGGGCCTCACGCCACGCGGCGATCAACTGGGCTCCGAGCACACCGATGAACCCCGGCGCCGCAACGACTATCGGTACCCACACCGGGACTTGCCCACCCATCGGCAGAACATAACAGCCCCGGTGGTTCGGATACCGGCTCGCCGTCAGTGATCCGGTGAGGTGGCTGAACCCATGAGCATGTCGTGGTGGGTGTCCACCTGCTCGCGCAGCGCCTCGACGAGGGCGGCGACTTCGGGGCGGCGCAGGGTTTCCGGGCGCGCGACGAGCCAATAGGTCAGGCGCACAGAGATTTCCGGCAGCACGCGGGCCAGGTCGGCGTGCCGGTCGGCCATGAAGCAGGGGAGCAGGCCCAGGCCGGCGGCCGCCCGGGTCGCCTCCACGTGCACGAAAACATTGGTGGAGGAGATGGATTCGCGCATGGCGGGCGCGAAGGTGGGGGCCAGGTCGAGGTCGTCGACCTGGAGCATGGAGTCGATGAAGTAGACCAGCGGGTGGCGGGACAGGTCTTCGAGAGCCTCCGGAGCCGGGTGGTCGGCGAGATAGCCGTGGGAGGCGTAGAGCCCGAGCGTGTAGTCGCCCAGGGCGATGGCGCGGGCGCGGCGCAGTTGTGGTTTGCCCACCACCACTTCGATATCGAAGCCGGATCGCTGCAACGACGCCAGCCGGGTGGCGGTGACGATCTCGACCGACAGCCCGGGATGACGGCGCTGCATCCTCGCGATGGCGGGCGCGGCCACGTAGGCGCTGAACCCGTCGGTGGCCGACATGCGCACCACGCCTTCGAGTTCCGGGGTGTCGGAGGTCAGCGAGCGGACCGCGGATTCGATGGCCTCGGCCGCGGTGAGCGCCTCCCGGCCCAGATCGGTGAGCTCCCATCCGCTCGCACCGCGAATCAGCACCCGGCCGCCGAGCGCCTGCTCCAGCGCCGCGATGCGCCGCGAGATGGTCGTGTGGTTGATGCCCAGTTCCTCCGCCGCCGAGACGTAGCGGCCGGTGCGGCCCACCGCGAGCAGCACCAGCAGATCATCGGGGCTGAGGCGGGTTGTGGTGGAGGTCACGCTCATTTCTGCATTCTTGCAGATTGTGGCTGCGGATCTGGTTATTGCGGGCGCGCCGAATGTGCACGAATACTCCTTGGCATCGAAGTATGTGGGCCGCATCACAGATGAGGGGTGAAGCGGCCCGAGCGTGAAGGAGTTGCGCGATGAGCCTCCCGGATACCGAACCGCAAGCCGGCGGCCTGGCCGGATTACGGCGTGTGGTCGCCGCGTCCATGGCGGGGACCGTGGTCGAGTGGTACGAATTCTTCCTCTACGGCACCGCGGCGACGCTGGTGTTCAACAAGGTGTTCTTCGCCAAGGGCACCAGCGACCTGGACGCCATCCTGGCGGCCTTCATCACCTACGCGGTCGGCTTCGCGGCACGGCCCTTGGGTGGCATCGTCTTCGGGCACTTCGGCGACAAGTACGGGCGCAAGAAGCTGTTGCAGCTGAGCCTGATCCTGGTCGGCGCGGCCACCTTCCTGATGGGCTGCCTGCCGACCTTCGGGCAGGTCGGCTATCTGGCCCCGGTGCTGCTGGTGGTGCTGCGGTTCATCCAGGGCTTCGCGGTCGGCGGTGAATGGGGCGGCGCGGTGCTGCTCGTCGCCGAGCACAGTCCGAGCCGCAGCCGCGCGTTCTGGGCGTCGTGGCCGCAGGCGGCGGTGCCGGTGGGCAATATGCTCGCCACCATCGTGCTGCTGGTGCTGACCTCGACACTGTCGGACGCGGCGTTCTTGTCCTGGGGCTGGCGGGTGGCCTTCTGGCTGTCGGCGGTGGTGGTGCTGATCGGCTACTACGTACGCACCAAGATCACCGATGCGCCGATCTTCGTGACCGCGCAACAGCTGGCCGAGCAGGAGAAGGCGAACTCGTTCAGTGCGCTCGAGGTGCTGAAGCGGTACCCGCGAGGTGTGTTCACCGCCATGGGACTTCGGTTCGGCGAGAACGTTTTCTATTATCTCGTCGTCACTTTCAGTATCACGTATCTGAAAGTCCATGTGGGAGCGAACACCAAGGTGATCCTGTGGTGGCTGCTCGCGGCGCACACCGTGCATTTCCTGGTCATCCCGCTGGTCGGACGGCTCAGTGATCGCATCGGGCGGCGGCCGGTCTACCTGGTCGGTGCGCTCGCCGCGGCGACCTGGGGTTTCTTCGCCTTCCCGATGATGGACAGCAAGCACAACGCGGTCATCCTGTGCGCCGTCATCATCGGCCTGGTGTTCCACGCCTTCATGTACTCCGCACAGCCGGCGATCATGGCCGAGATGTTCCCCACCCGCATGCGGTATTCCGGTGTGTCCCTGGGCTATCAGGTGACCTCGCTGGTGGCGGGGTCGCTCGCGCCGATCATCGCGGTGCGGCTGCTGGATTCCTACAAATCCTCGGTGCCGATCGCCTGGTACCTGGCGGCCTCGGCGGCGGTGACCGTGGTGGCGGTGCTCTTCGCCCGCGAGACCAAGGGCGCGGACCTGGCGGCCATCGACCGGGCCGACGCGGAAAGCCTGGCAGCGCAGCGTAATTCGACGCACGACAGTGCAGAGGTGAAGGTGGCATGACCGAGACGACCGGACCCCTGGGTGAACTGGCGGGGCGCAGCGCACTGGTGACGGGCGGGGCGAGCGGGATCGGCGCGGCCTGCGCCCGCGAGCTGGCCGCCCGCGGCGCGCAGGTGACCGTCGCCGATATCGACGGTGAGGGCGCGGAAAAGGTGGCCGCCGAATTCGGCGGGCGGACATGGCAGGTGGATCTGTCGGATGTGACCGCGCTGGAGGACCTCCGGCTGGAGGCCGACATCCTGGTGAACAATGCCGGAGTCCAGACCGTCAGTCCGATCACCGACTTCCCGCCGGAACGGTTCCGCATGATGCTGAGGCTCATGGTCGAGGCCCCGTTCCTGCTCACCCGCGCGGCCCTGCCGCACATGTACGCCCAGGGGTACGGCCGGATCATCAATCTCTCGTCGGTGCACGGGCTGCGGGCCTCGGCGTTCAAATCGGCCTATGTGACCGCCAAGCACGCGCTGGAGGGGCTGTCGAAGGTGACGGCTCTCGAGGGCGGGCCGCACGGGGTGACCAGTAACTGCGTGAATCCGGGCTACGTGCGAACCCCGCTGGTGGACAAGCAGATCGCTGATCAGGCCGTAGCGCACGGCATCCCCGAGCAGCAGGTGGTGGAGCGGATCATGCTGACCGACAGCGCGATCAAGCGGCTGGTGGAGCCGGAGGAGGTGGCCTCGCTGGTGGGCTGGCTCGCATCGGATGCCGCGCGGATGGTGACCGGGGCCTCCTACACCATGGACGGCGGGTGGAGCGCCCGATGACCGAGATCGCAGCGGTCGCGGCGGTGCCCCAGTGGGTGCCGGACGAGGGCGCCATGGCGGCAGCGCGGATCACCGACTTCGGCCGGTTCGTCGAGCGGCGCTATGGGATTCACACCGAGAACTACGCGGAGCTGTGGCGCTGGTCGGTGGACGACATCGCCGGATTCTGGCGGGCGGTGTGGGAGTACTTCGAGGTCGGCGAGGAGCCCGCCGAGGTCCTGGCTTCCAGTGACATGCCGGGGGCGCGGTGGTTCCCCGGCACGAGGGTCAACTACGTCGACCAGATCGTCCGGCACGCCCGCACCGACCGGCCCGCGATGATCGCGCTCAGCGAGGACAGCCCACCGCGGGAACTCGCCTGGACGGAAATGCTCTCGCGCACAGCGGTTCTGGCTCGCTCACTGCGCGAACTGGGTGTCGGTCGCGGTGACCGGGTGGCGGGCTACCTGCCGAACATTCCCGAAGCCGTGATCGCCTTCCTGGCCACCGCGAGTATCGGCGCCGTCTGGAGCGCGTGCGGACAGGACTATACGGCCGCGGCGGCGCTCGACCGCCTCGGCCAGCTCGAGCCGGTCGTGCTCATCACCGCCGATGGCTACCGCTACGGCGGCAAGGCGCACGACAAGATCGCCGAAATAGCCGCTCTCCGTGATGGTTTGCCCTCGTTGCGGAGCACCGTGCTGGTGTCGCGGCTCGGCCGAACCCTGCCCGACGTCCTGGACTGGAACCACGTCACCGAGGATCTGTTCGCGCCGCAACCGCTCGCGCTCGCCACCGAGCCCGTCGATTTCGAGCATCCGCTCTGGGTGCTCTACTCCTCCGGCACCACCGGCAAGCCCAAGGGCATCGTGCACGGCCACGGCGGCGTGCTGCTGGAGCATCTGAAAGCCCTTGCCCTGCACTCCGATATCGGGCCGGACGACATCTTCTTCTGGTACACCAGCCCCAGCTGGATGATGTGGAACTTCCAGGTCTCCGGACTGCTGACCGGCGCGACCATCGTCTGTTACGACGGCAGCCCGGGCCATCCCGCGCCGGATGCGCTGTGGGCGTTGGCCGCCCGCACCCGCGCCACGGTCCTGGGCACCAGCCCCGGGTACGTGCTGGCGTGTGAGAAGGCAGGCACCTGTCCGGCGCTCGCCCACGATCTGCGTGCGCTGCGGCAGATCGGCGTCACCGGTGCGGCTTTTCCGGCATCCTCGTCGATGTGGTTGCGCGACAATGTCGGTGCCATTCCGGTCTCCTCGATCAGCGGCGGCACCGATGTGGTCTCGGCCTTCATGGGCGGCACACCGACCGTCCCCGTCTGGCCCGGCGAGCTGTCCGCCCCGTATCTGGGAGTGGCCCTGGAAGCCTGGGACGAATCCGGTCACCCCGTCCACGATGCGGTGGGCGAGCTGATCGTCACTCAGCCGATGCCCTCCATGCCCGTCGCGTTCTGGAACGACCCCGACGGCGCCCGCTACCGCGACGCCTATTTCGACATGTACCCCGGTGTCTGGCGGCACGGCGACTGGATCACCCGCACACCGCACGGCAGCGTCATCGTGCACGGGCGGTCCGATTCCACCCTGAACCGCAACGGTATTCGCATGGGCAGCGCTGACATCTACGAGGTCGTGGAGGCGCTGCCGGAGATCGCCGAATCCCTGGTGCTGGGTATCGAACAGCCCGACGGCGGCTATTGGATGCCCCTGTTCGTGGTGCTCGCTCCGGGACGCGAGCTCACCGATGAGCTGCGGCAGCAGATCAACGCCAGCATCCGGACTGCGCTGTCGCCCCGCCACGTCCCCGACGTGATCATCGCAGCCCCCGGCATCCCGCACACCCGTACCGGCAAGAAACTCGAAGTCCCGCTCAAACGCCTGCTACAGGGCGCAGATCCCGGTCGCGTCGTCGACCCTGCCGCGGTCGACGACCCCGGCCTGCTGTCCTGGTATCTCGGCCGAGCGTCCGCCTAGCCCATCACGCATCGCCGGTCGCCGTCGAGTCGTCAGTGCCCAGACCACGAGGGCGGACAGCGAATAAGCCGCTCCCGCAGCGCAGGACGCCTGCCATCCCCACCGGTGGTAGGCCCAGGCGGTCGTCACCGCTCCGAGCGCGGATCCCAGCGAGTAGAACGCCATGTACGCGCCGATGACACTGCTCGCCCGGGCCGGGTGGGCGGTCGTCAGCAGATGCTGGCTGCTGACATGCACCGCTTGAACAGCGAAGTCCAGCAGGACGATTCCCGCGACGAGCAGCCACAGCGCGGTACCGGTCTGGGCGATGAGCAGCCAGGACGCCGTGAGCAGGGCCAGTGACCAGCCCGTGATCGCCTGTGCGCGACCGGAATCGGCCCACCGCCCCGCGCGGGCGGCCCCGAGCGCCCCGGCCAGGCCCGCCAGCCCGAACAGGCCGATCCGGGTCGTGTCGAGGTTCCAGGGATCCGCGCCGAGCGGGAGCGCGAGTCCGCTCCACAGGGTTCCGAAGGACGCGAACAGGAAGAAGGCGATCAGTCCCCGGCTCAGGAACAGCCGATCCGTGGACACGAGGCGTCCGATCGACGCCAGCACCCGCGTGTATCGGGTTGTGGCCGTTCGGGTATCCGGATGCAGCCGCTGGCCGACGGTCACGGCGAGCCCGGCGCAGAGCACGGCGAGCACCGCGTAGACCGCGCGCCAGCCGGCCGCATCGCCGAGGACACCCGCGAGCACCCGGACACCGAGGATGCCCACCACCACACCCGAGGTGATCGCACCGATGGTCCGACCGCGTTCGTCCGGCGCGGACACGGCGGCGGCATAGCCGACCGTCACCTGTACCACGACCGCGAACACCCCAGACACGACCAGCCCCGCCACCGCGACGGCACCGTTCGGCGCGGCGGCCACCAGCGCGGTCCCCACCGCGGTCAGCGCGAGCTGCGCACCGATGAGGCGACGGCGATTCAGTACATCCCCGAGCGGGACCAGCAGGACCAGCCCGGCGAAATAGCCGAACTGGCCGGCGGCCACCAGCCAGCCCACCGCGCCGGGGGAAAGCCCCAGGTCCGTGCCCGCCTCGGCCAGCACCGGCTGGATCGCATAGATCGTCGACACCGCCACCGCGCAGACCAGGGCCAGCAGCCAGCGCTGCCCCCTCGAAATCCCGTGGGCCATTCCGCCTCCCAGAATCAGTAGCAAAATGAAACTAATCGCAGCGTAGGTAATAATGGTTTCGAATCGCAACCGATAGGGAGGATGTGTCATGACCGCGACGCTCGGCTCGGGCCGCCCCTGGACCGACCCCGCCTGCCCTGTCGCCCGCACCGTCGACCTCGTCGGTGACCGCTGGAGCCTGCTCATCGTGCGCGACGCCATGGACGGCGCCGCGACGTTCACCGAGTTCCAGCAGCGGCTCGGCATCGCCCGCAATATCCTCACCGATCGGCTGCGCCGGCTCGTCGACCACGGCATCCTCACCACCAGCACCGCGCCCGGCGGCAAGCGGCACAGCTACGAACTCACCGCGGCCGGACAGGATCTGTTCACCGCCATCCTGGCGCTGCGGCAGTGGGGTGAGCGGCATGCCTTCGCCGCCGGCGAACCCCACTCCACCCTGCGCGACCTCGACGACAACCCGATCGCCGAACTGCGTCCCGAGAACCGGAAGGGCGCACCGGTCACCGCCGCGACGACCCGGGTGCGAAAGGTGCACTGACATAGCGATTCCGGGGCTGGGGGCCGGCGGGAGGTGAAACCGGCGAAGATCGCCACGCGCCCGCACCGAAACGTTCAGCGTGTCGGGTGCGGGTGGGCGAACCCGCGACGATCGGGCGGGACCGCGGCCACCTGCGCTTCTTTCAGCGTGAACCCGGCATTCCGGTCACGCGAAACGCCGTTGGGGGCGCGCGGGCGGCAATGACCTTGTAGTCTTTCACAATTCGGCCACCCGGCTTGGCTAGTGTCGGGTGAGCCGTGCATCTGTCGATCAACAGAGAAGGGGATTGTCGGACGTGGACGTGGGAGCAGTGGCGGCGGCCGCGCAGTCGGGTCGCAGCAGCGAAGCCATCGTCGCCGACACCGAGAAGCAAGCCATCGATCTGCTGACCAATATCGGTCGCTACTACCAGGCCATGTACAACCTCGGTGACATCCGTTCGCCCGGAGCCGAATTGCGTGCGGCCTGCTCGAAGCTGCTCACGGTCGCGAATTGGCTGGACACCGCCCGTGACGAGCAGCTGACCGATGTGTCGGAGTCCGCCGAGTCGGCCGGGCCGTCGCAGGGACGCTCGCTGCCCCGGGTGGTGGCCGATTTCCTCGCCGAACACCCCGAACAGACCTGGACCCCGGCGGAGGTGATCGCCGCGCTCCAGAGTCGCGGCGTGGAGCTGCCGATCAGCGCCCGCCACCACGTCGCGGTCGCGCTGGGGCGAATGGCGCAGCGCGACAACAGCAATGTCCGCAAACTCGATCGCGGGAAGTATCAGTACGCGGTGGACTCCGCGTAATCCGTCCCCGTCGGTTCGCGCATGATCGACGGGTGAAAGAAAAGCATTTGGTGTACTGCCGGATCGAACGCGCCGGCACGATCCTGCTGATCCGCAGGGCCGCCGGGGTTTTCCTGGCCGGACGGTGGGAGCTGCCGGGCGGTGGCGTCGAGCCGGGGGAGCGACCCGAACAGGCCGCGGTGCGCGAGGTCGCGGAGGAGACGGGTCTGGCCATCGAGGTCCTCGGTGAGCGCTCGGCGCACGAGTGGATGGATGTGGCCGGACGTCCGCTGCGGATTCACGCGCGCGTCTTCGATGTGCGCGAAAACGGCAGTGGCGCGGTGATTCTCAACCCGGACGAGCATGACGACCATGCCTGGGTCACGGCGGAGCAGGCTGCCGGGCTCGATCTCGCCGAGCACTTCCGCGACGCGGTGGCCGGATGAAGCGATGGGAAATGCCGGACGAGCCGCTGCGAGATGCCGGATGACGCGCTAGGAGATGTAGGCGATGAGTTCGTCGACGTAGGCGCGGAAGAGGGTGGCCATGTCCACCGTGTCGGGATCCACCAGCCACTGCAGCTGCAGGCCGTCCATCATGGCGAAGACCTGGCGGGCGATGGCCGCGGGGTCGATGTCCTTGCGGATGCTGCCGTCGTCGATGCCCGCCTGGAGCGCTCCGGCCAGGTAGTCCTGGAGCAGGCGGTAGCGGTTCAACGCCCACTCGTGGGCCGGATGGTCGGCGGTGACCGCCTCGCTGGTGAGCACGGTGAACAGCCGGACCAGTCCGGGCACGTGCATATTGTGCTCGACCAGCTGGGTCAGGCGGACCAGGGCGTCCTTGCCGCGCAGCTGCTGGTCGAACCCGAGGCGGTCGTAGTCGAGGCGGTCGCGGTAGTCGAGGACCGCCGACAGCAGCGCGGCCTTGTTCGGGAAGTAGTGCAGCAGCCCGGGCTGGGACAGGCCGCAGCGGTCGGCGATCTCGGCGATGGAGGCACTGCGATAGCCGTTGTCGGCG
This sequence comes from Nocardia sp. NPDC059228, assembly GCF_042754245.1. Lineage (NCBI taxonomy): Bacteria > Bacillati > Actinomycetota > Actinomycetes > Mycobacteriales > Nocardiaceae > Nocardia > Nocardia sp. NPDC059228. Next base: position 120,179 of record NZ_JBHZAL010000010.1, on the reverse strand, counting down.
AAGGCTTTCAGTGCCTCGTCGATGATCTGCTCGCGGCGGTCGTCGCCCCGTCTGCGGCGTCGGGGGTGGGGCGTCATGAGGTGGGACACTAGTCAAGCGGGTTGATCAGGCAAAACCGGACCACGGTTACGAAATGATAACAGTACCTAGTGACCACTCGGTAAACTGGATCTCCACTGGCACACTCGTGCCAGCCGTACAGGGCAGTACGAGGGAAGGGATTGCCGATGAGTCAGGCCCCGATCATCACGCCGATCACGCTGCGCGGAGCGGCCGGGAAGCTGGCCGCATGGGAGGCCGAGCCGCCCGCCGGGATCGAGCGTCGCGGCACCGCGCTGCTGGTGCCGGGCTTCACCGGCTCCAAGGAGGACTTCGAGGAGATGCTGCCGCTGCTCGCGGCGGCCGGGTACCGGGCGGTCGCCTACGACCAGCGCGGGCAGTGGGAGTCCGAAGGGCCCGAGGAGGTTTCGGGGTACACCCTGGCCGATTTCGTCGGCGACCTGCAGGGCGTGGTCGACCAGATTTCGCCGGCCGAGCCCATCCACCTGGTCGGGCATTCCTTCGGCGGCTACGTCGCCCGCGTCGCGGTGATCGAGCGGCCGCAGCGGTTCCGCAGCTTCACCCTGCTGGCGTCGGGCCCGTCCTCGGTCGCCGACATCAATTTCCCGCCGCCGCTGCTGGTCGCGCAGGCGGTGGAAGCCGGTGGGCAGGCGGTCATCTGGGAGCAGATGAACGCGGTCATGGCCCAGGCCGACCAGCAGCCCGCGCCGCAGCGCCGGGAGTTCCTGCGGGAGCGGATCCTGCGCACCAAGAAGGCCAATATCATCGGCATCCTGACCTGCATGGCCGAGCCGCCGGTGAAAGATCCGGCGGTGCTGCGGGATTCGGGTGTGCCGCTGCTGGTCGCCTACGGCGACACCAATGACCTGTGGGCGCCCGAGGTGCACGAGCGGTTCGCGAAGCAGCTGAACGCGAAGACCGCCGTCTATCCCGGCTCCGGCCATGTGCCGAACGAGGATGTGCCCGCGCAGGTCAGCACAGACCTGGTGACCTTCTGGAAGGAGCAGCAATGACCGACGTCGTCGACGACCTCCTCGGGAAACTGGATCTTCCCGCCAAGATTCGCCTGATCTCGGGCGCGGGCTTCTTCCGCTTCGCGGGCGAACCGGGCATCGGGCTGGCCGAGATGCCGGTCTCCGACGGCCCGTCCGGCGTGCGCGGCGAGCAGTGGGACGAGCGCGACCCCTCGGTCAGCCTGCCCTCGGGCACCGCCCTGGCCGCCACCTGGGATCGCGACCTGCTCACCGAGGTCGGCGCGCTCATCGCCGCCGAGGCCCGCCGCAAGGACGTGTACGCGGTGCTGGGGCCGACCATCAACCTGCACCGATCCCCGCTGGGCGGAAGGCATTTCGAATGCTTCTCCGAGGATCCGATGCTGACCGCCGAGATCGCCGACGCCTACGTGCGGGCGGTGCAGGCGCACGGGGTGAGCGCGTGCCCGAAGCACTACGTCGCCAATGACTCCGAGACCGAGCGGTTCACCGCGAATGTGGTCGCGGACGAGCGGACCCTGCGGGAGCTGTACCTGTACCCGTTCGAGCGGTCCGTCGAGGCGGGCGCGTGGATGATCATGGCCGCCTACAACTCGGTCAACGGCGTCACCATGACCGAGAACGACCTGCTCGACGAACCGTTGAAGGGGGAGTGGGGCTTCGACGGCGTGGTGGTGTCGGACTGGACCGCCGTGCGCTCCACCCTCGGCGCGGCGAAGGGCAACGACCTGGCCATGCCCGGTCCGTGGGAGCTGTGGGGCGCGCCGCTGGAAGCGGCCGTCCGCGAGGGCGAGGTGCCCGAGTCCGCGATCGACGAGAAGGTGCGGCGCATCCTGCGATTCGCCGTCCGGGTCGGCGCGTTGAACGGAACGCCCAAGCCCGTTCCGGCCTTCAGCGACGAGGCGTCGCAGCGTCTGGTGCGCGAGGCCGCGGCCAAGGCCATGGTGCTCGCCGCCAACGACGGCACCCTGCCGCTCGGTAAGCCAGCGCAGGTCGCGCTGCTCGGGTCCGCCGCCGCCGAACCGCGTTTCATGGGCGGCGGCAGTGCGACCGTGATTCCGGCGCACACCACCTCCCCGCTGCAGGGGCTGTCGGAGGTGCTGCCGGTGGTCCACACACCGGGTGTGCACCTGAGCGAGAACATGATTCCGGTTCCGCTGGACCTGGTCACCGACCCCGAGTCCGGTGAGCCGGGACTGTCGCTGCGGTACCTCGACGGCGAGGCCGTGCTGGATACCGAGCATCGGCGGGCGGGCAGCCTCATGCTCTTCGGCAACCCGAATGCCCTGCAGGCCAAGGCTATCGAGCTGCGCGGACGACTGCGGGCCGATGTGGCAGGGGAGTGGCGCATCGGGTTCGCCGGTGTGGGCACGCTGACCCTGACGCTGGACGGCGAGCAGGTGCTCGCGGAGACCGTGGTGCCCGCTGGCGCCGATCCGGTCGAGATGCTGCTGAATCCGCCGCAGCGGTTCGTAACCCGCACCCTCGCCGACGGGCAGGAGGTCGACGTGCTGGTGCGCATGATGCCGGACAATGGCTTCCCCGCCCTGGGCATCACCTGCGCGGTCGGCCGTCCGCGCCGATCGGATGACGAAGAGTTCGCTGCCGCAGTCGAATTGGCGCGGGCATCCGAGGTGGCGGTGGTGGTCGTCGGCACGACCGAGCGGATCGAATCCGAAGGCTTCGACCGCACCACGCTGCGGCTGCCCGGCAGGCAGGACGATCTGGTCGCCGCGGTCGCCGCGGTGAACCCGCGCACCATCGTGGTGGTGAACTCCGGTTCGCCGGTGGAGATGCCGTGGCGCGACGACGTCGCGGCCGTGCTGCTCGCCTGGTTCCCCGGGCAGGAATTCGGCGCGGCCCTCGCCGACGTGCTCACCGGCGCCGCCGAACCCGGCGGCCGCCTGCCCACCACCTGGCCCGAAACGATGGCCGACGTGCCCGTCCTCGACACCAAGCCCGCACCCGACAATGCGCTGCCCTACGGCGAGGGCATTCACATCGGCTACCGCGCCTGGCTGAAATCGGGTGTGGCCCCGGCCTATCCGTTCGGCCACGGCCTCGGCTACACCACGTGGGAGCTCGACGAGCTGACGGTGTCCGGCCGGACGGCGACCGTCACCGTCCGCAATACCGGTGACCGCCGGGGCCGTCAGGTCGTGCAGGCGTATCTGTCGCGCGAGCACAGCGACGTCGACCGGCCGGTGCGCTGGCTGGCCGGATTCGCGGTGGTGGAGGCGAACGCGGGTGAATCCGTCACCGCCACCATCGACGTGCCCAAGCGGTCCTTCGAGCACTGGACCGATCGGGGCTGGGCCATCGAACCCGGGACCTTCACCCTGCACGTCGGCACCTCGGTGACTGCCCTCCCCCTCACCGCCGACATCGGCTGATCGCCTCGACCGCAACGGGTTCCGGCCGCACCACGGCCGGAACCCGTCGGCGGTGCGCTGACATTCGGTGCCGGAGTTTCGGTGGGGCTATGGATATTGCTGCTTGCATGCCAAGATCAGGTAATATCTGGCCACATCGAAAGGGGCTGCACGGCAACCCTTTTGCACTCTTGATCGACAGCTAGGCGGGTAGGGGGTATCCGGGGGACAGAGCTCGAGGCTTCAGCGAAGTTGTCGAGGCGCAGGGGCCGCTCGTCGACGCGGTGTGGGTGTTGACGGCGAAATGACGGGGGCTGCGCCACCGATCGTGCACGCGATGGATGACGCCGGCGTAGCCGTCCTCCGCGACGTGGTGACCAGAAGATTCCGCAGCATCGTCTGCCGCTCGCATCAAAGGAATCTAGAGTGTCCGAAAATTTCCCGGATCATCCCGCCGCTCTTTCTTCCACTCCCACAGACCTTTCCCTGCTGTTGCGTCCGGCCCCGCCCGGAGCGCCCACCGACATGGTGCGCATGCAGCCGCGCAACGGCTACCTGCTCTGGGCCGACCTGCCACCCGTCCTCGTCCTGGGCAGCTCCGGCGGCTCTGGCGCGACCACCACCGCCCTGGGCGTCGCGGGCGCGGCCGCCTACGACTACGGCGAACACTCGCCGATCGTCGTCGATGCCACGACCACCGGCGGCGACCTGGCCGCCCGCGGCTGCGACACCATCGACGCCGCGGGGACCGTCCAATCCTGGCTGAGCATGACCCACCGCAGCCTGCCGTCCACCGTGATCGACAGTTGCGGCGAAAACAGCTCCGGCGTAGGCGTATTGCCCCGTGGCCCCGAGGCGCTGCCCCGCCGCGAGACCTACTCCTCGGTGCATCGCGATCTGGTGGAAGCCGGTTGCCTGCCCGTCTACGACGGCGGCGCGCCCGTCACCAACCGCATGGTCGCCCCGCTGCTGTCGGACTCCCGGATCTCGCTGGTGATCACCCTCGCCGCCCGTCCCGACGCCGTGAATCGGCTCAAACCCGCCCTGATCTGGCTCGACGACAACTACAGCCAGTACCACCTGGCCGAAGCCGTCATCGTCGTCACGCGTCAGCACCCGAAAGACGGGCCGCTGGTCACCGAACACGTCCGCACATATCTCGGCGACGTGGTCCGGGCGGTCGCCGAAATCCCCTATGACGCCCACCTGGGTTCCGGAGGCCCCATCAGCTGGCGTCGCCTGGCGCCACCCACCCGCGCCGCCTACCGTCAACTCGTGAACCTGCTCCGTTAGTACCCGACATTTCGAAATGCCTGTGCGGCTTGATCCGTCGGCGCGGCTCTTGCTGGCAGGATTACGCCGTGAACCCATTCGAGGTGGCGATGACCGTTCGATTGCGGTGCGGCCGCTGAGAAGTTCACGGTGTTGGCGTAATTCCCTGTTCGAATGCATCTCACGAGACATGGATTCGAGGGCATATGACGAATGCTCGGCGGTTACAGCAGCAGGTTGATGGCGGAGGACATGCGCGTTCGGCAGCGCGAACACGATTGCCCGCGGGAGTGCTGACATATGTCGCATTCCTGCTGACGGCCCTCGGTCTGGTACTTATCGGACCGGTAGCCGCGGGTTTCCTGATCGAGGCCAGCGGGGGCGGGGCCACCGGGCCGGGAGCAATCGCGGCGCTGATCGGGATGGCGACCTTCATCGCACTCACGCTGGGGGCAGGATCCTGGATGTTCTGGACGGCCAGGCGCAGCCCGGCCCGGGGATCACACTCGGGTACGTGATCGGCGCAGCAGAACGACTGCCCCGACGACGATGACGATGCCGACCGCGAGGAGGACCGAACCGAAGACCGCGAGGAACCAGGTCTGGCCGGAGAACGCGGCAATGGTGCCCGGGACCGCCAGCCAGACGACCGTGCCGAGGATGGCGGACAACCATTCCGCGGGGCTGCGGCCGAGTCGCCAGCCCATCGTGGCCAGTTCCGATTTGATGGATTCCCCGATCCGGTCGGGATCGCGGTTCCAGTGGTGCGGGGCCTCGCCCTCGCTGTTGGGCCAGTAGTATCGGAAGAACTGTGCGCGGCTGTGCTTTTCATTGAGCCGCAGGGAATAGCTGTAGGGGGTCCGGGTGCGGTCCTTGTCGTAGGGACGTTCGACCCGCAGGCCGTCGTGGACCGAGCGCACGGTGTAGGGGCTGCCGTCGAGCACCATCCGCAGGCGGCTCTCCAACAGCACCTTCGCCGACGGAATCGGATAACTCACAAGATCATCGTAATCTAACCGAGACCATTTGTGCGGCAATCGAACTGGCGGGCACGAATCCACGGGGTGGCATTTCCGAATGCGATTGTCTCTCGACGCACTGCGGCGAATTATCAGCCCTGGCCGCCGAAGGTGGTGAGATCGATGGCATCGGCCACGGCCTGGTATCCGGTCGCGTTCGGGTGGAGGTTGTCCGGACCCGCATAGCGCGGGGCCAGGACGGAGGGGTCGACCGGGTCGCGGAGGGCGGCGTCGAAGCCGATGACGCTGTCGGCGAGCTGCTGCCCGCGAATCCAGGAATTCAGTTGCCGGCGAACCAGCTGGTGGTAGTCGGCGCCGATCGGGATGCCCAGGTCGTTGATGCCCTCGAGGATGATGACGTCGGTGACGCCGGGCTGGTCGAGCACATCGTGCTGGAGCCGGGCGGTGGCGACGGGACCGAACTGGGGGATGAATCCGTCTCTGGTGACCCGGTTTCCGGAGATGCCGGCATTGACGACGCTGTACGGCAGCCCGGCCTGATCGAGCCGCCGCTGGAGGAAGTCGGGGTAGCGCTGGGCACGGTCGACACGCCGGGATCCTGCGGGAGGCCCAGGAAGTTCGAGGCGACATAGCCGTCGCTGATCGAATCACCCAGGGCGACAATGGTGCTCACCGCTCCGGGCGCTCGGACATCGAGACCGGACAGGAACGGCAACGAGGTGGTGCGCAGCGGCAGACTCGCCCCGGCGGGGTCGCCGGCCGTGTCTCCTCGAGCGGGTGGACGATCCCTGCTCGATTCCAGAGCCGGTGCGCCCGGGTCATTCGAAGTCCGCGGTAGGGGCTAGCCGACGTTCTTGGCGAGCAGGAGGTCGAGGACCCGGGTGTATTGGTCGGGGAAGTCCATGGGAACGATTCCGTAGTGGGCGGACTGGGTGGTGTGGGCGGTCAGGTAGTCGGCGAGTTTGGGCATGATCGCCGCCGCGTTGTCCTTGGGCCAGGCACTGTCGGCGAAGCTGGTGAAGTTGATGTACTCGAGGGTGTTGGCGGGGTCGGCGGCGGCCTTGTCGAGGCAGGCTTTGACATAGTCGAATTTGTCGCCGCCGGAGGAGCCGAAGTTCGACGAGCCGGAGTCGAGGCCGGCCAGGCCGTGGTCCTTGTAGTGGTCCTGGAGATGGATCCGGTCGGTGGTGAAGACGCCGTTGTCGCCGCCGGGCCATTGCAGGCAGCCGAGGGAATTGGCGAACTGGGCGATGAGGACGATGCGGCCGCGGGCCTCACCCAGCGCGGGGAAGCGATTCTCCAGCCAGAACAGTGAGCGGTAGCCCTTGGTGTCCAGGTAGCCGTTGAAGATTCGCGCGAAATCGGCGCCCACGTCGTTATTGGTGCCGTCCTCCTTCTTGACCCGCATGACGAGGACTTCGCCGGGATTGCCGGCCAGGAAGGCCCGGCACTGGTCGAGCACCGTATCGAAGGTGATGCCCTGGTAGAAGGCGCTGTGGTACACGCCGAAGGAGTCCGCGGTGTGGTCCTGCAGGCCGTTGCAGCGGATGTCCAGGAAGCGGATGCCGTGCGCGAATTGGTCCGGGAGCGACCAGTTCTGGGTGTGTGCCCACTCGGTGCCGTTGGCGGCGCTGGTGCAGCAGGAGTCGTGGGTGCCGGGGATGGTGAGGCGCAGCAGCGAGGTGGCGTCGGGGAGCGTGGACATCCACGCCTGCGGTGGTGCGCCGACGGTACGCGCGTGCGGGATCGCCTGCGCCGCAGGGCTGGTCAGGCCGGTGGCGAGCGCGCCTGCGGCGGCGGCCAGGGTGGTGCGGGCGAAGTCTCGGCGGGTCAAGCTCATAGGGCGGGGAGCCTAACCTGGACAATGGACCAAGATTGCCGTTTTGCTCGAATTGAGTGATCAGCCCGGTTCGGTGGTCACCGTGATGGTGGTCCAGCCGCCCACGTGGATGCGGTCGCCTGCCTGGAGTGGCACAGGAGTTTTCGGCGGGATGGGTTGCGGGCTGTCGTTGAGGCAGGTGCCGTTGGTGGAGCCCAGGTCGGTGACCGTGAGCGTCCCGCCGTCGATGTGCAGGATGGCGTGCGAGCGCGAGACCGCGATATCGGCGGGCGCGACCGAGAGGTCGATATCGGGGTGCACGCCCTGCGAGACGCTGCGCTTGCCGATCAGGATATTGGGCCCCTGCAAGGGGATTCGGCGGTCGGGGTAGTAGGCGGGGAAGTCGACCCGCTCCAGATCGGGCCCTTTCTGCGCCTGCATGCGCGCGTAGTGCGCCCGGTCGGCGGAAATGGTGGCGACCCAGATCAGCGCTGCGGCACCGTTCTCGACCGCCCCGGATTCGCCGCCGGTCGTCGCCGGTTCCGCGCTCACCGGTGGCGCGGGCGGAGGCGCCGGCAGCGCCGAGTCGTGTCCGCAGTTCTCGCAGAATCGCCCCTCCGAGGGCGCCCCGCAGGACGGGCACACCGCGAGTTGCGGTGCGGCGCTACCGAATGGACCGCCCATCGGCGCACCACAGAAATCGCAGTAGTCGGTGGCGGCGGTCTCGTGCCCCTCGATGCAGAGCGCCATCACGGTTCCTTGCGGACTCGGGCGGTCTTGGTGGAGCGGACGTCGAGGGCCATCTCGTCGGCGGGATCGATCTTGTTGCGCAGTCGGATGGTCCCGGTCCGCTCGTCCACCACGTCGACGACACTGAGCAGCAGCTTGGCGGTGTTCTCATTGCCCGACTCGCTGGCCAGGTGGTACGCGCGCTGGAGTTTGGCCGTGGCCGTGGCGAAGTCGCCCTGCTTGCGCGCGGTCAGGCCCTCCTGAACGGTCTGGGCCAGCTCGGCCTGTCCGGTGTAGTGCGCGACCCGGCGGCTGATGATCGCCGACTTGTCGGTATCGGTCGTCCAGGCCGCCTTGACCAGACCCTGCCCGAGCACGTCGCCCTCGGCCAGCACGCTCACCCGCGCGGCCAGCTTCTCCCGATCCGGCGCGGCAGGCTCGAGCTCCAGTTGGATGTGATAGTCGCGATCCTCGGCGCCCCAGGAGCCCAGCGGATATTCGCCCACCTGCGGTCCCACCTCGGTGCGTCGCGCAGTGAGATCCTCGATGAACGGCGCGACCTGTTTGAGGAACACGATCTTCGCACCCACCGGTGTCCACACCCGCATGGTCAGGTCCGGAATCGCCTTCTCCATCGACGATTCCATTGTGGCCGCGAAATCCTGGGCCAGCAGATCCGCGGTCGCCACGGTGTCGATCGTCCCGTGCAGCGCGGAGGCGATGGGGCGCACCTCGTTCGGCTCCCAGTCCACCCCGACGCCGCGGCAGTCGCAGGTGAAGACACCGATGGACTGGCGGATCTCCTCCGCCAGCCGCTCGGGCGTCTCGTGCTCGTTCTTGCCGTCGGTGAGCAGGATGGCGTGCACCATGGCCCCCGGATGCTGCTGGGCGATCAGGCGTGACAGTCCCAGCCAGGTGCCGATCGCGGTGCCGCCGTGCGGTACCAGCTTGTCCAGCGCTCGCCGTGCGTTGGCGCGCTCCTGCGGGCTGGCCACCGCCGAGGGTCCGCGGTGCGGGAACACCACCTGCGCCTTGTCGGTGCCCTCCACGATCGCGAACCGGGTGCCGTCGGGCATGACGTCCAGCGCCGCCAGCGTGGCCCGCCGGGCGCCCGCGAACTTGTCGGCCGCGCCCATGGACCCGGAGGTGTCGATGATCAGGATCTCGACCCGCGGCGGCGGCGCTACCGACACCACCAGATCGCCCGTGGCCTCGACGGTGACGATGGCGTCGACCGTGCGCACCCCCTCGGCGAGGAATGCGTTCTGGTCGATGGCTACCGAAATGCCTTTGTTCTCAGCGGAAGTCACGGTGTGTCTCCTGACGGTGCGAGGGACGGGACGGGTACGAGGGCGACGGTGATGTTGTCCTTGCCGCCCGCACCGAGCGCGTGCTCCACCAGGGCGCGCGCCGCGGGCAACGGCGCCAGCGAGCCGGTGAAGCGGGACAGGGCCGCTGCCTCCGGGAGGTAATTCCACAACCCGTCGGTGCACACCAGCAGCACCCCGGGCGCGTCGGTGTGCAGGGTGCGCACGCAGGTGGGCGACCACTGGTGTTCGCTGTCGGCCCCCAGCCAGCGGGTGAGCACGTGCGCGTGCGGGCCGTCCATGGCGGTGGCCGCGTCCAGCACGCCGTTGTCGACCATGGCCTGGGCGAGGGAATCGTCGACGGTGAGCCGGTCGGAGTCGTCGCCGCGCAGCCAATAGGCGCGGCTGTCACCGACATTCGCGACGGTGATGTCCGCGCCGCCCTCGGCGTCGAACTGCACGATCGCCGACACATAGGTGCACGACGGTGCTTTCCCGCCCGGCGAGCCGACCGCCTTGACCGCGTCGGCGGCGGCGGTGAGCCCGGCCATGACGCAGTCCTCGGCGGGCTGGTCCGCGGCGAGGGCGGCCAGGCAGGCGTCCAGCCCCGCCCGGGCCGCGGCACCCGAGGCGGCCTGCGGATCCTCGGAGGTCGACACCCCGTCACAGACCGTGATGACCGCGGCGGCCGGACGATTCGGCACCGCGCCCTCCAGCACCGCCGCCGCGACCGCGTCCTCGTTGCGGGCGTGCAGCAGGCCGCGATCGGTGATCAGGCACGCGGTGCCCAGGTCGAATTCGAAGCGATCCCGCTCGGGCCCGAGCTCACCGCAGGTCGCGCAGTAGCCGTCCGGGTCGAATTCGCTTCCGCCGCAGCCGGTGCAGTCGGGCGGCGGACCGGATTCGACGGTGGCCGTGGTGCCGGTGGGGGCGAGCCGGGCACTGCGCGCCGCCTCGGCCACCGGCACGGTCGAGCCGGAGCCGGGCCGGAATTCCTTGGGCGGCAGCGCGATCGCCCGGATGCCGAGTTTGCGCCCGCAGGCCTCGCAGAAACGGTCGGTGTCGGCGACGAAGGTGCCGCAGTGCGGGCAGCGGGCCGTCACAGCAGCGTCCTCGGGCGCACCGCATTGGCCTGCTCCACCAGGGCGATCCGTTCCCACATGTCCTCGGTCTCGTGCGCCAGGTCGCGATAACAGCGTTCCAAACCGGTGCGTACCCCTTGTTGATCGAGCGCCACCCCCAGCAGCGGGGAGTGGTCGGTGGGCACCCTGCCCAGGCGCAGCCAGCGCAGCGCCGCGTCCAGGACTCGCAGACGGGCCTGTGCGGCACGGCGTTTCGAGTCGAGGGTCAGACTATCGATGCGTTTGCCGGCATCGCGAACCAATTGTTCGGTCAGCTCGGCGGGCTCGGCGACGGCCAGCAGCGTCTCGACGGCGGTGACCCCGGCCTCGGTGTGCACCGCCGAGGCGGCGTCGACCTGATCGAGCACGGTGACCGCGCCCGCCCGGTCGCCGGTCGCGCGCCGCAGCCGGGCCGCGCCGAAGGCGGCGCTGGTGAAGGAGCGGTCGGTGCGCCAGACCAGGTCGTAGTAGCGGGCGGCCCGCTCGCGCGCGGTCTCGGGGTCCAGTCCGTCCGCGGCCATGAGCTCGGCGGTGACCGCCAGGGCCAGCTTCGGGGCGGCCTCGCCCGGCAGGGCGCTGTAGAGGGCGTCGAATTCGGCTGCGGCGGCGGGCCAATCGCGCTGCAGCAGGCGGGCCAGGCCCGTGAACCAGGTCAGCCGCCAGTCGCCGGACAGCGTCTCGCCCACCGCGTCCAGCCGGCGCAGCGCGTCGTCCGGATCGCCGAATTCCAGTGCGGCGCGAATCAGCCGGAGCGGGATCTCCACCGACTCCTCGCGGCCGGTGACCACCGACTGCAGGCCCGCGGTGATCTCGCGCTCCAGGTCCTCGGGCGTGACCGCGCTGGTGGAGGCCAGCAATGCCGCGCCGCTGTCGCTCGGGTCGACCAGCGGAACCGGCAGCGCCGCAATGAGGGCGCGAGGATCGCCGGGCAGCTGGTCGCCGACGCCGAACACCCCGCGCGGCGGGCCGAACCGGGTGGACAGTCCCGGCCGGGGCCGCCCGTCCTCGGTGGCCAGCACCTCGCGCAGAATGCCGGTGAGCTGATCGCCCATCTCGGTCATGGAGGTGAAGCGCGCGTCCGGCTCGATATCGGTGGCGCGCACCAGGAATCGGTACAGCGATTCGTGGCGGGCCATGAGCGGTTCGAGCTCGGGACCGGGCAGCGGGCCGAGTTCGTTGTTCACCGGCGGGATCCGCATGATGAGCGCCGCCAGCGTGCGGCCCACCGTGTACACCTCCGACGCGACGGTCGGCCCGGTCTGCGCGATCTCCTTGGCCTGGTAACCCGGTGTGCCGTAGATGGTTTCGGTCTGATCGTGCAGGCCGACGACCGCGCCGAGGTCGATGAGCTTGAGCTGCTCCTCGGTCTGCATCACATTGTCGGGTTTGAAGTCGCAGTAGGCGAGCCCGCGGTCATGGAGGTACTCCAATGCGGGCAGCATCTCCAGGATGTAGGCGATGGCCCGCGCGGGCGGCAGATACCGCTGATCGGCGGTGCGCTGTTCGCGCAGCAGCTGTTTGAGCGACTTGCCGCCCACGTACTCCATCACGATGTACCCGACCGGTTTGCCGTCCGGCCCGGTGTCCTCGGCGAAGTTGTAGATCCGCACGATATTCGGGTGATCGACCTGCGCGAGGAACCGCTTCTCGGCCACGGCCGCCCGCATGGCGTCCGCATCGCCGGTATTGAGCAGGCCCTTGAGGACCACCGGCCGGTCGTCGACCTTGTGGTCCACCGCGAGGTAGATCCAGCCCAGGCCGCCGTGCGCCAGCGGGCCGAGCACCTCGTACTGGCCGCCCACCACATCCCGGCCGGACAGCTTGGGGGTGAAGGAGAATCGCGTCCCGCAGTGGGCGCAGAAGCCCTCGGCGCGGCCGGGCTGACCATTGCGACTGCGCCCGACCGGCCGATTGCACCTACCGCATTCGCGATGGTTCTCCGGCACCTCCGGATCGACGAGCACGGCCTCTGCCGGATCCCGGCGCGGCACCGACGGCACCTTGACCATGCCCGCGCCCAGCCTGCCGCGGCTGGCCCCGGAGGCTCCCGACCGTCCGGTGCGCACCGAACGCCCACTGCGGGATGACCGGCCGCTGACCGTCGATCCCGTGCTCATCGCCGACGCGTGCCCGGTGTCGTGCGCGGTGGCGGCCGGCGCCGACGGCGGCGCGGGCGCGCTGCCGCACACATCGCAGTAGCCGTCGAGAATCGTTCCGGTGCAACCGGGTTCGGCACAGCGGTCGGAGCCGACGGCGCTCGCCGCGCCGGCAGCCCTCGTCCCGGTCGATGTGGTCGGCCCGCCCCCGGTGACCGCGGGCGCCGCGCTCGGGGCGGTGCCGCAGACGGTGCAATAGCCGTCCTCGATGGTCCCGGTGCAGCCGGGTTCGGTGCAGTTCATGATCGCCTCCCCGATTTCTGGTCGATGAGCTGGCGGTAGTCGGTGATGGCGCGGGTGACCGCGGCCAGATCGCAGGGCCGGCGCGAGAGCAGCCCCGCCGCGATGCGGGCGGCGGCGAGCACATCCTGGTCCTCGGCCACCCCCAACCGGGCGGCCTTGGCCCGGTAGGAACTGAACCGCCCCTTCAGTTCCATCCGCCGATCGAGCAGCCCCTGCGCGAGTTGTTCGTTGCGGGTCGCGGTGTCGAGGGCCCCGGTGATGCGTTGCCGCAGCTCCCACAGCACCGTGGGCACGGACGGATTGGCTTCCAGCGCGGTCAGTTCCGCGCTGTACACGGCACTGTCGTCCGGATGCCGGGGGAGCGGCGCGGCCAGGATGGTGCGCTCCACCTCGGTGCGGGCGCGATCAGCCCGCTCGTAGGTCTTGCGCAGCGCCTCGACCAGGGCCCGGGACCGTTCGATCGCCGCGTCCCAATCCGCCGAGATGGCCCGCAGTTCGGTCAGTACGGTCGCGGCCTCGCGCATACGCCGGGACAGGTCGCCCAGGCGGCGCTCGAGCGCATCGGGTGCCAGCGCCAGGGGATCGGTGGCGACCTGCATGGCGAGGGCGTCGATATCGCTTGTCAGCGACTGCAATTCGGGAATCGACATGCCGGTGCGGGTCAGCTCCGCCTGCAGCGGCGCGATATCGGTCATCACCCGGGTGTGCACCGCCTCCACCGCGTCGAGCACCCGCACCACGGTCGGGAAGGCCGCGCGCATGCGGTCCAGCAACTCGGTGATGCCGATCAGCTCGATCTGCTCGCGCGGCCCGCTCAGCGAACGCTGTGACATCGGAATCGTGCTGCGCGACACCTCGACCGGCTGTCCGCGGAGCAGGCGCGTGAGCTCCTCCCGGTCCAGTGCGTCCAGGCGTCGCCGTCCGCGCGCGGTCCGGGCCTGGTCCAGCACGGTGCCCAGCCGCCCGAAGTCCTCCCACATGAGTTCCAGCGCCGCCCGCGCCGGCGCCCAGCGCTGCTCGGTGACACCGGTGGGCGGGAAGCGGCGCAGCAGCACCAGCCCCGGATGCTTGTCCAGCTCCACCAGGGTCGCGGCAATGGTCTCGATTTCGCGTGCCCGCTCGGCGATGTCACGATCTATCTCGGCGACGCTGAGAATGTGCCCAGGATTCTCGTGCATGACCGGCTCAATCGCTGTACTTGGGCGCCGGGGGACCGTTGGACGGCCCGAGCACGCTCAGCCGCTGGTTGTAGATCCGCTGCCAGGTGCCGTCGGCGCGCACCCGCTCCAGCACGCCATTGACGAACCGCACGAGATCCGTGTTCTGCTTCTGGACTCCGATGGCGTACACATCGGTGGCCATGGCGTCGCCGACCACCTCGAGATTCGGGTCCTGGATCTTCAAGCCGTACAGCAGCGGCAGGTCGGTGCTGGCGGCGTCGACCTCGCCCTGCTGCAGCGCGGTCAGGCAGTCCAGCCAGTTCTCGATCCCGATCACGATGGGGCGCTGGGGAAGTGCGAACACCGCGTCCAGCGTCGTCGAGTTGGGGATGCCGCACACCTTCTTGCCGCCCAGATCGGCCGCCGAGCGAATGCCCGAGCCCTTGGTCACCAGCACCCGCTGGTCGGTCTCGAAATAGACGGCGGAGAACTGGACCTGCTGGCGGCGCGAGCAGGTCGGTGTGAAGTTCTGCACGACCAGGTCGACCTCGTTCTTCGCCAGCGCATCCGCGCGGTGGGCGGAGTCGATGGGATGCAGGTCCACCCGGCCCGGGTCGCCGAACAGGTCGCGGGCGATCTCGTGGGCGAGATCGATATCGAAGCCCTCGAGCTCGCCGGTCGACGGATTGCGGTAACCGAACAGGAATTGGTTCTGGTCCACCCCGATCCGGATCTTCCCGCCGGCGACGATGTTCGCCATCGTCGACCGGGCGGGCATGGACCCCGGCTGCGGTTGCGGACTCAGCGGCCGCAGGCTCGCGGTCGGGTTACAGGACTGGTCGGCGCGCTGATTGGGCGCGGTGGCGAGGACGGTCGCGCCCACCGGCAGCCGGCTGCCGGACGGCAGCTGGAAGGGCGCGGCATCCGGCGTCGACCCGCACGCGGCGGCCAGCAGCGCCACGGCTGCCACCATCAGCATCCGCATCCGCATCCGCTTCACAGGAACTCCTTCAACCGCGGCCACACCCCGACGACGATCGATCCCGCCGCCGCCAGCAGCAGCACCAGCGTGCCCAGCGGGCTCAGGGTGAGGGCATTTCCGGCCGTGTTCACATCGTCGCGCACTTCCTGGCGGGTGCGCTCGAGTTCGGTCTTCAAGGCGTCGTCGAGGGCGGTGAACTGCGCCGCGGATCCCGCGCCGTCGGTCTTGATCGACTGGTCGACCGCCCCGCGATAGTCGTTGGACTTGTAGGCGGCGAGCTCCTTCTGATGGCCGTCCTGCCAGCCCGAGAAGGCCTTCGACGCGGCGGAATTGCCGCTCAGCAGGCCGGCCAGATCCGCGCGCAGCTGGTCACTGCCGGCGGTGAAGCGCTGCTCGCTGGCGTCGAGGTCGCCGCGGGTGATGAGCTGCAGCGTCTCCTCGGTGCGCGCCTGCTGGGCGAGAATCCTTGCCTGCGCGAGCTTTTCGAAGCGGGCAGTGGCGCCGGTGTCGATGGCCGCCGTGGTCGCGGCCGTGGTGGCGAGGATCCACAACAGCGCGACCACCGTCAGACCGCCGGCCGTGACCACGCCCGGATTGATCCAGCGGTTGGTGCGCCGGACCAGAATCCACGAGCCGTAGCCGCAGGCCGCGAGCAGCAGCACCAGCGTGCCCGCGCTCCACCAGGGCAGCCCGGTGATCGCGCCCTGATCGCTGTGCAGCTGTGCGAGGCGAATGTGCTCCAGTTCGCCCGCGTCCTTCAGGATCGAGCCCTGCATGAGCGCCGACGCCTGCCGCAGATACGCGGAGCCGACCGGCAGGCCCTGCCGGTTATTGGCCCGCGCCGCCTCGACATAGCCGGTGTAACTGGGCAATTCGGCCGAGATCCGGCCCAGGATGGTACGGGTCTCGGCGTCCGCGGCGCCGGTGGTGGCCTCCGCGAGCGCGGCGGCCGCGTCGGTCAGCGCGTTCTCGTAGCGGATCCGCACCTCGGGCGACTCGATCCCGCCCGAGAGATAGGCGGTGGACGCCGCCGCGTCGGCCGTGGACAGTGCCACGTACAGCCGCTGTGCGGCATTGGCCAGCGGTTCGGTGTGCGCCAGGACGGTGTCGTGGCGAGTGATCTTGGTGCTCTGCTGATCGGCGGTCACCAGGCCGCCGAGCAGGGCCAGCAGTGCGAGGGCAGCGCCCACCGCACCGATGACGCCGGGCGCGGTGCGCACGAAGCGTCGCGTCCATTGCATGCCCCCGCGAGTGATCGCCGCTGAGCGACTGCGAATGGTCGCCGGTAAGCGACTCCTCAACTCCGTTTCCCCCGTTCGACCGGCCGGTGCTCCCCGTAGCCAGATCGTACGGTAGCGATCGCACCCTGTCGATCGAGTTCCAACCGGTCGGAATTTGCTGAGTGGGTCCATCATTTCGAATGCACGTGCATTCATGACCGGACCATGAAATCCAGATTTAACCGCGTGTAATCGCCGGGAAATGTTCCGGCACAACACTTGGTTCACCCGATGTGACCTTAGACACCTTATGTCACAACGTAATTTAGTGCTGGAGCGAGTCTGGTGCCTGCCCGCTCCGCGGTGAGGTAGCGCTGAACCATGTCACCGTATCCCGACTGGCTGAATCCCGGCGACAATGCCTGGCAGTTGGTAGCCGCGACTCTAGTCGGCCTGATGAGCATTCCCGGTATCGCGATCTTGTATGGCGGTCTGGTGCAACGCAAATGGGCCGTCAATACCATGCTCATGGCGTTCACCGGATTCTCGCTGGTCCTGGTGGTGTGGGTGCTGTGGGGCTTCAAGATGGGGTTCGGCGAGCCCGTCAAACTGGGCCCAGGAATACTGCGGGCCGCAATCGGCAAGCCGCACACAATTCTGAGTTCCAATAATCAAGAGCAGGCCGTGATTCCGCTGCTCGACGGACTCATGCCCAAGTTCCGATTCTCCCAGACCACGCTGGCCTACTTCCAGTTCGTGTTCGCCGGCATCACACCGCTGTTGTTCCTGGGCAGCGTGATCGGGCGCATCAATTTCAAGGTGTGGCTGATCTTCGTCCCACTCTGGTCGACGCTGGCGTATTCGGTCAATGCATTCCTGATCTGGGGCGGCGGCTGGTGGTCGCAAATGGGTGCGCTCGACTACTCCGGTGGATATGTCATCCACTTGGCCGCGGGCACCACGGGCTTCGTGGCCGCGGCGGTCATCGGCCCGCGGCTGACCCGCGACCGGGAACGAGCGGTGCCCAACAACCTGCCCATGGCCGCGGCCGGGGCGGGCATCCTGTGGCTGGGCTGGAACGGCTTCAACGGCGGCGACCCGTACTTCTCGGGCGCTGATGCCTCACTCGCGGTGATCAATACCAATCTCGCCACCGCGGTCGCGGTGCTGACCTGGGTGATCTGGGACATGCTGGCCGGTCCGTCGCGGCGGCCCAATTTCCTGGGCGCGGTCAACGGCATGATTGCCGGCCTGGTCGCCATCACCCCGGCGGCCGGCTTCGTGAACAGCTTCGGGGCCATGGTGATCGGTCTGATCGCCTCGACCCTGGTGTGGCTGTCCTGGAACAAGCTCGGGCGCACCCGGCTGTTCCGCAAGGTCGACGACACCCTCGGCGTGGTGCACACCCACGGCGTGGCAGGGCTGGCGGGCGGCATGCTGGTCGGTGTGCTGGCCGACCCGAACATCCGGGTGTACCTGGGGACCGGCGGCGCGGCCGACGCCACCTACGGCGGCTGGCTCTACGGGCACAATCCGAAACTGCTGCTCTGGCAGGCGGGTGCGGCCGCGACGGTGATCGTCTGGGATGCGTTGGTCACCTTCGTCATTCTCAAGGTGCTGAGCCTGTTCATGAGCCTGCGCATGCCCGACGAAGTGCTCGAGACCGGTGATGTCGGAGCACACGAGGAAGAGGCGTACCCGGACGACACGCTCGTCCACGCGCAACCGTCCGTGCGGAAAGCGGTGCGAACGGAAGCGGCGGTGCGGCAGGACGGAGCGGAGATTCCGGCCAAGGAATCCTGATGTCGGCGCCGCTGCACCTCGGCGGCATGATCGGTTATCACAATATGGACCCGGGCGGCGGTGCGGACGCGAAACTCCTCACGCTGGTGGTGCCGCCCGGCCTGTTCGATCAGATCAAACAGGCCCTCGCCGCCTTCGGTGTGCGGCGCATGGTGGTCACCCAGGTCTATCGCGTGGACGACCGTGCCAACCGCGTCGAAAGCTATCGCGGACAACGCTTCGAAACCGATGTCTCCGCCGGCCTGCGAGTCGAATTACTCGCCCGGACCGAGGATGTCACCGATCTGGTGCGCATGATCGGCCGGATCGGCTCCAACCACGAAGCCTCCAATATCCAGATCTGGATGATCGACGCCCGCCGGTTGTGAACGGCCGGAAGACTCGATTACCGCGCCCCCGCCCCGATCGTATGGCCGGGGCAGGAGCGTGCCGTGCTGATTCGAGCCGGCGCGGCAATTCGCCTGTGGGAGTTCTGGTTTGGCAGTGCTGTTGGCCTTCGGCGTGATCGCGGCACGTGACCGGCGCGCCTGGCTGGTCGAGACGGGGGAGGCGATCGACCACGACGGGCCCGAGGGCGCGGCGGTCGTCCTGGGCGCATGGGACAGCGATCCCGCCCGCGTGGCCATCGCCTGCGCCGACCTGGCCGGGCCCATCGAGCTCGGCGGCACGGTAATCGCCGGGGCCGGAATCGATCTCGGCGACGGCGCGCAGTGGGCAGTCGGCAACAAGATCAGGGAGCTCTCAGCGGGGGAAATCGCCGACAGATTTCCGCAGTGGGAGCTCCCTGATCTTGGTTGCTGCGTGGTCGTGATTCGGTCAGAGCTTGGTGACGGCGTCCAGGACTTCCTCGGTGGTGGCGGTGACGCCGAGGCGGGGGAAGATCTTTTCGACGGAGTGGGCGTGGGCGGCGGGGTCGCGGTCGGCGGCGGCGTCGGTGGCGACGATGACGTGATAGCCGTGTTCGTGGGCGGCGCGGGCGGTGGATTCGACGCCGATGCTGGTGGCGATGCCGCCCAGGACGATGGCGGTGACACCGCGGCGGCGCAGGTGCAGGTCGAGGTCGGTGCCGTGGAAGGCGCCCCACTGGCGCTTGGTGATCCGGATATCGGTGGGCTGGATGTCGAGTTCGTCGAGGAGTTCGTCCCAGCCGGGCGGCGGGGTGAAGGCGCCGGCGAGCTGCATGGTGCGGCCGGGCGGCATGTCGCTGCCGTCCGCGGCGAAGGTGACGCGCACCAGGACGACCGGCAGGCCCTTGTCGCGGAAGGCCTTGGCCAGCTCGGTTCCCCGGCGCACCACCTCGTCCGCGGGGTAGGGCTGGGTGGGGGCGGCGACGATACCGCGTTGCAGGTCGATGAGGACCAGAGCGGTGTTGGGATCGAGCAGGGTGTCGGTCAAGGTGCAATCCTTCTCTGGGAGTGGTGGTTCCGGTCAGTCTTCGGTGAGCCGGGCGAGCAGCGGGATCGCGGCGATGAGCGAATCCTGTTCGCCGGGCGAGAGTTTGGTCGTGATCGCGGTTGCCAGCCAGTCTTCCTTGGCGTCGTGCGCCAGCCGCAGCAACCGCTGCCCGGCCTCGGACAGTGACAGCAGCACCTGCCGCTGATCGGTCGGATGCGGCGCGCGCACCACCAGCCCGCGCTCCTCCAGTACGGCGAGGGTGGTGCGCATGGACTGCGGCCGCACCCGCTCGGCCCGCGCCAGATCGGCGACCGACATCGGCCCCTCGTGCCCGAGGCGGCTCAGCGCCACGGCCTGGGAGGGCGTCATCTCGATTCCGGCCCGGGCCGTCCGCAACTGCCGCAACAGCCGGCTCGCCGCCACCCGCAGCTCGCTCGCGGCGGCGGCCACTGCTGCGGCCGACCTGTCCTCTCCGTTCGTGCTCACCGGCCCAGAGTGCCATAAACAAAGTCAAACTTGCAAGTTTGCCTGTCGAGTTTGTGATCCGGCCACGTGGTCGCGGAGGAAGCTGGTGATCTCCGCTCGCGCCGCTCTGGCCTGTGGGACCAGGCCGGGCATCGTGATGAAAGCGTGTGTCGCACCGGGGTATTCGGAAAGCTGGGCGGGCGTGCCGGACTCGCGCAGCCGCTCGGCGTAGCGACGGCCCTGGTCTGCCAGCGGGTCCAGGGTCGGCACCACCACCAGCGCCGGGGCCAGCCCACCGAGGTCGTCGGCACACATCGGCGATACCGCACGAGGATCGGAGCCGGGCGGTACTGCCAACCGCCGGAACAGGTTCAGCTTCGGCAGGCTGAGCGTCGGACTGTCCGCGTACCGGGAGATCGACGCGTAGTCATCGAACGACCCGGCCAGATCGCTCGCGGGGTTGACCAGTACCTGTGCCCGCAGCGTCAGGCCGGACGCCTTGGCGCGGATCGCGGACAGCGCGGTGATCAATGCGCCGGTGCTCTCCCCGGCGACGGCCACCCGTGTGGGGTCGATTCCCCATTCCCCGGCGTGATTCACGATGTGCCGCAGCACATCCCAGCCGTCATCGGCGGCCGCCGACAGCGGAATCCCCGGCGCGAGCAGACGATGCTCGACCGACACGACGACCGCGGGCAGCCGCGCCGCGAGATGACTGTTCCCCCAATCGCATTGCGCCGCCGTTCCCGCGAACCCGCCACCGTGGACGTGAACCACCAGTGGCAGCGTGCCGACGCGTTCGCCCGACGGCCGGTACACCCGGACCGGGATCACACGATCGCCCAGCGCCACCTCCTCCCAATCAATAGTGGTGCCGCGCTTCGGAAAACCGGTGATCACCCGCACTGACCGCGACCCGAAGAGACGATTGGCCGCCGCACTGTGGGTGGCCAAATCCGCCGCCGTCAGCGTCTCCCAATCCGGGTCCTTGCGCAGGGCGTGCAGCAGCCGAATGCCCAGCGGAGGCCGCTCGCCCTCGCCCGCCCCGTTCGTGTCATTCCTGTCGTGTCTGAACATGCCCCTCAGCTTCGGCGGCACGCCGCCGGAGGTATTGAACAAATGTTCTCGATCCGGGCCACGGGCCCGGCTGACGTCTGTCCGAATGCCGCCAACGCGATGGCTGATTCCCGCCGGTCATCGGGGATCGGCTGGGCCAGAGTAGGTGAGGAAGAGAGAAGACGACGAAGGAGGAAGCGATGCGCGTGTACACCACGATGGCCAGCCCGGTCGGGGAGTTGCTGCTGGTCGGGGAGCTGCGGGGCGACTCGGTGGAGCTGACCGCGGTGTCGATGGCCGGGAGCAAGAGCATTCTGGTGGAGGGGGAGTGGACCGCGGACGCCGAAGCGTTCGCCGAGGTGGTGGGGCAGCTGACCGCCTACTTCGCCGGGGAGCGGAGTGAGTTCGATCTCCGATTCGGCAGCGCCGGAACCGATTTCCAGCGGCGCGTGTGGAGTGCCCTGGAAGAGATCCCCTACGGGACCACCACCACCTACGGGGAGATCGCGGCGCGCATCGGCGCGCCCAGGGCAGCCGTGCGGGCGGTGGGTTCGGCCATCGGCGCGAATCCGCTGCTGATCGTGCGACCTTGTCACCGCGTGATCGGGTCCGACGGCTCGCTCACCGGCTACGCCGGGGGAGTGGAGCGCAAACAGCAACTGCTGGACCTCGAGCGGGCGGCATGACCACCGCCGCCCTCGGCTCGGTGTGGGCCGGCCGGGTCGCCCAGCAGGAATGGGCAGCCCTGGCCGGCGAGCTCGATGACCAGGGCCACGCGCTCACCGGTCCGCTGCTCACCGCCGCCGAATGCCGGACCCTCGCAGGGCTTTACGACGAGGAGGAGCATTTCCGTTCGACGGTCGACATGGCCCGCCACCGCTTCGGCTCGGGCGAATACCGCTACTTCACCCATGACCTCCCGGAGATCGTGGCCGAGCTGCGGTGGGCTCTGTATCCGAAACTGCTTCCCATAGCCAGGGATTGGGCCGTCCGGCTGGGCCGGCCCGGCACCTGGCCGGAACGCCTGGACGAGTGGATCGCCCAGTGTCATCGGGCCGGTCAGGTGAAGGGCTCGCAGATCCTGCTGCGCTACGGTCCCGGCGACTGGAATGCCCTGCACCGGGACCTGTTCGGCGACATGGTGTTTCCGCTCCAGGTCGTGATCGGCCTGGACGCACCGGGCGTGGACTACACCGGTGGTGAATTCCTCATGGTCGAGCAGCGCCCGCGCGCGCAATCCCGCGGCGCGGCCATGGCGCTGCCGCAGGGCCACGGCCTGATCTTCACCACCCGCGATCGCCCGGTGCGCGGCACGCGCGGCTGGTCCGCCGCGCCCATGCGGCACGGGGTGAGCCTGGTGCGGTCCGGTCAGCGCCACACCCTGGGCCTGGTCTTCCACGACGCCTGAGAGGGAGAGCGATGGCGTACACCCTGCTCGGCGCGGACGGCCGCCCGTATGCCAGCCGGACCCCCGGCGTCCTGGGCGGCCATCGCCGCCTGAGGATCTACGGCCGCCTGGACTGTCCGGCCGCGCTGCGTGCCCTCGCCCGCGGCGGCTACACCGCCCACCGGGTCTTCTTCGCGGACGAGGCGACCGCGGTCGCGGCCGGCTATCGCCCCTGCGCGGTATGCTCGCGGTCGGCCTATCGGGAGTGGCGGGCCGGACTCGCCGACTGATCGAGACCGGTTGGTAACTAATACGCTGGACCCCATGCTGACCACGTTGGCCGTGGAGAACTACCGGTCCCTGCGCAAACCGCGGGTGCCGCTCGGCCGCCTGAACGTGGTCACCGGCCCCCGGGGCATGGTCCCGCACCCGACCGCAGCTGCTGGTGCTCAACGAGCCCGTGACCAGCCCGCATCCGGACCTGCCCGCCCCGCTGGGCCGGCTCGTCGCCCGCGCCGCCGAGGACGCCCAGCTGGAGGTGGTGAGCCATTCGGACGAACTGAGCGGCGTCATCGACGAGTACGCCGACGACGCGACCATGATCGAATTGCTCGAACAGGAAGGCGTGACGACGGTGGCGGGACAGCAAACAGCGGATGAACCGCCCTGGTATTGGCCGGACCGTTAGTCGCTCGGTGACGTGGAAACCTATTCTGGGGACGTGAGTGTGGAAACCATCGGTGAACCGGGACCGCTGCCGCGTGGCCGGCACGGGCTGACCCGCGAACAGGTGGAGGCCTCGCAGTACCGGCGCCTGTGCACCGCCGTGCTGGAGGCGGTGGGTGAGCTCGGCTTCGCGGCCACCACGGTCGCCGATATCGTGACCCGGGCGCAGGTGGCGCGCCGCACCTTCTACGCGGTATTCGGCGGGAAGGACGAATGTTTCGCCGCCGCATACGATCTCGCGGTCGGCGCGGCACTGGAACAGTTGCAGGAGACCGTCACGGGCCTCCAGGGCGTGAATTTCGCCGACCGGGTGCGGATCTCCTTCGAGATCTATCTCGGCGTGCTGTCCATGCAGCCCGGCGCGGCCCGCGCGTTGTATGTCGAAACCCTGGCGGCCGGACCGGGATTGGTGGAACACCGGCTGCGCGTCCACGAGCGATTCGCGGACTACATCATGGCGGTGGCCCGGGTCGGCGTGCGGGACGGCGATCTGACCGCCGAACCCGATCGGCAGCTGATCGACATGCTGCTCGGCGGCATCGACGATCGGGTGCGCGCCTGCCTGCACACCAAGGGCGCCCAGGCGCTGCCCGAACTGGCGCCGTTGTTCACCCGCACGGCCATGGCCATTGTGAGCACACCCGCCCCCTGACGGCTGTTGGTCGCCACAATCGCCCGGCATCCACGCCGGGCCGCGCTGTCACCTGGCACAGCGCCCGTGACACGGGCCACAGCACGCTCCTACGGTCGCAATCGGATTCGACGCGTTCGGTCGGATCCGCCGGACGCAGTAGGAGATTTCATGAGGCCGACCATCCGTACCCTCGGCAGTGCCGTATTCGCCAGTGCCACCGCCTTCGCGGTCGCGTTCTCGACCGGCGTCGCGCGCTCCGAGCCGGATTCCATCGCCGACTCCGGCAGCAGTTCCGGCTCGGCGACCGTCAGCACCGCCTCCGACACCGTCGGCGTGGGCCCGGAGATGTCGTCCTTCCTGGCCGCCTTCGGCTACGGCCTGACCCACCCGGATGCCGCGCCGCCCGGATCCAATGACTGGAACTGCAAACCGACCCCGGAGCACCCCAACCCCGTGGTGCTGGTACACGGCACCTGGCTCAATACCTACGACAGCTTCTCGTTCCTGTCCCCGCAGATCGCCCGCGCCGGATTCTGCGTCTACGCCTTCAATTTCGGCCGCGAGACGCCGCTGGGCGGCGGCGGTGTCGGGCCGATCCTGCCGGGCCGCTTCGGTGTCGGGCCGATGGAGGACTCCGCCCGGCAGCTCGGTCAGTTCATCGATCGGGTGCTGGCCGCCACCGGCGCGCCCGCGGTCGATGTGATCGCCCACTCCCAGGGCGGACCGGTCACCAGCCAGTACCTGAAATTCGAGGGCGGCCTCGGGAAAGTCGGCAAGGTCATCAGCTTCGGCGCGACCACCCACGGCACCTCGCTGCTCGGCATCGCCACCCTCGGGCGCATCATCACCGATCTCGGCCTGAACATCCTCGGCTTCTACGAGCCGCTGATCGGCCAGGCCAATACCGAGCAGGTCCTCGGCTCGCCGTTCTACGCCAAGCTGAATGCCGGCGGCGACACCGTGCCCGGTGTGGCGTACACCGTCGTCGGCACCACCCACGACGAGATCTCCAACCCCTACGAGTGGACCTTCCTCACCCCGGGCCCCGACGCCCCCGTGGAAAACATCACGCTGCAACAGGATTGCCCCGAGGACGTCTCCGATCACCTCACCATCATGTACTCGCCCCGGGCGGCCTCCATCGCGCTGCACGCCCTGGACCCGGCCGCCCATCCCGACCTGGTCTGCACCTTCAACCCCTGGATGATCGGCGGCAGCGGGCACATCTGAGCGACGTCCGGGGGCTCTCGCTCCCGAATCACCAGCACGAGGGAGGCCGGGGACTTGCCCCGGCCCTCTGGCTTCTCTCCGAAAGGATCACGATGACGATCGGCGATGCCGTCGAATCCGGCAGTTTCACAATGGAATCCGACCCGCCGCGCGGGCATCCTCTACTACCCGGTGAGGATCCGTTCTACCGTTCGCCGATCGACCCGGGATCGGTTGCGCCGGGCACGATCCTGCGGTCGCGGCCGGTGCGGCTCGGCCTGTTCGGGCGCATTCCGCAGCGCGTCCGAGCCTGGCAATTGCTGTACCGCAGCACCGATCTCAACGGCCGGCCGGAGGCGGCGGTCACCACCGTCCTGCTGCCCTGGGACGCGGAACCCTCCGCTGACCGCCCGCTGGTGTCGTTCCAGTGCGCCATCGACGCCGTCGCGCCGAAATGCTTCCCCTCCTACGCTTTACAGCACCGCGCTCGCGCGCTGGGCGCCATCCCGCAGGTGGAGTTCCCGCTCATCGCCGCCGCACTGGCCCGCGGCTGGGCGGTCTCGGTGCCCGACCACGAGGGCATCAACGGCCACTTCGGCGCGGCCCGTGAGCCCGGCCATCGCGCCCTCGACGGCGTGCGCGCCGCCCTGCGCTTCGCACCGCTGGGCCTGCATCCGCGCACCCGAATCGGCCTGTGGGGCTACTCCGGCGGCGGCCTGGCCACGGTGTGGGCGGCCGAACTCGCCACGAGCTACGCCCCCGAACTCGATATCGTGGGCGCGGTCGCGGGCTCACCCGTGGGCGATCCCGCCTCGGCCTTCGTGCGCCTGAACGGTTCTCCCTTCGCGGGATTCGCCATGGTGTTCACCTCCGGGCTGCGCCGCGCCTACCCGGAACTGGACGACTGTGTCCAGGGTCTGGTGTCGGCGGAGTACCTCGAACTGCTCGACCGCGCCGAATCGATCGCGACGTTCCCGCTGCTGGCCCGCTATGCCGGGCGAAATGCCAACCGGCACATCAAAGGTGGCCTCGGCGCGCTGCTGACCCGGCCCGAGATGCGGGCGGTGCTCGAGGACATCCAGCCGGGCGCGCAGGCTCCCGCCATGCCGCTGTTCGTGGTCCAGGGTGTCAACGACGAGGTGATCGCGGTCGCCGATGTCGATGCGCACGTGCGGCGCTATCACGCCCGCGGCGCGCATGTCCGCTATCTGCGCGACCGGCTCAGCACGCATCTTCCCTTGCAGTTCATCGCGATTCCGGTGATGGTGGACTGGCTGGCCGACCGTCTGGCCGGCCGCCCGCTGCCGCCGTCGGAGGTGCGCACCGTCTGGTCGGTGGCCGCGTCGCGGCGCGCCCTGTCCGAGCACCGTCACTTCGCCGCGTTGCTGGCGGCCATGGTGTCCGGCCGCCCGATCCGCATCCGCTCGGACTTCCGATAGCTGCGCGCCACCAGCGCGGACCGCAGGTACCACAGCCCGGACGGCTGGGCCGGATCGAATCCGGTGAGCTGCCCGATCCGTTTGAGCCGATTGTCGACGGTATTGGTGTGCACGCCCAGCACGCGCGCCGTATGCCGTCGGCTCAGGTCGTTGCCGATATGGCGGCGCAGGGTTTCCAGCAGTTCCGGGTAGGCGTCCAGCGGATCGAGCAGGGTGCCGAGGTACTCGCGGGCCGGGCCCGGCCGGGTCAGCTGGTACTCCATGGCCAGGTCGTCGAAGCGGTGCAGGCCGGGCGCGCACTCCAGGCGGTGCACCATGTCCAGCAGCTCGTGCGCCTGCTCGGCGGCCTCCGGAATGCGATGCGTCTCGGCGTGGATGACGGTGGCGGTCACCGGAACCTGTGCGGCCGTGGACAATCCGTCGACCAGGTCGCCGATCTCGGCGGGCGTCACCTCGGCCGCGGGTAGCAGCACCGTGCCGCCGTCGGCGCTGAGCAGCGACAGCGCCCGGCCGCGACCGCCGCGGGCCAGCTCGGACTGGACCCGCCGCAGCTTGCGGCGGGCCACCACCTCACCGTCCACCCGGGGATCGTCCTCGCCCGGATGCGACGGAATGCTCAGCGCCAGTACGTAATACGACTCGTCGATCTCGATGCCGCCGGCGCGGGCCATGGTCGAGGCGGGATGCCCGGCCAGCAGGGCCGACGCCACCGTGTGCACCGCGGTGTGATGCTCGGCCACCACCGCCCGGTGCTCGCGCACATAGGACACCGCGAACGCCGAATCCACGATGGCCAGCACCTCGAACAGCCGGCGCGCGGTGACCGCGAGCCGGGCGTAGTCCTCGGGCCCGGTGGCGTCCACGATGAGATCGAAACCCACGGCGAAGCCGTCGTGCACGGCGCGGTGGATGGTCCCGATGGGAATGCCCTCGCGCGCCCAGTCCGCGCCCGCGCGCTGCAGGCGTTCGACCTTGGCGCTCACGTCACGGCCCTCCAGCACCCCGGCCGCGAGTTCCAGGCAGGTGCGGGTGACGGCGGTGACCTCCCCCCGCAGCGCGTCCCCGGGCAGGGTGCCGCAGCGGGCCACATGTTCGGCGAAGTGCGCGACCAGGGCGGCGGACAGGCCGCGCGCATCGCGTAGCGGTCCGGAAATCGGTGCGGCCGTGAGGGGTTGCGTTGCCTTGATCATGCGCGAATCCTCCACAGCTGTCAGGGAACGCTAGCGTTCCTACTGGCCCGTAACTGTAGCGTGGGTCACCTGACGCGGCAATATCGATTGACCGCTTCCGCCGCGGGCGGCCCATTGCCGCGGCCGTTTCCGGCACGGGTCAGGAGTACGATCGGCCGTATGGAAAGCGCGGTTCCGGCAGCGGATGCCACCGAGATCACCGACAAGCGACTGCTGCGCGGCTCGCGCACCCGCAAGGTGGTGCTCGGCCGGGCCGTGGACATCGCCTCGCTGGACAGCCTGGAGGGCTTGAGCTTCGGTCGCCTGGCCACCGACACCGGTCTCAGCAAGGCGGGCATCCAAACCCTGTTCCGCACCAAGGAAGCCCTGCAGCTCGCCACCATCGACTACTTCCGCGCGGTCTTCATCGACACCGTCACCCGGCCCGCCCGGGCGAAACCCCGTGGCGCCGAACGCCTGAGGGCTCTGATCGAGCTGTGGATCGACTACGCCACCGGCCCTTGCTTCGAGGGCGGCTGCTTCCAGTCCGCGAACCTGGCCGAATTCGACAGCCGCCCAGGGCCGGTGCGCGACGCGCTGGTGGCCAATCAGCAGGACTGGCTCGACCTGCTGGCCGGTGAGCTGTCCTACGCCTGCGACCATGGCGAAATCGCCGCTCTGGACGCCGATCTGGCGGCTTTCCAGATCGACGCGGTGCTCGCGGCGGCGAATACCGCACTGCGCCTGGGGGACGACAGTGCGGTGTCGAAGGTGCGCCGGACCGTCGAGGGCTTCCTGGCCAAACCCTGATCAGCGGCTGCGGCCCTTCGGTTTCGGGCCCCCGCGCACGATCAGCAGCCGGGCTTGGTCCAGAACGCCGTGCCCTCGACCTGCACCACCGGGCATGCGGTCTTGTCCCGGCTGCGTCCGGCATTGCTGTCGACCGTGCTCACGAGGGCGTCGGCCCGGGCCCGGCCCATCAGCGGGTGATTCTTCAGCACCGCGTCGACGGTGCCGCCGTCCGCCTCGATGGTGAACGGGCAGGACACCGTCGCCGTTCCGTTTCCCGGCATCGGCTGGACGCCGGCGCACAGCGGTGTCGGCATGACGATCCCGTTGACAGTGAGCACCATCTGGTACCACACGGAGATCTCGTCCGGGTGCGACGCGGGGATCGCCGCCGCGCCGAAGGGTTGCCGTGCGCTGGTCAGGGTTTCGATCGCGGTGCAGTCCGGTCCGCACGGGTCGCTCCAGCTGCCCGCGACGGTGATCTTCGTTTCCGAGTCGGTGGCGTTCTCGGTCTCCGCGGCCGCGGTCCGGAGATCGCGGTAGAGCCCGGCCACCTCGTCGGCGCTCAGGGGCGCCACCCGGATGTCGAAGGCCGGCTCGGTAATTCGATCGACCTGGCCGGAGCTCACATAGGTGGTGACGGCGCCGCTGATGATCGGGGTGGACCGGTGGCCGTCGATGGTGATGGGCACGCCCGCTGTGACCGGCCGGTGCGCTTCCGCATTGGGGTCCAGATGCCGCCCCAGGGTCGAAGGAGTCAGGGCCGCCGGCAGATCGAGGCCGCCGATCGCCGGGGGTTCGAGCAGCTGCTGGCCGTCGGAACGGGCGGCATCGTCGGCGGAGAAGCCGTAGGCGATCCAGGCCTCGGTGTTGCCCCGCACGAAGGTCTTGTCGCCGATTCGCTGGTACGACAAGGCTTTTCCAGGAGCGAATTCGAGAGTCCCGGACGCGTCACCGACATTCGTGACCCGCAGGTCCACAGTCGCCTTCTTCCCGTCCTGCCCGGTCAGGCGGCCGGTGTAGTGCGCTCCGGGCGCATTGATCAGGGCCAGCCGGGCGCTGTTCAGATCCGCGCGGGTGGCCGCGGCCGGCGACCGGTGTGACTGCCCGATGAGCAACCATCCCGCGATCGCGAAACCCGCCACCAGGACCACGACCAGGAACAGGATCACCGGCCACCAACGCCGGCGATCGCCGGGATCCGCCGCGGCCCACATTCCGTGCACCGACACCACTGCCGGGTTCTCGACTGTCATTCCTGCCCATCCACATACCGATAGCTCACGCGTTAGCGCCGCGTGCACTATAAGCCGCCCGAAGCTGTGAACCGGGTGCGAAATGGCCTGTCGAGTGGGCGAATTGTGACAGTCACGGCATGATCGGGGAGTGGTGAGTTTTCCCGGCAGCAGTGTCCTCGTGGGACGGGCGGCAGAGGTGTCCGCGCTGGTCGAGGCGGTGGGTGATCCCGGTACACAGACGGTGTTGATCGCGGGGGAGGCCGGGATCGGGAAATCCCGGCTGGTGGGGGAGTTCACCGAGCGTTTGGACTCTCGGGCGCTGGTGCTGCTCGGTCGCTGCCCGGAGCTGGGGACCGGGGGTGTGGCCTACGCGCCGTTCCTGGCGGTGCTGCGCGGGCTGGTGCGGCAGCTCGGCGGCGCGGCGGTGGCCACGCTGCTGCCGCCGCATCCGGCGCTGGCGAACTGGCTGCCGCAGTTGGCCGTTCACACCGGCGGCGCCGCCCCGGAGGCCGACCGCATCCGGCTGTTCGGCGAAATCCTCACGCTGCTGGAGCAACTGGCCATGACCCGGCCGGTGGTGCTCATCCTCGAGGATCTGCACTGGGCCGATGACGCCAGCCGTGAACTGCTCACCTTCCTGGCCGCCAATCTCGCCGACGCGGACGCCCTGCTGGTCGGCACCTACCGTCCCGGCGAGGCCGGCCCGCTGCGCGGCCTGGTCGCCGAACTGCGCCGCAATCCGGGCGTGCGGGTGCTGGAACTGCACCCGCTGACCCGCCACGAGGTGGGCCGCCAGCTCGCCGCCCTGCTCGCCCGCGAGCCCGAACCCCGGCTCATCACCAAGGTTTTCGAACGCAGCGGCGGCAACCCGCTGTTCGTCGAGGCGCTCGGCCAGTGCCCCGACCAGCTGCCCGCCGATCTGACCGACCTGCTGCTCGGCTTCCAATCCGGCCTCTCCGCAGACGCTCTCGCCGTGGTGCCCCCGGCCGCCGTCCTCGGCTCCCCGATCCACCACGAACTGCTGGCCGCCATCGTCGACATACCCCCGGGCGAACTGGACCGCGCCCTACGGGAATTGGTCGACCGCCACCTGCTGCACACCACCGAGACCGGCTACGAATTCCGGCACGGCCTCATCCGCCAGGCCATCTACGACCGGCTGCTGCCCGG
This sequence comes from Nocardia sp. NPDC059228, assembly GCF_042754245.1. NCBI lineage: Bacteria > Bacillati > Actinomycetota > Actinomycetes > Mycobacteriales > Nocardiaceae > Nocardia > Nocardia sp. NPDC059228. The sequence goes on along the minus strand of NZ_JBHZAL010000010.1, from coordinate 89,286 downwards.
TGAGCGCACCCGCCTGCACGCCCGCGCGGCCGCGGCGCTGCGCGCCCGCGGCGAGGCCCTCGACGCCGAATCCCGTGCCGACCTGGCCCGTCACGCCCGTGCCGCCGGCGATCTGGAGCAGGCCCTGCGTGCCTATTGGTCGGCCGCCACCACCGTCCCCGCCACCCACCCGGAACGCCTCCGGCTCCTCGAACAGATCCTCGTCCTCTGGGATCGGGTGCCCGATGCCGAACAGATCCTGCCCACCACGAAACTGGCTGTCCTGGAACAGATCGTCGATGTCGCCGTGGCCTGCGGCGCGACCGAGCGCGGCATCGCCGCCGCAGACGCGGCGCTGGCCCTGCTCGACCCCACCGGCGACATAGCCCCGGCCGAGTCCGCCACCGGAAGTACCGAGTCGAGGTCGGGCCACCGCTCGGCCGACCGGGACGATGGCGAGCGCGCCGTCGATGCGGACGCCGACCGGTGCGAGGTCGAGCGGGTGGCGCGCATGTATCGGCGGCGGGCGTACCTGCGGGGGACCACCGGAGCCGGACCGGGAACGGATCTGGTGCGGGCACTGCAGCTGCTGCCGGTGACGGGTGCCGGTGCGGAGCGGGCGGAGGCGCTGGTGCAATCGGCCTCCGCGCGGATCTTCCGAGGGGACGCCGCCGGGTCGGCGTCGGACGCCCGTGCGGCGCTGGTTATCGCCGAGCGACTGGGGGCGGACGCCCTCGTGGCGCGGGCGCACGCCCATCTCGGGCTGGCGGGGGCCGCCGCGGCGGAGGTGGCGGGGGATGGTTCATCCGGGCCGGAATCGGCGGCCGCGAATGAAACCGACTGGGCGCTCGATCATTTCGCCGAAGCTCACCGGGCGGCCGCCGCGGCCGGGGACGCGCGGATCGTGGTGGATGTCGCCACCTGGGAATCGGCGGTGCTGGTCGCGGCCGGGCGGTACGACGCCGCCATCGCCGCCGTCCGGCAGGGACTGCGGGCCGCGCACGAGTCGTTCCGGTTCTCCGAGTCCGCACCGATCCTGTTCGTCAAATGGGCGCAGGCGCTCGCCGCGCTCGGCCGCTGGGACGAGGCCCGGGCCGTGGTCGACGAGACGCAGTTCGACCAGTTACCGCCGCTCAGCCGGGCGGCGCTGACCCTGTGCCTCGCGCGAATCTCCCTGGCGGAAGGGAACATCGGCGCGGCGCGGGCAGCGGCGGCCGAGGCCGGTCGGTTGCTGGGTGACAGCCGGTGGGCCGCGCAGTATCGGCTAGAACTCGCCGCATTGACCTGCGCCGTGGACTCGGCGGCGGGTGATGAGACCGGAGCGGCGGCGGTGCTGGCCGGCGTGCTCGCCCAAGGGGACGGTGCCGCAACCCTGTTCGCGCATCCGCACGACGCATGGCCGCTGGTGGCGCTGGCCGCCCGAACCGCCGGAGCGCCCGCGGAACTGCTCGCCCTCGGTGACACGCTGCCCGCGGTGTCGCCGGTCGATGCCGCCTATCGCGCCGTCTTCACCGCGCGGCTGGCCGGTTCGGCGGCGCGCTGGTCGGAGGCGGTCGCCGCCTGGCGCGCCGTCGAGCGGCCGCACGAGATCGCCGCCGCGCTGCTGGACGGGGCGGAATCCTATGCGGCCGAAGGGAATCGAGCGGCCGCGGATCTGGCCGTGCGCGAGGCCGCCGAGATCGCGGCCAAGCTGGGTGCACTGCCGCTGCAGGAGGCGGCCGCACGGCTGGCCGACCGTGCCCGCCTCACCGCCGGGCGAACGGCGGAAGCGCCGAAACCGCACGGCGGCACCGTGTCCGGCCGGCACGGCCTGACTCCGCGCGAGCTGGAGGTGCTGCGGCTGGTCGCCAAGGGCATGAGCAATCGCGGGCTGGCGGCCGAGCTGTTCATCAGCGCGAACACCGCCGGTGTGCACGTCTCCAGGATTCTCACCAAGCTCGGCGTGGCCAGCCGGACCGAGGCCGCGGCCTTCGCGCACGACCACGGCCTGCTGGCGTCCTCCGGTGACAACGACTGAGGCTCAGGGCAATCGGGACGGCAGGTCGAAGAGCCGGAAGATCTCCTCGACCTGGTAGGCGATCAGGTTCGTGACCAGGCCGTCGCGGATCGTGAAGACCTGTAGGGTGTGCAGGGCGTACCCGTCGCCGTCGCGGACGTAGGCCGCCAGTGCCGGTTGGCCATTGGCCCCGATCGGCACCAGGCGCCAATCGCTGCCGTTGATGTCGAAGACGCGCGCCATGAACCCGATGTAGTCCGCGCGCCCGACGTACCAATTGAGCATGGGCGGCATCTCCATGATCACGTCGTCGGACAGCAGCTTCTCCAGCGCCGCCAGATCGGCATTGCGGAAGGCGGCGACATAGCTGTCGACCACGGCCCGCTGCTCGGCGCTCTCGGACACCTCGTCCTCGCGAATACCGCTCTGGCTCAGCGTCTTCCGAGCCCGCTGTAGCGCGCTGTTCACCGCCGCCGGGGTCATGTCCAGCGCCCGCGCCACCTCGGCGGCCGGCCAGTCGAGCACCTCGCGCAGCACCAGCACCGCCCGCTGCCGGGCGGGCAGCTGCTGCATGGCCGCGACCAGTGCCAGCCGCAGACTGCCCTGGGCCACCGCGGCTTCCGACGGATCGCCGAGCAGCGCGTCCGGAATCGGTTGCAGCCAAGGGATTTCCCCGCCGTGCACCAGTGCCTCGCGCGGGTCGTCACCGGGTTCGTGACCGAGTCCGGAGGGCATGGGCCGCCGCCCGCGCTGTTCGAGCGCGGTCAGGCAGGCATTGGTCGCGATCCGGTACAGCCAGGTCCGCATCCCGGCCCGCTTCTCGTCGTAGCTGTCGCGTGCCCGCCAGGCCCGCAGGTAGGTCTCCTGCACCAGATCCTCGGCGTCCTGCACTGACCCGAGCATGCGATAGCAATGCGCGAGCAATTCCCGTCGGTAGCGGCCGGTGTCCGCCTCGAAGTCCACGTTCGCCATGCTCTTGCTCCTCGAATCCGGGCCTCTGCTCCTCGAATCGGGGCCCTGCCGAACTTTGTACACCCGCGGCGATGAATCGGGCACGGCCCGCCGGTAGGTACTCGTGAGCCGCTCACCGCGGCCGCGATCCGAGGAGGAAACCATGACCGACACCGCCGTACCGACCGACCGCGAGGCCGTCCTCGACGTCCTGACCAACCTCTACCGCGCCTGGGCCGCCAATGACGCGGATGCCTTCGTCGCCGACTACGACCCCGACGCCACCACCGTCGTGCGGGGCGTGGTGAACGTGGGCCGCGAGGCGGTCCGGACCTCCATGGCCGCGGGTTTCGCGGGCCCGCTGCGGGATTCGCACACCGTCGACGAACCGCAATCGGTCCGCTTCCCGGCCCCCGGCACCGCCATCGTGGTCAGCCGCAGCGCGGTGGTGCCCGCCGGGGAGACCGAGCCGCCGGCCGACGGCTGGATCGTGGCCACCTGGGCCCTGATCCAGCGCGACGGCCGCTGGCTGGTGACCTCGTACCACAACTGCCCGGCGTAGCCGCCCGAATGTCCGGCGCGACCCGGACATGAGCGAACCCCCTCCGGACAGGCGCCGGAGGGGGCTCGCACACGCATTCCCGTCGCCGTTACGGCACGACCTCGACGGTGTCACCCGGGTTCAGGTAGTTGAAGAACTCGCGCGCCCCGTCCGGCGTCATGCGGATGCAGCCGTGCGACTTCTTGTCCACCGGTCCGATGTGGAAGGCGATGTCCCCGTTGAAGAACACCGCGTATTCCATCGGAGCGTTGTGCATGGTGCTCCAGTGGAACGGCTTCTTGAACGACACATGGAATACGCCCGGCGGCGTCTCGAATCCGGGCATGCCGTGCGAGATGGGCGTGGGGCCGAAGACGACCTTGCCGTTGTCCATCAGCCACGCTTCGTTGCTGCCGAGCTTGAGGCAGGCGCGAGTACCCGCCGTCTGGCACGGCGCGTTGACATCGCTGGGTGCGATGCCGGGGACGATCGCCGGAACACCGGGAACGTCCGGACCACCGGGCCACAATGGTTCGGCTTGCGCGGGTGCGGCCGCGAATCCTGCGACCGCCACACCGGCGATGACCGCCGATCGCGCCGCCAAGCCGAGGGAACTTCTGCTCATCATCGAGTTTCGACCCTCTCCTAACCTTGGCCCGCCACCCTGTTCGATGCCGCTCTCAGGGCAAAGGGACATTGTTCGTTGGCACAAGCATGGGACCACTGGGTACCGGTGATCATTCTGACTGGTGGAAATCGAGATTCGCGGGATAAACCGCGACAGGCGCGCCGACACGCCCGAATTCACCGAACAGGTGGCAGCGTGCGCTGATTCGGGTCGACTCCGGTCGGCCGGTGCGCGCCATTGTTGGCGACATCCGGGCGCGGCGCGTTGGCGGATCCGCGAATCTGCTGGTCGTCGGGCGGATTGTCGCAGTAGTTCCAGCTGCTGAAGACGGGCACCGTGGCGATGGACGGGGGCACGGTCCGGGTCGGATAGTTGCACCACGGCCGCAGCCAGGCGTCCACGATGGTGTAGAACTCGCCGTCGTGGGCGGGCACGCCGATGGCGGAGGAGCCGACCACCAACGCCGGGAACAGGGCGCGCAGCGCGGGTACCCGCAGCAGCGCGGCCCGCACGATGGCGGACATGGTGGTGGCCAGGCTATGGATCGGATCCATGTTCCGGTCCAGTACCGCATCGAAGATCCCCAGCTGTCCGGGTGCGCGGTCGAGGAGTTGCCGCAATTCGGCGTCGGCGGCGCGGGCCTGGTCGACCACGATCGACGTATTGCGGGTCAGCGTGCCGAGATCGGGCTGCGCGTGCGAGGTGGCGCCCGTGATGACGCGCAGATTCTCGATGAGGCTGACCGTCTGCGGCAGCCGGTTGTCCAAACCCGTGGTGGCGATGCTCAATCCGTCGATGAGTCCGCGCAGCTGATCGGGCCCGCCGCTGAGCGCGGTGTCCAGATTATCGAGGATCACCGCGTACTTGTCCGGATCGATCTGCGCGATGAGTTCGCTGGTGTTCGTCAGCGTCTCGAAGACGGGTGTCGGCGTGGTGATCTTGCCGGGGTTGAACCGCACCACCTGCCCATCGTGCAGATAGGGCGGCTTGTCGGTGTTGGGCCGGAAGTCGATGTACTGCTCGCCCGCCGCCGACAGCGCCGAGACCGCGATCTGGCTATCGGCCGGAATCCGGTACCGCTTGTCGATTTCCGCGACCGCCGACACCAGGGCGCCACCGTCGCCGATCTGGATCGCCTTGACCGATCCCACCCGGTACCCGCGCCAGGTGACGTCGTTACCCACCTGCAAACCGCCGGAGCGATCCAGCTGAACGGTGACAGTGTAGGTGCTGCCCGGTGCGCGCACCCGCGCCACATGGATCGCCAGATATGCCGCCCCGACTGCGAGTAGCAGGATCAGAGCCAGGTTCGACATCAGTGTCTTGTGCCCGCGCAGCACGCTCAAATGGCCCGCCTCCACCGCTGATCAGCGCTAAAAGGATCGATGCATAGCAAATACCAGGCGAAACTGCGCGCTATCTAACCACAGTCGGAGCGTGGAATCCGGCGTGGGCGGGCCCGGGCGGGGCGGACCGCCCTCGGGCACAGGGTGAGTGGTGGATCAGCCCTTCCCGTGTGCGGCCAGGTGGGCCTCGATGGCCTTCACGACGAGGCCGACGCCGTCCTCCGCGGCGATCCGGGCGGCGAGCCGAGTGGCATTGTCACGCAGGGCGGTATCGGTGGTGGCGCACTTCATCGCGGCGGTGAGCCGGTCCTCGGACAGTTTCGAGTAGGGGATGGTGGCCGGGCTGACGCCGACATCGACCAGGCGTTGCGCCCAGAACGGCTGCTCGGCGTACACCGGCGCACCGATGGCCGGCACGCCCGCACACAGTCCCGCGCCCGTGGTGCCGGCGCCGCAGTGGTGGACGAGCGCCGACATGCGCAGGCCCACGCCCAGTCCCGTCAGCGGGGCGATGTCACCGCAGCTGCCGATGCCGACCAGGATGATCCTGCTCATGGCACCTCCACGGTCTCGAGGATCGACAGCCACCGGGTGACGATGGCCCGCATCCGCTCGGCCCCCAGCCCGCCGTCGGGCGAGTGCACCGAATAGTGCACCTGCTCAATGCCTTCGGGCTTGCTGGTGCCGAGGAACATGCTCAGATCGAACATGGTCAGCCGGGACTGTTCGCGCGACTGCGCGTCCGGAATCCACACGCCCACATCGCCGAGGAAGTTGAAGTAGAACTTGGGGAAGTTGAAGGTCAGGAAGTGCGGCCAGCTCTCGGGGTGATGCCAGCAGAGCAGGGTGAAGTCCTCCGGGTGCGGCGGATAGGTGGCGATGGCGTCGCGCAGGCGCGTCCCGAGGCTGCCCGATACCGGCCGCAGCAGCCAGGGGTAGTCGTCGGAGATCCAGGCGACCGTGCGCGACAGGTCGGTGCCCGGCCGCAGGCGGCTGTAGCGGCCGTGTTTCTGCACCTGGATGGGCCGTGCCACACCGGTGGCGTCCTCGATGGCCAGTCCCAGTGCCACGAGCAGGATCCGGGTGTAGCTGGCGTCGTACGCGGCGGGCAGCTCGACCAGCAGCCGCTGGGCGAGCGCGCCGTCGATGACGCCGTCGAAGTGCGCCGATTTCGGTGTGGCCGAACGGATCTGCTGATTGGGTTCGCTGTCGGATGCCGCCAGCCAGTAGTCCCGTTCGCCCACCCGGGTGGGTGCGTAGCCGTCGAGGAACTCCGCCCATTCCGAGCCGGTGGTGGTCTCGGGCGGTAGCGAGATCGCCTCTCCCGCTTCCCATTGCCGGACGTAGGTGGCGATGTCGTCCCACAGCACCCACATGGCGACGCCGTCGATGGCGACGTGGTGGGCGGTGAACAGCAGAATGTTCACGTCGTAGGAGCGGGTGAGCAGTACCGCGGTGACGACCTTCCCGGCGGGCGGATCCAGCCGCAGGTTGGCCCGGGCGGACTCCGCCTCGATCAGTTCCATGAGCGCGCCGGGGTCGAGGCTCTCGATATCGATGGTCCGCACGTCGACGCGGGCCGGGTCGATGACGCCACCGGATTCGGGTTCGATCTCGCAGGCCGCGCCCTCGCCGTAGCTGTAGCGACTGCGCAGGGCCTCGTGCGTGTCGATCAGGGTATTGACCAGCCGCTGAGCCTCTTCCAGCCCCATCGCCACCGGCACCGGGCAGGGAATGGTGACGCCGAAGACGGCCGGGTTCGGGTCCCAGGTCAGGAATTTCTTGGCGGCGGCCGTGAGCCGGCCGGGGCGCAGATCGGTCATGCTTGTCCTAGCGATCGGGTACTTCGGAGTCGAAAAGTGTTGTGGGCCAGGGTGATCGGTCGATGCCGGTGGGCTATCCGACGGCGGGAGCGAGCTCGATGCGTGAGAGCACCTCGTCGCCGAGCAGGCGCAGGACGGCCCAGCCCTCCTCGATCGGCACCCCGCCGATCAGGGGGTTGATCAGGATTTCGATACGGCCGCCCGCGATCTGGTCCCGTAGCTCGCCGGGGGTGAGGATCTCCAGGTAACCGTGCGCCCGTAGCGCATCCACCGAATCCGGCACCGTCTCGTGCGGGCGCGGCACCCCGTCCCGCCGCCACGACGGTACTCGCGGATCTCGGTCAGAATGTGCGGGCCGTAGCTGTGCCAGGCCGCGTCCGGATCGGTGTGCAGCGGGGTGAGTCTGCTGCCGGGTTCGGGCTTGTGAACGAAACCCGCTGTGCCGCGACGCGCCAGCTCCCGGTAGTAGAGTTCCTCCACCTCCGGCATGGCCATCGGCAGCGACAGCGGCAGCCCGAACCGTGCCGCCCGGCGCGCCGCCGCCGCGCTCATCCCCACGTTCATTCAGTCAATATCGATGCCGAAACCGCTGTCCGGCAACACTCTTCGCCGCCCCAGCCAGGTACTCGGCGCGGGCCCGCAACCACCGGGGGAGGCTCGCCGTCCACCGGTGCTATCGGCAGGGGTACCGGGAGCGTCAGGGGGATGCGACAGGGTGCGGGGTGTCGTCGAGGAGGCCGAGTTGCGCTGCGCGGACCCCGATCTGGAAGCGGCTGCGCACCTCGAGGCGGATCATGAGATCGGCGATGTGGCGGCGGTAGCCGCGCAGCGACATGCCCAGCCGGCGGGCGGCGGCCTCGTCGATCAGCCCGAGGTTGAGGGTATTGAGCACGGCGCGGGCGGTGGAGGTGATCTCGACGCCCGCGGTGTCGAGGTGCCCGGCCAGGCCGTGGCCGGACCGCCAGCTCAGCAGGGCGAACTGGTGCAGGGCGCGCAGCAGGACGGGTTCGCGGACCAGGTAGGCGTAGGGGTGGCCGGCTCCCGCGCCGCTCCACAGCACCGCCACGGTGCGGTCGATGATCAGCACATTGTGAAAGTCGTTGTCGGTCACCCGGATCTGCGCGCCCTGAGAGGAATGCCGCAGCAGCGGCCGGCGGTCGCGCAGTTCCAGATAGTCGGGGGAGTAGAGCAGCCGCACCTGCTTGCCCGCGGCCAGCAGGTCGTCCACGACCACCTGCCCGAGCCGCAGGTGATCACTGGAGTGGGTGGGATTGGAGACCGCTACCACCGCCTCTCGCCGGGCATGGCGGAGCAGGTGGTGGACGTCCTGATCCCAGCGCCCCTCCTGGCTGAACCGGACGATGCCGGTGGCCAGGGCGCCGGTCTGCTGTCGCTGCATCACTTCCCCGATCCTGACACGGGCACCGGTCGCTCCCGGTGGATCTGGCAGCTTCCTGCCAGCCGGGCGGATCCGGCCTCGCGGCTTCCTACCTTTCAGCCTATGCACATCAGTTTCAGCGATGAACAGCACCGGCTGCGCAAACGGCTGCGCGAGTATTTCGCCGACTTCGTCACCCCGGAGGAGCGGGCGGCGCTGCGCTCGGGTCCGGGCGGCGAGCACGGCGACGGGACCGTCTACAGGGAGGTGGTGCGCCGGCTCGGCGCCGACGGCTGGCTGGCCCTGGGCTGGCCGGAAGAGCATGGCGGACAGGGCCGTCCGATGCTCGACCAGCTGATCTTCCTGGACGAGGCCGCCGCCGCGGGCGTGCCGGTGCCCTATCTCACGGTGAACACGGTCGGGCCGACCATCATGCGCTACGGCACCGCGGAGCAGCGGGCGTACTTCCTGCCGAGGATCGCGCGCGGCGACGTGCACTTCTCCATCGGCTATTCCGAGCCGGATGCCGGGACGGATGTGGCTTCGCTGCGCACCCGCGCCGTGCGCGACGGGGACGAGTACGTCATCACCGGCGAGAAGATGTGGACCAGCCTCATCGAATACGCCGACTACGTGTGGCTGGCCGCGCGCACCGACCCCAGCGCCGACAAGCACGCCGGGCTGTCGATTTTCATCGTTCCCACGGCGGCCCAGGGGTTTTCGTGGACCAAGGTACACACCATGGCCGGGGTCGGCACCAGTGCCACCTATTATTCCGAGGTCCGGGTGCCCGCCGCCAATCTGGTGAGCGGGGAGAGCCAGGGGTGGGCGCTGATCACCAATCAGCTCAATCACGAACGCGTGGCGCTGGCCTCGGCCGCGCCGCTGCAGGAATCGCTGCGGCAGGTGACCGAGTGGGCGCGCGCCACCGTCCTGCCCGACGGCTCCCGCGTCATGGACGCGGAATGGGTGCGGCTGCATCTGGCTCGCGTGCACGCACACGCCGAATATCTGAAGCTGCGCAACTGGCGGACGGCGTGGGCGGCCGATCGTGGTGCGCTCGGCCCGGCGGATGCCTCCGCCACCAAGGTCTTCGGGACCGAGTTCGCCACCGAGGGATACCGGCTGCTCATGGAGGTGCTCGGCGCCGAGGCGGTGATCCGCGCGGATTCCCCGGGCGCGCTGCTGCGCGGGCGCATCGAACGCTGTCACCGGTCCGCGCTGATCCTGACCTTCGGCGGCGGTGTCAACGAGGTGCAGCGCGACATCATCGCGAAGAACGCCCTCGGCCTGCCCGTCACCCGCTGAGAAGAGGAGTAGCACCATGGATTTCGAATACACCGACGCGCAGCGGGAACTGTCGAAACTGGCTCGCGAACTGCTCGCCGACTGGGCCGGCCGCCATCCCCGGCCCGGCGACACCGGATTCGACCCGGATCTGTGGCGGGCCATGGCGGGCGCGGGCCTGCTGGACGCGGTGCTGCCCGAGCGCGTGATCGGCGGCGGCTACGGGCTGCTGGAACAGTGTGGCGTCCTGATCGAGATCGGCCGGACGGTCGCTCCCGCACCGTATTCCACGAGTATCGCGGTGGTCGCGGCGACACTGGCCGAGTTCGGTGACGACGCGCAGGTGCAGCGCTGGGTGCGGCCGCTGCTGCGCGGTGAGACGACCTTGGCGCCGGCGCTCGCGCGTGACTTCGTCGCGTTCGAGGCCGGGCGCGGCGGGAACGGCTGGCGCCTCGAGGGTTCGCGGTCGGTCGTCGCGGCCGCGGCCTTCGCGGACGGATTCCTCGTCGAAGCCCGCTGCGGCGCGAATTCGATGCTGCTCCTACTGGATCGGGGCGCCGACGGCGTCACCGTGACCGGGCAGCACGTGGTGAACGGAACGGACGCGGCGGTGCTGGAACTGCGTGATGTGCGGGTCCCGGATCGGGATGTGATCGCCGCGCCCGAGGCCGCCGCCTGGGCCCGGCGCCGTGCGGCGGTGGCCGCCTGTGCGCTGCAACTCGGCATCCTCGAACGCGCTCTGGAAATGACCTGCGAATATGCCTGCACCAGAAAGCAATTCGACAAACCCATCGGCTCGTTCCAGGCCGTGCGCCAGCGCCTGGCCGACGCCTATATCGATGTCGAAGCCGTCCGCCTGACCCTCTGGCAGGCCGCCTGGCGCGAATCCCACGGGCTCCCAGCGGAATCCGAGGTCGACGTGGCGAAATTCTGGGCGGCCGAGGCCGGTCACCGCGTCGCCCACACCGCTGTCCATATCCACGCCAGCACCGGGATCTACCTGGACTATCCGATGCAGCGCTACTTCACCGCGGCCAAGCGCGCAGAGTTCGAGTCGGGCGGCGCCACCGCGCACCTGCGCACACTGGGTGCTCGCCTGGACGCGGATCTGTCCTGAGAGATTCGAGGAAGGGGCCGGAGGCGCCGCCGGCCGGTGCCGGCGGCGGCTATCCGATCTGCATGAGCCGGATGCGCACCCCTCGTGCGCACGCGGACATGACCTCATCGCGCGCGAGTACCCCGGGTGTTGCAGACCCGGGGAACCCGCGTGTCTGCACGCTCCCACGGGCCGATAAAAAGCGAATAAACATTCTCTATCCGGTGGCCGGTCCCGGTGCGAACAGCGTCGCCAGTGTCGGTGCGGGCAGCCCGGCGCGGCGGAAGATCTCGGCCGCGTCGGCGTGCTCGCGGGCGGCGGCCTCGTGATCGCCGCGGGCCGTGCGGGCGGTGGCGCGCAGGGACAGCGCTCGCGCCCGGTCGAGGGGGTCGGCCGCCTTGCTCAGCAGTCGCAGGGCCTGGGTGGCCTCGCTTTCCGCGGCGGCGTCGTTCCCGGCGCGCAGGTGGATCTGGGCCAGCCGGGTGCGCGCCCAGCCCTCCCACAGGCGCACGCCATTGCAATGGGTCATGCGCACCGCGTCCTGGGCCAGCGCCAGCGCCAGCGCGTGCTCGCCGAGCATCGAACGGGTGGCGGCCAATTCGTGGGTGGCCCAGCCCAGCGCCACCGCGTTCGACGACTCCTGGGCCAGCGCGATGGCCCGCTCGGCCACCGCCACCGCCTCCGCGTACTGGCCGGATTCGCACAGCGTGCGGGTGGCCAGGGCCAGGATCCACGCCTCCAGCGACCGATCGTCGAGCGCGCGGGTCCAGGCGATGGCATTGGCGTAGTGCCGATGCGAGTCCTTGGTATTGCCGGTGCGCCGATCCGCCACCCCGAGCAGGATCTCGGCCAGCACCTGCAACCGGCGCTCGGCGTCGTCGGCGGGCTGCGAAATCGGTTGCAGGAACTCCAGACTCGCCTCCACCTCGCCCAGCCCGATCTGCATCATGGCGCCCAGCGCCACCCGCAACCGACGCGCGCTGGCGTGGTCACCGTCGCGGATCGCGGTGTCCAGCAGGGCCTGCAGGCCGTCGGCGAGCTCGCGGGCGCGGCTGCCGGTGTCCATGAGCTCCGACATCACCCAGGCCAGATCGGCCGCCAGCGCCACCGCCCGCCCGCCGAGCCGGGCCGCCTGGCGGTGCAGCGCGATGATCACCGGCCGTTCGACATCGTTCCAGGACTGGCCTTCCGCCCCGCCGGCGAAGGTGTGACCCGGCACGGTGGTGGGCACCAGCAGCAGTGTGGTGTTGCTGTAATCCAGTGCGCCGAGCAGGTTCTTGGTGCTGGCCAGGTAATAGTCCAGCAGCCGGACCACGATCTCCGATTCCCGTTCGCCGAGATCGCGGTTCGCGGCAGTCCCGGCCAGCCGGGCCGCGAACAGCCGCAGCAGGTCGTGGAAGCGGTAGCGGCCGGGCGCGGGCGTCTCCAGCAGGCTCAGATCCACCAGCGATTCGCACACCAGCTCGGCCCGCGCCACCGGCACGCCCAGCAGCGCCGCGGCCCCGTCGACCGGGAAGTCCGGCACATCGGCGCGGGCCAGCATGCGAAACGCCCTGGCCTGCTCGGTGTTCAGCTGCCCGTAGCCGAGGCGGAAAGCCGCCTCCAGGGTCAGGTCGCCGGTCTGCAGCACCTCGAGGCGCTGGCTCTCGTCGGCCAGCCGCTCGGCCAGCGAGGCGATGGTCCACTGCGGCCGCACCGCCAGCCGCGCGCCGACGATGCGCACCGCCAGCGGCAGGCAGGCGCACTGCTCGATCACCGCGTAGGCCGCATCCCGTTCGGCCGCAACGCGTTCGGCGCCCAGGATGCGGGTCAGCAGCGTCATGGCCTCCTCGCGCTCCAGCACGTCGAGGCGGGTGCGCCGCACCGCGGGCAGTTCGGTGAGCGCGGAGCGGCTGGTGATCAGCACCGCGGTACCCGGCGTGCCGGGCAGCAGCTGCGCCACCTGGGCGCTGTCGCGGGCATTGTCGAGCACCACCAGAATCCGTTTGTCGCTCAACAGTGTTCGCAGGTGTGCGGCGCGATCGTCCACGGCGGGCGGAATATCGCCCTCGGCGACCCCGAGCCCGCGCAGGAATCCGCCCAGCGCGTCCCCGGGCGGGATCGGTTCGGGGTCGACGCCGCGCAGGTTCACATACAGCTGCCCGTCGGGGAACCGGTCGCGCACCTGATGGGCGATGTGCAGGGCGAGGGTGGTCTTGCCGACTCCGCCCATCCCGCCGACCGCCGAGATGGCCACCGCCGGTCCGTCGCCGGTGAGCTGGGCCGCGATCTCCTCCGCGACCCGGGACCGGCCGGTGAAATCGGCGATGTCGGGCGGCAATTGGGCCGGGGCGACCACCGCGCGGGCGGGCCGCAGCACGGGCGCCAGCTCGGCGCGCAGGATCCGCGCGTGCACGTCACTGAGTTCCGGTCCGGGCTCCACGCCGACGCCCTCGACCAGGGCGCGGCGGGCGCGCCCGTATTCCTCGAGCGCCTCGGCCTGGCGGCCGGAGTGGTACAGCCCGGTCATGAGCAGTGCGCGGAAGCGTTCCCGCAGCGGATGCTCCTCGATGAGCGGCCCGAGTTCGGCGACCGCCTCGGCGCTGCGGCCGGTTTCGATATCGAGGGCGAGGCGGTCCTCGAGGATCGAGAGCCGCCACTGTTCGAGCCGGGCGCGCTGCCGCTCGGCATAGGGCCCGGGCAGTCCGCCCAGCGCGGCGCCCCGCCAGCGGGCCAGCGCCGACTCCAGGCTGTCGCGGGCGCTGCCCGGATCCTCGTAGCGCAGCCGCTCGGCCGCGGCGATCTCGTCCTCGACGTCGTGAATATCGGTGCGCCCGGGCGGGAGTCGCAGGGCGTAGCCGTCGCCGATGGAGATCAGCAGGGTGGAGGGGCCGCGGTTGACGCGGTCGGGTTCCAGTTCGCGCCGGAGTTTGGCCACGTGGGTGCGCAGCGCGGGCACGGCGCGCAGCACCGGGTCCTCGCCCCAGATCCCCTCGACGAGTTCGGCGGCGGTGACCGCCTTGCCCTCGCGCAGGAGCAGTGCCGCCAGCACGGCACGCCGCTGTGGCGGACCCAGGTCCAGGGGCGTGTCCCCACGCCATGCGCGGACCTCGCCCAGTACGGCAAATCTCAGCAAACCGACCTCCCCGTTCGGGAGTCTAGAGGGGTCGAGACAGCGACGATTCGCCGACTATCCTGCACCGATTCACGCCTTCCCTCGGGAATGGGTCCGTGGTCCGGACCGTCACCCATCCTGCGCGTCGCATCGGCCATTGGTGGGTCATTGGCCGCTTCCAAGCGGTGAGTCCGACTCTGATCGCGGGCGCCGCACCGAGACGGACGCCCCCGATCGTCTGGAGACACCCCATGCGGCTGAAGTCCGCCACCGTCATCGCCGTGTGCGCCCTGGCCCTGGGGCTGCTGGCCGCCTGCGAGGCGCGGCACGCGTCCACCGGTCCGGGCGGCGTCGGCACGCCGGCCTCGACCGTGGCACCCGCCGCCGACCAGCAGCGCGGGCACGGGCGCTTCGTCGCCACCACCGAGCACCTGACCAGCAGCGGCAAGGGCAGTGTCGGCTTCGACATCGACGTGCCGCAGGTACGGGTCGAGGGCCCGGGCGTGAACTGGTCCGCGGGACGGGAATTCAACGACGCCATGGTGCAGGGGCTGTGGACCTACGTCGACCAGCAGCAGGATCCCGCGGTGATCACCGACCCGAACAAGTCGAGCGCGGTCGAGCGCATCGGGACCCACGTGCTCAGCGGGGTGCTGTACCTGCGCGTCGACTTCCACGGCGCGCACCCGGAGGACCTGCTGTTCTCGCATGTCACGAATATCGATACCGCGCAGGAGATCACGCTCGCGAGCCTGTTCACCAACGAGCAGCAGGGGTTGAATGTGCTGGCGGCGCAGACGAAGACGCAGCTGACCCGCACCCGGGTCGCCGATGCCGTCCGGTTCGACGACGTCAAGGCCGCCGCCACCACCTTCGAGGTCTGGACCGCCACCCAGGCGGGCCTGCACGTGTACTTCCCGCAGGGGCAGATCGGGCCCGAGGCGGCCGGCGTCGTCGACGTCACCGTCCCGTGGTCGGACCTGAACGGCGTGCTGAAGCCGGGCATGCTCGCGGTCCTGTCGAGCTAGGCCGGTCCGGCCGGCCGCCACGCCGATCGAAACCGGACAGCCGGTCCTGCCTGCCACGTAACCTGTGGACGTGGCAATCGGTGACACGTCGCGCGGCGCGGCGCGGCCCGGAATCGCGCTGGCCACCGTCACCGCGGTCCTGTTCGTGACCTTCCTCGACACCACCGTGGTCTCCGTCGCGCTGGCCGACATCCGGTCGGAGCTCAGCACCGATGTCGTGCTGCTGCAGTGGGTGGTCAATGCGTACACCCTGGTCTTCGCGAGCCTCATGCTGGCGGCGGGATCCCTCGGCGACCGGTGGGGACGCAAGCGGGTCATGGTCGCCGGGTTGGCGATCTTCTGTGCGGGATCGGTGATTTCGGCGCTGGCGGCGAGCGTGCCGATGCTCATCGCCGGGCGAGCGGTCATGGGACTGGGTGCGGCCGCGTCCGAGCCGGGCACTCTGTCGGTGCTGCGGCAGATCTTCCCCGATCCCCGCGCCCGCGCCAAGGCGCTCGGGGTGTGGGCGGCGGTGTCCGGTCTCGCCCTGGCCGCCGGGCCGGTGCTCGGCGGCGTACTGGTCGGGTCGTACGGCTGGCGATCGATCTTCTGGTTCAATCTGATCCTCGGCGTGGCGGTGCTGGCCGCCGCGCTGCGGTATGTGCCCGAGAGCGCGGATCCGCAACCGGGGCAGCTGGATTGGCTCGGCTCGCTGCTCGGCGCGATCTTCCTCGGTGCGGTGATCTATGCCGCGATCAGCGGGGAGAACCGCGGATACGGCGCGCGCTCGGTGGTCGCGCTGTTCGTGCTGGGCGGGCTCGCGTTCCTCGCGTTCGTCGCCGTCGAGAACCGGGTTCGCAACCCCGTCTTCGACTTTCGCTATCTGCGGCTCCCGCCGGTGCGCAGCGCACTGTTCGTCGCCTTCGCGGTCTACTTCGGGGTCTTCTCGATCTTCTTCTTCACCGCGCTGTATCTGCAGGTGATGATCCACTACTCGGCCGGGCGGACCGCGGCGGTGTTCGCTCCGATGGCCGTGGCGCTCATGCTCGGAGCGGTGGCCGCCGGATTCTGGGTCGCACGTACCGACGCCCGCACGCCGATGTTCGTCGGCTGTGTCGTGGGTGCGGCGGGCATTCTGCTGACCCGGCACGCGCTGGACGGCACGGTGGAGTTCGCGCCGCTGGCCGCCACCCTGGCCGTCGCCGGTCTCGGGTTCGGCGTCGCCGTGGTGCCGCTCACCGCGGCGGTGCTGACCGGTGTACCCGCCGAGCATTCGGGCATGGCGGCCGCGGCCACCAACACCATGCGCCAGGTCGGGGCGGCCGTGGGCGTCGCGGTCCTCGGCTCGCTGGTCAACGGTTTTCTCACCGCCGATCTGCGGATCCGCCTCACCGAGCTGGGCCTGCCCGCCGACCTGCAACCCATCGCCATCGACGCGGTCGAACGCGGTCGCATCCCACCAGGCCTCGACCTGGCCACGGCCATCAAATACGCACCGCACGTCCACGAGGTCCTGCAGACGGCGACCGTCGCCTTCCGGCACGGACTCGATGTGGCGCTGGTGGTTTCGGCGCTGGCGATCCTGACTGCCGGGGCGTTCACCGCGCTCACCGGGCACGACGCCGACAGCGGTGGACGGGAACCCCGCACGCGGTGCTCGGAGCAGTGACCCTGGCGCTGCTCGTCCTGAGCCTTGGCTTCTACGCGATTCTGGTCGGGGCCGAGGTGATTCGCTTCCGCCCTGGATACAACGTGCGGCGATGGGCGACGGTGTTCCCGCTCGGTATCACCTCGGTCGCGGCGCTCTCGACCGGCGCCTGGGCGCGGACCCTCGGCCGTGTGCTGCTGGTGGTGGCGATCGTCGTCTGGCTGCTCGTCGCGGCGGAACTCGCCGCGACCCGCCGGCCCGGCCGTACCGAGCCCACTCAGCTCACCGGGGCGTCGGATCCCCGAGTGGCGTTGTGCCGGATGGCGATCGGGAAAATCGATTGCGCGCGAGCCGATCCGCCCGGCACGATCGTCGGCATGTTCGCACAGTCCATCGCCGCATTCCCCGCAGTCGCGGGCGCGATGGCTGCTGCCCCGGTGGTCTTCGCATTCGACGGCGCACGACGCTGACCTTCTCCGGGACGTCCCGGGACCTCAGACGGGGAAGGTCGGCTCGCTGCTGAGGTCCCCTCGAAACCTTGACTCCCGGTTGGAGAACCGATCATGGCCAAGCAGGCCTATGTCCGCACCAAGCCGCACCTCAACATCGGCACCATGGGGCATGTCGACCACGGCAAGACCACACTGACCGCCGCCATCACCAAGGTGCTGGCCGAGCGCGGCGGCACCGCCTTCGTCCCGTTCGACCGCATCGACCGGGCGCCGGAGGAGATCGAGCGCGGCATCACCATCAATATCGCGCACGTCGAATACGAGACGGCCACACGGCATTACGCGCACGTGGACATGCCGGGGCATGCCGACTTCGTGAAGAACATGATCACCGGCGCGGCCCAGCTGGACGGGGCCATCCTGGTGGTGTCGGCGGACGACGGTGTCATGCCGCAGACCGCGGAGCACGTGCTGCTGGCCCGGCAGGTGGGCGTCGAGCACATCGTGGTCGCGCTCAACAAGGCCGACATCGCCGACGGCGAGCTGCTGGAGCTGATCGAACTCGAGGTGCGAGAGCTGTTGTCCGCCAACGGTTACGACGGCGACGGCGCTCCCGTGGTGCCGGTGTCGGGGCTGCGGGCGCTGCAGGGTGACGAGCACTGGTCGGTGCAGCTGCTGCGCCTGCTCGACGCTGTCGACGACTATGTGCCGATGCCGGTGCGCTACCTCGACGCGCCGTTCCTCATGCCGGTGGAGAACGTGCTCACCATCACCGGTCGCGGCACCGTCGTGACCGGTGCGGTGGAGCGCGGGCGCGTCCAGGCGGGCGACCGCGTCGCGGTGCTCGGCTTCGGCGGCACGATCGAGTCGGTGGTCACCAGCCTCGAAACCTTCGGCCGGACCATGGAATCGGCCGAGGCGGGCGACAATGTGGCGCTGCTGCTGCGCGGCGTGCAACGCGGTCAGGTGGCGCGCGGCCAGGTGGTCGCGGCGGTCGGCAGTATCGCGGTGCACACCGGGTTCACCGCGCGGGTGCGGCTGCTGACGGCGTCCCAGGGTGGTCGGCGCACGCCGATCGTCACCGGATACCGGCCGCAGTTCTTCGTCCGCACCGGTGACGTCTCCGGTCAGGTGGCGGTGCCGGAGGGTCGCGCGATGCCGGGCGAGACCGTCGAGGTGGCGGTCACGCTCGACCGCGCCATCCCGCTGGAGCCTGGGCTCGGCTTCGCGGTCCGTGAGGGCAACCTGACGGTCGCCGCGGGGACGGTCCTCACCGTCGACGGCTAGCGGCGAACGGATCCCGGCCACCCAGTGTGGCCGGGATTCTCTCATCCGGCGTGCGAATCGTCCTCGACGATGTTGCCACCGAGGTCTCGGTCGCCGAGGCGTTCATCGACAAATGCGTTCTCGAGCTGAACGCCGGTCGGCTCACGCCGGCCGATGCGGCCAAGGCCAAACTGCGGGCTTCGGAGATGGAATTCCGGTGCATCGATCGGTGTCAGCAGCTGTTCGGTGGGTATGGGTACATGCGCGAGTATCCGATCGCGCGTGCGGCGGCTGATGCGCGTATTACTCGCGTGTATGGCGGCACCTCCGAGATCATGCGCGAGATGATCGGCCGCGACCTGCATCTGACCGATCGGTCTCGGGGTGGGAATTAGCGAATTATAGTGCGATACTGGACAATTCGGATTCCTTTGCACGACCCTCGGGCGCTGGGGCTGTGGATCGGGGCGAGCAGATATCTTTATCTCTCTGGTTCTCGGCGTCTTTGATTCTTATCGTTTGAGCCCTTGGGCGGTTGCGATCAGCCGCTCCATCGCGGTGCGGGGCAGGATGCGGCGAATTGCGAACATCAGCGGGGCATTGCTTCCTACCGCATAGAGCGGCTTCGGCCGGTCCGAGTCGGCTGCTGCCACAATGGTTTCCGCGACTGTCTCGGGCGGGATGCCCTTGCTCATCTGACTGTCGAGCTCGGCCATGAACTTGGTGAAGTCTGCGGTGTGCGGAGAGCCTTCAGCGATGTACTTCATCCGTCGCTCGCTCAGGCCGGTGTCGATCTGGCCGGGTTCCACGGTCGTGATCCAGACTCCGTACGGCGACTCTTCGAAACGGGCGGCGGTCGCGAATCCGCGCAGTGCCGCCTTGGTCGCCACGTACGAGGAGCGGTAGGGCATCGGGAAGCTGCCCAGCATGGAACCGACCATGACAACCCGCCCGTAGCCTCGCTCGCGCATCCCGGGCAGCACCGCCTGTGTCAGCGATACCGCACCGAACACGTTGAGCTGGAACAGCCTTTCGATCGCTTCCCGGGGCAGTTCGGCGAGCGGTCCGGCCTGGCTCTCTCCGGCATTGTTGATCAGTATGTCGATCGCGCCGAGTTCGGTGGTGAAGCGGTCGATCGAGGCGAGGTCGGTGATGTCCAGTGCGCGGTATTCGACTCCGGCCACGCGGTCGGCTGCGGCGATGGCGTCGGGGTTGCGGCTGGTGCCGATCACCTTGTGGCCGCGGGCCGCGAAGGCAGCGGCGGTGGCCTTGCCGATGCCGGAGGACGCGCCGGTGACCACCACGGTACGGGTCGTGTTGCTGCTCATGCGGCAGACGTTATCGGGCTCGGCGGGACTCCGGCCAGGTGGTGGGTCGGTGTTGCATCCGGATGTCGGGCCATGAGCGCAGGACCTCGGTGCAGAGGGCCTGGCGGTGCTCCGCAGCCGTCTCGCTGGTAACCGACCGGATGCCGAGCCAAATGCCGATGCCGAAGGCGGGTGCCGCCAGCGCGGGAATTAGCAGGATGGCGGTGAAGCTCATGGTGGGCAGGCCTCGATTGCTGGTCGTCGTCCGGACCGGATGTCGATGAATCGCACGGGGGCACCGGCTGTTACGTGACGAATCGCGTGTCGACCGAAACGCATCATGTGTCGCATTCGAATCTGTCGGTTGCGCCACACCGGACGGTCTCTCGTTGATATGTTTCGCCAACCCGATGGGGAACAGACATTTGGTCGGGAGTAGTCGAAGAGGACGACGCGTACATGTTCGACTGGGATCTAGTCAGGAACACCTCCGGCGTGCACATCGTGGCGCGGCTCGCAGAGGAACGGGGGATGCCGGTGGGGGAGTGCCTGGCCGGCACGGGAGTGCCGCCCGAGGCGGTGATCGATCGATACGCGGAACTGTCCGCGCGGCAGGAACTTACGGTGGTGCGCAATCTGCTCGCCCGATTCGGGGACGAATCGGGGCTGGGCGTGGAGGCAGGGCTCCGCTATCGCGTCTCGCTGCATGGACCGTGGGGGCTGGCGCTGCTGGCCAGCCGCACGCTGCGGGACGCCGTGCAGGTTGCCCTGCACTGCGTGGAGCCGGCCTTCGCCTTCGGGCGGTTGAGCTTCGAGGAGGCGGACGGCGAAGGGCGGCTGCGGTTCGATGATTGGGAGTTTCCCGAGGAGATTCGCGCCTTTCTGGGCGAGCGGGTCATGGCCGGTGTCCAGGTGATCGCCCGGGAATTGTTCTCCGTGGGAGTTCCGGTGCGGCGCTTGAGTTTCCGACACGGCGCGCCCGCCGATACCGCGCGATATCGGTCGGTCTTCGGGGTGGAGCCGGACTTCGGCGCGGCCGGCACCGAGCTCGCGTTCGACGCCGCCCACCTGGATGTGGCGCTGCCGCAGGCCAACGAGTGGGCGCGCAGTCGGTGCGAGCAGATGTGCCGGGACCTGCTGGCCCGCCGCCACGCTCGTACCGGCGTCGCGGGCGCGGTGCGGGATCTGCTGATCCGCACTCCGGGGGTGCTTCCGGATCAGTCGGAGGTGGCGGCCGAGATGTATGTCAGTGCGCGCACGCTGTCGCGGCGGCTCCACGAGGAGGGCACCTCCTTCCGCACACTGCTCGACGAGGTGCGGCAGGCGCTGTCGGAGGAACTGCTCGACCGGACCGACATGACCACCGAGCAGGTGGCGGGGCGGCTGGGCTACGCCGAGGCCGCCTCGTTCATCCGGGCCTTCCGGCGGTGGCAGGGCTGTCCGCCGCAGGAGTATCGCGCGCGCGGGAGGATGCCCGAGCTGGTGTAGCCGCGCCGCTCGGTGTCAGTGCTGCGCGGTCAGGAAGGTGCCCGCGTGCAGCGTGGTGCCGAAACCGGGCGCGAACTCGCCGTACTCGTAGACCAGGTGGCCGCCGACCACGGTGGCGGCCACCGCACGGTCATTGCGGTTGACCATGCGCTGCAGGCCCGCGACGCCGGGGAACGGCGCCTCGGCGTAGGCGCTGCTGGAGCCGTCGAAACCGGCGGGGTCGATGACGGCGATATCGGCGCGGGCGCCGACTCGCAGGTGACCGGCGTCCAGACCGTACCAGTCCGCCAACTCGCCCGTGACTCGGTGGATCGCGGTCTCGAGCGGCAGGAATCCGCGCTGGTGCACGCGCTCGAGCAGGCGCAGCCCGAAGTTGTAGAAGGCCATATTGCGCAGGTGCGCACCGGAATCGGCGAAACCCACCTGCATCATGGGCGAGCGCTGCAGCCGGTCCAGGACCTCCTCACGGTCATTGGCGATGACCGCGCGCCACCGGAGCTTCGGGCCGTGGGTGACCGCCAGATCCAGCAGGGCGTCGGCCGGATGGATGCCGCGTTTGTCGGCTACCGCGCCGAAGGACTTGCCGACGACCTCGGGCTCGGGGCAGGACACGATCACCGCGTCGTACAGATCGCGATTCCACACGCGTGGGCCGTACTTCTTGGCCAGATCCTTGCGGAAATCGCGGCGATAGGATTCGTCTGCCAGCAGTTCGCCGCGCTTCATGACATCGCGGATATTGAGTGCGGCGACCCCGGAACCGAACTCCTCGAACACCACCAGATCCACGCCGTCGGCATACACCTCGAACGGGACCGGCAGATGCTGCCACCGGAAGCGTGCTCCGCCAACGGTATTCACGATCCAGGCCGCGGTGGTGGCGGCACGGGCGACGGTACGGTCGGCCTTGACGTCCATGCCGGCGATGAGGGCGGTCTTGAGCGGCTTGCGGAACCGGCCCGCGCTCTCCGCGAAGTAGCGGGCGATCTCGGCGCGAGCGGTGAGGTTGGGCGTGCTCTGATGCACGCGGCCGCGGCGGCGCAGGATCGTATTGAGGGCGTGGTACTCCCGCCAGGTGGCATACGTGGACGGCAGCTGCCGGGTGGGGAATCGGACGCCCTCCAGCTTGGAGAACGAGCTTCGAATCGTGGACAGACCCAGGAATCCGGCGTCGAGGGCGTCGTCGAGCATGGCGCACATGCGGGTCAGCTCGGCCTCCGTCGGACGTGCCGCGGCGTCCACCGCGCGGGGCAGGCCCATCACCGTGACGCGCATATCCGAATGTCCCAGGAACGCAGCGACATTCGCGCCGAGCGGGCGGTCGGCGATGGCCTTCGCGTAGGAGTGCGGGCCGTCCCAGTCCTTGTGCTTTTCGACGGCCGAATGCACCGCGTCCCACGGTAGCGCCTCGACGCGAGCGAACAGGTCGGCGCAGTCCTCGGCCTCGGAATACACGGTGGACAGCGAGCAGTTCCCGAGCACGACCGAGGTGACCCCGTGCCGGACCGATTCCCCCAATCCCGGATTCCCGAGCACCTCGGCGTCGTAGTGGGTGTGCACATCGAGCATGCCCGGTATCACCCATCTGCCTGTAACGTCGACCGTGCGCTCCCCGTCCGGAATCTCGCCACCGATGACCGTGACCTTGCCGTCGGTCACCCCGACATCCGCGCGGACCGGCGGCTTCCCGGTGCCGTCGAACACCGTGCCACCGCGTATCACCAAGTCGCACCGAGCCATCGCCATCACCCTGTTCCTCAGCTTGCCGTTGAGGGTTTTTTACAGGCTATAACCGAAATGTGCGGTTGGTCACGGTTCATTGCGGCGGGAAAATTATCGTCGCGGCCCACGCCGCAGGGCCACGGCCTGGGACTGTCCATCGCGTCCCAGATCGCGGCGCTCCATGACGTCACGCCGGAGATCGAATCGGATTCCGGCGGAATGGTTTTCATCCTCATCTTAGCGATCGGCGAACAGCACTCAGTGAGGCGTGGGGCAGAACGGTTCGCATGATGCGGGTGGTGCCGGTGCCGGTGCCTGCGGTTCCTCGAAATGCGCGGAATTCACCAGCAGCAGAACTGCGATGGCGAATACGAGCACCGCGGCGCAACCGACCGCCACGAATCCCCAGTTGAGTCTCGGGAAGGTGATGACCTTGGTACCGTCTTCGACGACGAGGAAGAGCACCGCGGCATTCCCCGGCGATCGGGACAATTGGGACAAAACGGTGTGACGCCACCAGTTTCCAGTCATGGCAGCACTCGCCCCTTGCTGAATTCTGTTGGGATTCTGCTGTGAGTACAGCAATCTCCAGGCTACGCCCGAAAAATCGCCATAGCAATCTGCTATTTCACGATTTCCGCTCGGTCCCTGAGTAGTTCTGCGGTAGCGCGCACCCCGTCGCCCGGCGAGTATGAAAACCATTGCCGGACTATCCATGTGGGAGAGCGATGAACACCGACGCACGACGGCCCAAAGGGCTGGGCAAACGAGCCTGGCTGACAACGCAGCTGGTCCGGCGTATTCTCCGCACGCTGGCGTGGTCGAACTTCGTCCACGTCACCGTGATCGGCCGCGACCGGATCCCGAAAACCGGCCCGGTCATCATCGCGAGCAACCACATCTCGATGCTCGACGCGGTTTTCCTCTGGGGAGCGCTCCGCCGCCGCGCTATCGCCATTGCCATGGCCGAACTGTGGTCCTGGCCGGTTATCGGCTGGCTCGTCCGCCGACTGGGCCAGATTCCCGTCATTCGCCGCGACTCCGACTCCGGCCGCGATGCCACGGCCCAAGCGGAGCAAATTCTCCACCACGGCGGTGTGCTCATCATCTACCCGGAAGGCCGCCTGGTTCCGCCCGGCGACCACGAACCCTACAAACCCGGCGTAGCCAATCTGGCCTTGACAACCGGCGTCCCCATCATCCCCGTAGCCACCACCGGCACCGACAATGTCCTCCCCATCCGCCGCGCCGCCACCCCCGCCCGCCCCTTCAACCGCCGCCACCCGGTAACCATCCACTTCGGCGCGCCCATCAACCCCGCCGACTTCGACAATCCCGAAAAACTCCTGGACCACCTCCGCCACCAGATCGAATCTCTCCAAACCCCTTGACTCCGGCTGAGGTCGCCGCGTGAATGTGCAAGTAATCCCAGGCCGACTGCTCGAAGCACCGACACCCGGGCGACCAGGATTGCCGCGCCTTCGGTGAATTCATCGGTCCCCGAGGCGAACTCGCGTGCTACGCGTTCGGCTGGCCGGTTGGAGCCGACCCGCACGACGGGAGCCCGTTCTTTCGGTCACCATTGGCGCCGCGGATACCCTCTGGCACCTGACCGGGAGCACAGCCGCAACCGTCGACGGCCCCGTCGGGGCACCGCTACCACGCGATCGACGAGGACCCGTCTCTGATGGATGTCCTGAACCTCGAGCCGGGCTGCCACTCGGGAAGAGCGCGGCTACGGGAGTATCGCGTCGGCTTCTATTTCGACCAGGAGTTCCGGGTCGATCAGCTGGGAGATTTGGAGCATGGTGGCGGCGGGGCGGATGTGCGCGAAGGCTTCGCCGTGGGCCTTGCCCACTTCTTCCCAGCGGGAGATGTCGGTGACATAGATTCGGGTGCGGATGACGTTTTCGAGGGAGGCGCCGACTTCGGTGAGAGCGGCGGCAATTCGGCGGAGAGCCTCGCGGGTTTGTTCGGCGATATCGTCGCCGCCCACGGGCGGGCCGTCGGGGGTGGCGGCGGTGGTGCCGGCCACCGCGATCCATTGGCCGACGCGGACCGCGCGCGAATAGCCGACGATCGGCTCCCATTGGGCACCTGAGGAAACAAGCTGTCGAACGGTCATCGTCCTATTCTGCACACTGCCGGGAGTGTTCAGCAGCCCGGAGCTACCTCCGCGCTACAGGCCGACGCCGTGGCGGAAGTGGTGCGTCCTCGGTCGGTCTGGCACAGGGCTTCGAGTGCGGGGCCGAAACCATGGTCGGAGGGGGTGCCGTAGCCGATGACCAGACCGTCGCGGTGCGGCATGGAGGCGGCGGGGTGACGGTAGCGGCGCAGGCCGTCGAGGGCCAGGCCGCGGCGGCGGGCGGCATGCAGGGTGGAATCCTCTGTGCCGTCCGGCAATTCGAGGACGGCGTGCAGTCCGGCGGCGATGCCGCTGACCCACATCTCGCGAGAACCCTTGGCGGACAGGACATTGTCGATCAGTGAATCAGGGAGCGCCATCCAGCCCAGCCGCAGCGCGGGGGACAGGCTCTTGCTGACCGAACCCAGGTAGGCGATCCGATCGGGGTCCAGTCCCCGCAGTGCGCCGACCGGCTGCCGGTCGTAACGGAACTCGCCGTCGTAGTCGTCCTCCAGCAGCACCGCACCGGACGCGCGTATCCAATCCAGCACGGCCGCCCGGCGTTCCGGATGCGGCGGGCCGCCCGTGGGGTACTGGTGTGCCGGGGTATCGCCCTGGGCGCGCTGGCCGGCGGCATCGCGGTCGACCACGCGGGCCCGCTCAGCGTCCTCTGGCTCGGGGGCGGTTCGATCCTGGCCGACGTGTCGATCCTCGGCCGAGCCCGGACTACCCGGCCGCCACCACCTAGCCGGTCCGGCCTCCCCGATCGCGGTGGACGGCTCGAGGGGTGGTTCGATCGGGGAATGAACGACGGTGGAGAAGCCAGGCGAGTTGTGTCCGCGGAGCGTGAGGTAGCCGCCGGGGCCGCGCGGATATTCGAATTGATCGCTGATCCGGCGCAGCAGCCCCGCTGGGATGCGAACGACAATCTCGCACACGCGGAGCCCGGGCAGCGGGTGCGGTCGGTCGGTGACGTTTTCGAGATGACGCTCACCCATGGAGCGGTCCGGGAGAACCTGATCGTCGAATTCGAGGAGGGCTGCCGAATCGCCTGGATGCCTTCGGAAACCGGGGCGCAGCCGATCGGGCACCTGTGGCGGTGGGAGCTGGAGCCGTTGGGCGACAACCGGACCCGCGTGACACACACCTTCGACTGGACCGATCTCTCCGACGAGAGGCGCCTGGTCCGGGCGCGCGCCACCACCTCGGAGATGCTGCGGGGATCGGTGGATCGGCTGGCGGCGCTGGCCGAAGAGGAGTGATCGGCAAGCCGGGTGCCAGGGGACCTCAGGAGGCCGCTTCCTGGAGCTCGCGGACCGCGGCGGTGGTGTAGCGGTAGTCGTCGAGCGGGAAATGCCGGTTCTCCCAATACATTTCCAACTGGGTCGAAGGCCGGAACGCCGCGCCGTCGCCCTGGTAGTTGATGTAGTAGGTGTTCGAGGTGATACAGCCCTGGGTGAACAGGTGGGTCTGCTTGGCCCGCCTGTCCATCCGCGCGAAGTACTCGTCGTGCGGCTGCTGCCGCACCTCCACCCGGGTCGCGCCGCGCCGGCGAGCCTCTCCGATGACCCGGGCCGCATGCGCCGAGGTCGATTCGATCAGCGGAATATACGAACCGGGCGCGTAGGCGTAGGGCCCGACGATCAGGAAGGCATTGGGGAACCTGGGCACCGACACCCCCTGATAGGCCTGGAAGCGGTGCTCGTCCCAGAACTCGCCCAGTTCGATCCCGTCGCGACCGTAGAACGGATAGGGCGGCGTGTACCCCTTCTCCATCACCTTGAATCCGGTGGCGCACAGCACCATATCGAATTCCCGCTCCCGCCCGTCGGCGCTGACGATGCCGGTCGGCGTGAAATGCTCGATTGCCTCGGTGACCAGATCGACATGCGGGAGGGTAAACGTCTTGAAATACGAGTTCGAGATCGACGGCCGCTTGCACCCGAACCGGTAGTCCGGCGTCAGCTTGCGGCGCAGCTCGGGATCGCGCACCTGACTGAAAAGGAAGGCCTTCATGGCGGTTTCGGCCGCCGTCATACCCATTGACGTCAGCCGCGGATAGTTGGAGATGGCCAGCCCTGCCCCAAGCCCGGCGTTCACGCCCACATTGCCGAGAAAGCGCACCGTCCGCTGGAGCGGCGCGAAATTCAGCACCGCGTTCGCGACCGGCCCCATGGGGAAGTCCACCTTCGGCCCGATCCAGATGGCCCGCCGCTGATACACGGTCAGCTGCGCGACCTCCCTGGCCAGTTCGGGAATCACCTGCAGCGCCGTGGCTCCGGTGCCGATCACCGCCACCCGCTTACCCCGGTAGTCGTAGTCGTGATCCCACCGGGAACTGTGCACGATCTTGCCGGTGTAGTCGCCGATCCCCGGAATATCCGGATTGTGCGGCTGCTCGAGCCCGCCGACCGCGCCGATCACGTAGCGTGCCGTGATCTCCGTGCCGTCCTCGAGGGCGATTCGCCACAGATCGCGGTCCTCGTCGAAAACCCCGAGCACGACGCCCGATCCGAGCCGCAGCTTGGCGCGCAGCCCCTGCCGATCGACGACTTCCTCCGCGTACCGCTGCAATTCCGCGCCGGGCGCGAAGAATCGCGACCAGTGCGACCGCGGTTGAAACGAGAAGTTGTACACCGGCGACGGAATATCCACGGCCACACCGGGATAGGTATTGGCCAGCCAGGTGCCGCCGACCTTCGGCCATTTGTCGACCAGGACGAAGTTCTCGACTCCGATGCGGCGCAGTGCGACACCCGCGCCGATCCCGCCCAGACCCGCACCGACGATCACGACCTCATGGGTGGGCCGGGGCTGGGAACCATTGGTAGCGCTCATGACTGAGACCTCACGTTCTGGATGGATCGGATTCGGGAGCGACGCCGGATTCGGCCGCCGCGCGCGCGATGACCTCCGGAAGCTGGTGCCGCCGTAGCTTGCCCGCGGTCGTGCGCGGCAGTTCGGGCACGAACACGATGTCGCGCGGCACCTTGTAGCCGGCCAGCGTGGCCTTGATGTGCCGTTGCAGGGTGCGTGCTCCGGCCCGCGCCCCGGGCCGGAGCACCACGGCCGCCGCCAGCCGCTGCCCGAAATCGTCGTCGGGCACTCCGACGGCCCCGGCGTCGGCCACCGCCGGATGCGCCAGCAGCGCCTCCTCGACCTCCTGCGGGAAGACGTTCTCGCCGCCGGAGACGATCATGTCGTCGGAGCGGCCGTCCACGAACAGCCTGCCCTCGGCATCGACATGCCCGAGATCACCGGAGTCCATGTGCTGTCCGACCATCGTCTTCGTCCGGCCGTCGCTGTAGCCGGCGAACAGGCCCGGGTTCTTGTTGACGATCCGCCCGGTGACACCGGCGGGTACCTCGCGGCCGTCACCGTCGACGATGCGGATGTCCACGATCCCGGTCAGGGGCCGCCCCACGGTCCCGGGCGCGGCCCGCAGATCCGCGGGCGTGGCGAAGGTCCCCGCGCCGGTCTCGGTGGAGGCGTACGCGTTGAACAGCACCTCGCCGAACTCGTCCATGAAGGCGGTGGCCAGCCAGGCCGGCAGGGGAGCGGCGCCGCACACCACCATCCGCAGGCTCTCGAGGTGACGGCCGCGGCGGTCCGCCGCCGGGAGATCCATGATCCGCTTGATCATGGTCGGCACCAGGCAGGCGATCTGCACACCGTGCCGCTCGATATCGGCGAGTACGGTTTCGGCGTCGAACCGGTCGTGCACGATGGCGGTCGACCCGAGCAGGAACGCCGCGGCGAGCGCCAGGAACCCGTAGGTGTGATGCAGCGGCGGGGCGATCACCATGGGCCGTCCGAGCCGCGGAATGGTTTCGATCCGGGCCAGGTCGCCGAGCGCGAGCACCATGCGCGGGCTCAGCCCGGCCAGTACGGACCGCGCGCCGAGTGTGCGGGGCGCGCCCTTGGGTACTCCGGTGGTGCCGCCGGTGAGCAGAATGATCGCGCCCCCGCCCGCGGGTTCGCGCATCGGCGGCCCGCCCGCGGCGACCAGGTCCGCGACGGTCGGCAAGCCGTCCGCGGCGCCTCGCACCACCACCCGCCGACCCCGGTATCCGGACTTGTCGATCGCGGTCTGGAATTCGCCGTCGTACAGCAGCAATTCCACGCGTTCGCGGTCGAGCACCTCACCGATCTGCGGCCCGGCGAAGCCGTAGTTCAACGGCACCAGATCCGCAGAGAGCCGCGCCGCCGCATAGGCCGCGATCACGAATCCCCGGTGATTGCGGCACAGCACCCCCACCCGCTGCCCGCGCCGCACATCCCAGCGTGCCCGCAGCGCCGCCGCCAGCCTTTGCACCTGCCGATCCAGCTCGGCCGCGGTGATCGGGCCGTCGTCGTCGATCATGGCGGGCCGATCCGGGAATCGCGCGGCGCACACCGACAGTGCCGTGGCCAGTCCGACCCCACCGCGCAATGCCCGGGCCAGCTGAGGAATCCGGGTGGGCGGCACCAGGTTCAGCGCGCCGCTGGCCGGAATCCACCCGGCCACCGTCACCGCGTCGTCGAGCAGATTGGCGGCCCGCTCGACCCGCCCGATCGGCCCTGCCCAGTCGACCGGCCGATTGTTCCAGTTCCCGGCCTTGGCGTAGGTGGTCAGCAGCCGTTGTGCCGCACGGGAATTGTCCAGTGCATAGGACAGGGGCGCGCTCGCCCGCTCCCACCACGGCCGGATCGCCAGCGGACGGTCCACGATCGCCCGGCACACCATGCTCGCCGCCTCCTCGGTCGACATGCTCGGGGTGTAGCGATAGATCCGGTACGGACCCAGCATGTCCGAGCGCACCAGCTGCAGGTGAATGGTCGTGACATCGATGCCGTCCGCCCGCAATTCCGGTGCGGCGCCGCGCATCCAGGAATTGAACGCGGACTTCGAGGCGATATAGGCCGTCCAGCCGACACCCGGGCCGTGCACACCGGCGGTACTGATATTGACGATGTGCCCCTGCCGGCGCGCCCGCATGGACGGCAGCAGGCTCAGCACCAGGCGCATGGGGCCGAGGAAGTTGATGCGCGCGGTGTCGTCGAAATTGTCCCAGCGGTCCAGCGAATCCGACAGCCAGCGGCGAATCGATCTACCGGCATTGTTGACGAAGACATCCACGTGCCCGTGCTCGGCCAGCACGCGCGTGATGAGTGCCGCGCAGGCCTCGGTATCGGAGAGATCCGCCGGATAGGGGTAAACGGTTCCCGGGAATTCCGCTGTCTCCGACCGTAATTCCGCCAGCAGGGACTCGCGGCGGGCGACCGCGAGCACGGTCGCGCCATTGGCGGCCAGGCGGCGCGCGGTGGCCCGCCCGACGCCCGAGGACGCACCCGTCACCAGGATCACCCGGCCCGTCACGGCCGGTGCCAGGCGGCGGTCGCTGATGCCGTATCCGGCCGCGCCCAGTGCGATCCGGACCGACTTCGGCAGTTCCATCATGGCTCGACTTCCTTGTCGAACGGCGGGGTCAGGCGGGCAACCGCTCGAATTCGTAGTCGGCGAACAGGAAGTGCGGTGGTCCCGAACCGGATGTGTGGATACAGCCCGAACCGCCGCGCCACCGCCACGTGATATCGCTTCACCTCCGCGCCGGAGGCGAACAGTCTGCTCCAGTTGGGGTTTCGCGCGAACGAGTACTGATACGCCAGGGACGGGATATCGACTTCCAGCCCCGGGTAATGGTTTTCGTGCCGGCTGCCGCCGACCTCGTCGCCCCGATCCAGCAGGACGAAGTCGCGCACCCCGGCCCGCTTCAGCTTGACCCCCGCGGCAATGCCGCCGGGCCCCGCGCCGATGACGGCGACCTCGTGGTCCGGAGCCGAAAGCTCAGGAGGGCGGATGTCTTTGGATGCACTGGTCACGACGGGGACCTTCCGGACAGACTCCGGCGCTATGTTGCGCCTGTCACCCCAGGGTAGTTCTGTCTGGGACAGTGATCAAGACCTGGGGTGACGGTGCGCCCGCAAGCCGGTCCGGTGCGGCTCAGCCCGCCGCGAACCCGGTTGCCGCCGCGCCCGCGCGGCGCAGCCGCACGGCCTCGAGATCGGACGGCTGCCCGCCGCGCGCCCGATGCCGGTCCATGACCGCGCTCAATTCCGGTGACCAGCGCAGGATCTCGGCGCGCATCGGCCCGGTCGTCCCGAGCTGCGCGACCAGCCCCAGCAGGGTGACCAGTCCGCGCTGGAACGGCATCAGATACGCCGGTATCCCGAGCTGGCGGTACACATTGTCCAGCCTGGGGCTCATGGCGTCGCGGGTGCGGCCGCGCAGCCACTCGGTATCGACCCGGGACGTCTCGCGCCGCAGCAGTTCGGTGAACGGCAGCAGCTTCTCGGCCAGCCCCGCGCTGTCCAGACCGCGCTGCTCGTCGGTGAACCCATGGCTGCGCGTGGCCCGGTCCAGCTCGGCCGGCCCGCCGTTGATGAGCGCGTCGGCCAGGTCGTGCACCAGCGCCGGGAACTGGGCCGGCGGCCACGGCGGGCAGGCCCCGAAATCCACCACGCCCAGGCGGCCGTCGGGCAGCACCCGGAAATTGCCCGGATGCGGATCGCCGTAGAGCAGCCCCGAGCGCGGCGCGGACGACCAGAAGAACCGGACCGCCAGCATGCCCACCCGGTCGCGCTCGGCCTGCGCGCCCGTGGTGATCAAGCGGGACAGCGGAATTCCGTCCAGCCACTCGCTGACGATCACATCGCCGCACTGCGCCACCACCTGCGGCACTCGGAAATCCGGATCCCCCGCGTAGGCTTCGGCGAAGCGGCGCTGGCTCTGTGCCTCGGCCGCGAAGTCCAGCTCCATGCGCAGGCATTCGGCCAGCTCGTCCACCACCGCGCGACCGTCGGCGTGCGGCGCGAAAACCGGTGTCAGCCAGGCCAATCCGCGCAGCCGCTGCAGATCGCTGTCCACGGCCGCGCGGGCCCCGGGGTACATGACCTTGACCGCCACCGCGCGGCCGTCGTGCCAGATCGCGCGATGCACCTGGCCGATGGTGGCCGAGGCGGCGCGGCGATCGTCGAATTCCCGGAAGTTGTCCCGCCAATCCGGGCCGAAGGACGCCGCCAGCACCGTATGCACGGTGCGCGGGAGCATGGGCGGCGCGGCGTCCTGCAGCCGGGCCAGCGCGATCCGATAGGGCTCGGCCAGCTCCGGCGGCAGGGCCAGCTCGTAGATGCCCAGGACCTGGCCCAGTTTGGCGGCGCAGCCCTTCAATTCGCCCAGCACCTCGGCCATGTGCTCGGCGGTGCGCAGCTGGATCTCCCGATCGATCTCACCCGCCGGCCGGCCCAGCACCCGCTTGCCGGCCCCGGCCGCCTGCCGCCCGGCGTAGGCCAGCGGCACCGCGGCCAGTTTCGCGGTGCGAATCACCGTGCGGGCAGGCGGATTCCCGCCAATGTCCGCATCCCCCCGTCGCGCACCGCTTCGCCGCAAACTCATCGATCAACCAACCCCTAGCGCGCGTTTCGATCGAATGCGCATCAGGGAGTCTGCCACGAAGTGAAACTATGCGGTACGAAAACCTGTACGCCTCGGTACCGCGTCCTGAATGGTGGGATGCGCGAAGGGAATCCGCTGGTGACGGGTCAGTGCCGGGCGGTGACCAGGGCCAGATCGGTGAGCCGGTGTGCCCGGGCGACCTCGGCGGGCGTGAACGGCTCCCCGGTGCGCAGGAAGGTCATGGGCGCGAGATCGTCGTGCGGACCGATCTCGAGCAGGGTGCCGCCGGGCACGCGGCCCGGGTCCGGATCCGGAACGTATTGCGCACCCAGCAGTTCGGCGATCACCAGCGGCAGTTCCGCGGGGTCGGCGGCCACCCGGGCGGCCAGTCCCAAGGCGCGCGTCTGGCCGTCGACCAGGGTGAGCGCGGATGCGGGCCAGATGCCGGCGGCGACGCCGCCCGCGCGGGCGATGGCCTGGGTCAGCCGCTGCGGGCCGATCTCGGCCGGTGTCGAGACCACCAGCTCGTCGAGCACGCCGTTCTCCAGGTGATGCACGTGTACGGCGAGGATGTTGGCCCGCCGGTCGGCGAGCTGCTTGGCCAGCAGTTCCAGCCGCCCGGGCTTGTTGTCGAGGTGCACCCGGATGCGCCAGAGCCGCTCGGCGCTGTCGAGACGGTGGCGGTGGCGCAGTTCCGGGGCGTGCAGCCAGCGGCCGAGATAGCGCATGGCACCGGGTTCGACCACCCAGATGACGAGGATGGTGGCGGCGACGGCGAGCACGGAAACCGTTGCCAGATAGGGCAGTTCGAGGTGGACGACCAGGGCGTGCAGCGCGAGCTCGACCGGGAACACCGCGGCGAGTTTGGCAAGCGCCATGCGGGTGCGTTTCGGATGGGGCAGACGACCGCAGACTTCGCAGGCCAGCGTATGAATCTCGGTTTGCCTCATGTTCACCACAGTGCTGGACGCAGGTTTCCCCGACTGTGGTGCGGTGTAAAGAAGGAGTGACGGATCCCGACAAACCTCTTGCGGCAGCTGGCCATTCGGTGAAGCGGGCCACAGTCGCGCCGGAGCTGTGCCCCGGCACACATCGATTGCCCCTATTTGGGCGGTAGCGTCTTGGCGAAATCGACCCCGCGCCGCACCCACTCGTCGAGCACATCGTCGTCGGCGACGGTCGCGGTGGTGACGCGCAACCACCCGTGCATCTTCTTGCCGCCCATCTCCATCGGCTCGACCGAGCCCGCCCGCAGCAGCGCCGCGGAGGTGTCCGGATCGGTGCGCACCATCAGCCCGCCCTTGCCGCTGGCCGCGACGGCCATATTGCCGCCCACCAGAAACGCCAGGCCGCCGAACATCTTCTTCTCGACCACATTGACCAGTTCGGGCCCGAGCGCGTCCCGGATCCGGTCGGCCAGCTCCTCGTCGTATGCCATACCCGGCATTGTGACCCACCCGACCGACAGTTCCGGCCCGCGGCGCGCTCGGGGCCCGGCCGGGCGCGGACCGGAGAGACCATTCCGGCAGGTGTCGCCTTTTCGACGGTGGAGGTGCGGGTCAGCGATGTGCCGCCACCGTGGAGGGGTCGGCGCTGCTGGCGCCCGCGCAACCGATTCCGTGCCCGTCGTCGCGGAAGACACACTGCGCGCGGCATATTGGAAGGCGGCGCACGAGGGCATCGACGGGGCCGCCATCGATCCGCTCGATGGGCGCACGGTCCCGGTCGAGGACCTGCTGACCCGGCTCATCGACCGCATCCGGCCCGCCCTGGATCAGTTGGACGACCTTGCCTTCGTCACCGACACCGTGGCCGCGCTCCTGGCGCGCGGCAACGGGGCGCGGCGTCAGCTCGATGCCTTCCGAACCCGCGGCCAGCTCTCGGACGTGGTGGGTGAACTCGCCGAGGCCACGCTCCATACGTGCCGATAGTCCCTGGTGTCAGGGCATCGGCTGGTCGTCGACGATCATGTCGTAGTTGACCTTCGAGCCCTCCACGTTCGTGGTCTTGGCGGTGACGCCCCAGCGGGTGCCGTCGGATTCGGTCACCACGCACCGGATGGTCGAGCCGGTGGCGCCGCGCAGCAGGCCGTTGCAGGTGGAGGACTGCGCGGCGGCGCCCACCTTCGACTGGTAGAAGTTCGAGACACTGGCAGCCACGTCGTCCGGCGCGACGAAGGCGTCGGTCAGGGTCAGGTCGTAGTAGACGTCCTTGCCGTCGACCTTGGTGACCTTCGCATTGATCGCCCAGGTCTGCCCGTCGGCGGACGTGGCGGCGCAGGTCTGGGTGGCGTCCACCTTGGCGGGCAGACTGCCGTCGCAGGTCACGGTTTTCGCGTCCTCGTGCGACTTGTCCTTGTAGAAGCTGGTGGCCTTCGTCTGCACGTCGCTCTTGCTCACCGAGTCCGAACCCGATGATGCGCAACCCAGGGCGAGAAGCGGCACGAACGTCAAGGCCAGAGCGGCTGTCAGTTTTCTCATGGACAACTTTAGGCGCCGGTTCGCCGGGAAAATCTTGAGAATGAGCTTGCGAAAGCGGCGAATCCGGCGTGTCCGGGGCTGGCGCGCCGCGGTGCGGGGCGGATTAGGGAACTTGACAGGGGACCGGTCCGGCGACCTCCGCCGGACCGGTCCTGCTG
Source organism: Nocardia sp. NPDC059228 (assembly GCF_042754245.1). Taxonomy (NCBI): domain Bacteria; kingdom Bacillati; phylum Actinomycetota; class Actinomycetes; order Mycobacteriales; family Nocardiaceae; genus Nocardia; species Nocardia sp. NPDC059228. The sequence goes on along the minus strand of NZ_JBHZAL010000010.1, from coordinate 54,079 downwards.
CCGCAATACGTCAGTTCACGCGGGCGCGCCACTCCTCGAGCTGTGGGGATTCCGCGCCGATGGTGGTGGATTCGCCGTGCCCGGTGTGCACCAGGGTCTCCGGCGGCAGCGTGAGCAGGCGGTCGGCGATCGAGTCGACGATGGTGCCGAAGTCCGAGTAGGACCGACCGGTCGCACCCGGCCCGCCGTGGAACAGGGTGTCGCCGGTGAACACCACGCCCAGGTCGGGGGAGTGGAAGCAGACCGCGCCCGGGGCATGTCCCGGGGTGTGCAGCACGTGCAGTTCGGTCCCGCCGACCTCGATCACCTGTTCGTCGGACAGCTCGCCGTCGGGGCTGGTCTCCGGATGCGTGTGCTGCCACAGCACCAGGTCGTCGGGATGCATGAGCACGGGAGCGCCGGTGGCCCTGGACAATTCGGGCGCGACACGAATGTGGTCGTCGTGCGCGTGGGTGACCAGGATGGCCTTGACCTTGCGGGTGCCGATGACATCCAGGATCGCCTCGACATTGTGGGGCGCGTCGATGACGACGCACTCCAGGTCGTCCCCCACCACCCAGACATTGTTGTCGACGTCGAAGGTCTCGTTGTCGAGGCTGAAGGTGCCGACGGTGACGGCGTGGTCGATGTGCGCCATCAGAACACCACCACCGAGCGCAGTACGTCGCCGTGATGCATCTTGGCGAAGGCGGCCTCGACCTCGTCGAGGGCGATGGTCTCGGAGACGAACCCGTCCAGGTCCAGGCGGCCCTGCTTGTAGAGCTCGACGAGGTAGGGGAAGTCGCGTGAGGGCAGGCAATCGCCGTACCAGGAGGACTTCAACGATCCACCGCGCGAGAAGAAGTCGATGAGCGGCATCTCGAGGGTCATCTCCGGTGTCGGCACGCCGACGAGCACCACGGTGCCCGCCAGATCGCGTGCGTAGAACGCCTGTTTCCAGGTTTCCGGGCGGCCCACGGCATCGATCACCACGTCCGCACCGAAGCCGTCGGTGAGTTCCTGAACCCGTTCCACCGCATCCTCTTTGGCGGCGTTGACGGTGTGGGTGGCCCCGAATCCGGTGGCCCACTCCAGCTTCCGCTCGTCGATGTCGACCGCGATCACGGTGGTCGCGCCCGCCAGCTTCGCGCCCGCGATGGCCGCGTTGCCGACCCCGCCGCAGCCGATGACCGCGACCGAGTCACCGCGGCCGACCCCGCCGGTATTGATGGCCGCGCCCAGCCCGGCCATGACACCGCAGCCCAGCAGCCCCACCGCGGCGGGGGACACGCTCGGGTCCACCTTGGTGCACTGCCCGGCGTGGACCAGGGTCTTCTCCGCGAACGCGCCGATGCCCAGCGCGGGGGTGAGCGGGGTCCCTTCGGTGAGCGTCATGGGCTGGGACGCGTTGAAGGTCGAGAAGCAGTACCAGGGCTTGCCCTTGCGACAGGCGCGACACGAACCACACACCGCCCGCCAGTTCAGGATGACGAAATCGCCGGGCTCGACATCGGTGACGCCCTCGCCCACCGATTCCACGATGCCGGCGGCCTCGTGCCCGAGCAGGAACGGGAATTCGTCGTTGATGCCGCCCTCGCGGTAGTGCAGATCGGTGTGGCACACCCCGCAGGCCTGCACCCGCACCACGGCCTCACCCGGACCCGGGTCCGGGATGACGATGTCGGTGACTTCCACCGGGGCGTTCTTCGAGCGTGCGATGACGCCGCGCACAGTTTGGGACAACGAAATTCCTTCCTGGCTAACCGCAATGCCTTCGACTATCGCATCCGACCCCGCCCACGTCATCTATTACCCCGGGTGACGGAAAATGAATCCCCTTGTGGCCGATCGCAACCTGTGGCCTTTCACAACAGGGATTCCGCGGCGGCTTCGGCGATCGTAGCGGCCACGAGGGTCAGGGCCGGGGAATCGAGCCGCCATTGCTGCCAGTAGAGCGGGACATCTACGAATACCTTCTCATCCAGCGAGATCAGCTCGTCCTCGGGGCGGATCATGAGGTCGGGGATCATCCCCCAGCCCATACCGGCGCATATCGCGTCATTGAATCCGGCCGAGGACGGGATGTAATGCCGGGGCGGATCCACGGGTTTGCGGGTGTAATGACGCATGAGCCGGAACTGCAGATCGTCCTTGCGGTCGAACAGCACCACGGGCGCGTGTGCGAATGATCTCGCATTCGGGCCGTCGGGAAACCAGGTGCGGGCGAAGGCGGGCTGTGCCATGGGCCGATAGCGCATGGCTCCCAGCCGCCGCACCGTGCAGCCCTGTACCGGCGCGGCGGTGGAGGTGATGGCCGCCATGACGGTGCCGTCGCGCAGCAGGCGGGTGGTGTGTTCCTCGTCCTCGCGATGGACGTCGAACGACACCCCGGCGGCGGCGCGGCCGAGCGCCGGAATGACCCAGGTCTGCAGCGAATCGGCATTGACGGCAATGGGAATGACCACCCGGGCGGCGCCGGGCTGGTGCACGTCGCCGAGTTCGCGCGCGGTATCGCCGGTGAGCAGCTGGATCTGGCGGGCCAGCCGCAGCACCGTCAGCCCGGATTCGGTGGGCTGCACGGGTTTGGTGCGCTGTACCAGGATGCGGCCCGCGGCGTCCTCCAGCGCCTTGATGCGCTGGCTGATTGCCGACGGTGTCACGCTGAGCCTGCGGGCGGCGGCGTCGAAGGTGCCCTCGCTGATGACGGCGTCGAGCGCGCGCAGTTGGTCGAGCTGTAGATCCATAGTAAGAGATCGTAATGGTGCCTCAGAATCTTTAGCTGGCCTGGTGCTGGACGCCTGCCCTACTTTCGAGCGTGTGAACGCATCATCGGCGGCCCTGGCGGCCATCTCGGGACTCGGATTCGGCCTGTCGCTCATCGTGGCGATCGGCGCGCAGAACGCCTTCGTATTGCGTCAGGGGATCCGGCGCGAGCATGTCCTGCCGGTGGTCGCGGTGTGCATCGGCTCCGACGTGATCCTCATGACCCTGGGCGTCGCGGGCTTCGGGGCGATCGTGAACTCGGCCCCGACGATCATGACCATCGCCAGGTACGCGGGGGCGGCCTTCCTGCTGGGCTACGCCGCCCTCGCCGCCAAGCGCGCGTTCTCCGCCTCCGCCCTGTCCGCGGGCGGCGGCGCGCCCATCGCGCTGGGCGCGGCCGTGGCCACCTGCCTGGCCGTCACCTGGCTCAACCCGCACGCCTATCTGGACACGGTCGTGCTGCTGGGATCCTTCGCCAATACCTATGCCATCCCGGATCGCTGGTTCCTCACCGCGGGAGCCATTGCGGGCAGTCTGATCTGGTTCGTCTCGCTCGGCTTCGGCGCTCGGCTGCTGGCCCCGGTCTTCGCGAAGCCGCGCGCCTGGCGGGTGCTGGATTCGGTGATCGCCCTCGTCATGACGGGTCTCGCTGTCGGTTTGCTGATGAGCTGACGCCCTGGACGACAGTGACGGCCGGTCGTATAGCACCTGTCAGGAAATCGCGCTCAGGACACGGGTTTCCATGCGCCGACGTAGTTGCCGTTGTTGTTTCCGTTGGTGGGCAGGCAGGTGACGGCCCGGCCGCTGGAGGACTTGGCCACCACGTCCTTCTTGAGATTGCAGATCGTGCCGGGCTCGTGCGTTCCGCTGGTCACCGGGCCCGGGCTGTCCCACACATAGGTCGGCGTCGTCGATCCCGCGCGGCGGGAGCACAGCAGCTGGGTGCCGTTCGGGGCGTAGCCGAAGGTCCCGGCCTCGGTCGCGTTGCACGGGAATCCGAGTGAGGGCGTGCTGACCGACAGCCAGCGGAGCGTGTCGTCTCCGGACACCGTGCAGGTCAGGACCGAGCCGTCGCCCGCGACAGCGGTCTGACCGGCCTGGGTGCAGGTCCCGCTGACCGCGGCCGCGCTGGTCGTCGTGGTCGTCGTGGTGGTGGTTGTGGTGGTCGTCGTGGTGGTGGTGGCCGTGTCGGGCGCCGTGGTCACCTCGGCCGCCCGCGCGGTCGTCATGGGTGACGCCGGTGTGGTGGTCGTGAGCACGATTCGCGTCGGCGCGGGGCCCTTGGTGGCATTCGGGGCCGCGTCCCAGTTGCCGTGACCGGACAGGAGCAGGCCGCCGATGGCCAGCAGCGCTACGACGATCGTGGCCGTGAGACCGATGATCACGTACCGGCTGGCCTGCGAATTCCGCGGCCGGGCGCCGCCGGGCCCGGCCTGCCGCCCGTCGTGGTCGTCGCGCACCGCGTCGAACACGACGGTGTCCTGCGTCCACAGCTCGTCCTGTGGATGATAGCCCGGTGGTATCGAATTGCCGTTCATCCCAATAGCTCTCGTTCGGATCCCGCTGTCATCACCGGGCACCCCGGAGGATAAACGGCGATCCTGCCGCGCGGTAGCCGGGATTTATCGGCGAATGTCGGCCAGCCGCACCGGCCTGCCCTGATGCCGGGACAGCTCGCAGGCCTCGGCGATGTAGAAGGCCTCCAGAGCGTCGGCCGGCGGGCACGGATTGGCCAGCCGGCCGGTGATCACGCCCAGGAAGGTGGTCAGCTCCTCGGTGTAGGCGCCGTGGAAACGGTCCATGAAACCCGGATAGGCGGGCAGGCCCGAGGGCGATTGGCCGGGTTCGACCGAGTGCAGCGGGGCGCGCTCGTCGAGTCCGACGATGGCATTGCCCTTGGAGCCCAGCACTTCCAGCCGCACGTCGTAGCCCGCGCCGTTGTAGCGGCTGAGCGCGACAGTGGCCAGTGAGCCGTCGTCGAGGCGCAGCACCACCGCGGCGGTGTCGACATCGCCCGCCTCGGCGAAGACCCGGTCTCCGCGATTGGATCCGGTGGCGTAGACCTCCACCACCTCGCGGCCGCTGACCCAGCGGATGATGTCGAAATCGTGGACGCCGCAATCGCGGAACAGCCCGCCCGAGCGCGGAATGTACTCGGCGGGCGGTGGCGCGGGGTCGAGGGTGGTGGCGCGCAGGGTGTGGATCCAGCCCAGGTCCCCGGCGGCGACCGCGGCGCGCGCGGCCCGGTACCCGGCGTCGAAGCGGCGCTGGAAGCCGATCTGGACCGGCACGGTCGAGCGCTCCACGCGTTCGACCACCTGCAGCGTGCCCAGAATGTCGGCGGCGATGGGCTTTTCGCAGAAGACCGGGATGCCGCGGTCGACGGCGGCGGTGATGAGGGCCGGGTGGGAGTCGGTGGCGGTGGTGATGACGAGGCCGTCGATACCGGCGGCGAACAGCGCCTCGATATCGGGCGCGTACTCCACCTCGAGCTTGTCGGCTGCGGCGCGGGCGCGTTCGGCATCGGTGTCGGTGACGACGACCGCGCTCACACCCGGTAGGGCCCTGAGGGTTTCGGCGTGGGAGGTGCCGATGCGGCCGGTGCCGGCGAGGCCCACTGTGATCGGGGACATGGCGATGGCTCCTGTCAGTCGCGGGGTGGGGCGGTGGTCGAGCGGACGACCAGTGACGGCTCCAGGCGTTTGCGCACCGGGTCGGTGCGGTCGGCGCGCAGTCGCTCGGTGAGGGCCTCCACGGCCAGCCCGCCGATGCGGGTGCGCGGCTGGTCGACGGTGGTGAGCGCGACGTGCCGCAGCGCCGCCAGCGAGGTGTTGTCGTACCCGACGACCGAAACGTCCTCGGGCACACGCAGTCCCGCCTGTTCGAGCGCGGCCATCGCGCCCACGGCATTGAAATCGTTGCCGCACACCAGTGCGGTGGGAAAAGTGCTGGGGGAGAAGATGTTCAACAGGGTGCGGACGGCGGCCGCGCCCGCCTCATCGGTGTGCTCGCTGGGGATCACCATGGGTTCGAGGTGGTAGCGGGCCATGGCGGCGGTGTAGCCCTTGCGCCGTGGCGGCGCCGCGAAGGCCGCGCCGCCGTCGAGGTGCACGATGCGCCGATGCCCCAGGGCGACAAGGTGATTCACAGCCAGTGCCGCGCCGAGCTCGCCGTCGTCGTTGACGGTGTCCACGGCCGGGCTGGTGGAGGTGCGCGAGACCAGGACGACCGGGCAGCGCGCCGCCGCGTCGCGAATGGCGGAGGCCGGCAGCACCGGGGAGAGCAGGATGACCCCGCCCGGGCGGAAGCCCAGCAGGCTCTCCAGTGCGGTCCGTTCTCGCGTCGCGCTGCGGCGTCCGGTATTGAGGATGAGCTCCAGCCCGGCCCGCCGCGCCGCCTCGTCCATGCCCTCGACCACATCGGCGAAGAAGGGATTGCGCAGGTCGGACACCATGACTCCGACGATATTGGAGGTGCGGCTGGCCAGCGACCGCGCCATGGCGTGTGGTTGGTAGCCGAGTTCGGCGGCCGCGGTGAGCACCGCGCGGCGGCGGTGCTCGCTGACCTTGGGGGAGTTCCGCATGACCAGCGAGACCAGCGCCCGGGAGACGCCGGCGCGGGCGGCGACGTCCTCCATGGTCGGTCTGGTCATGGTCGCCTCCCGTCGTTATCGATGTGTGTCGCACGCTACAGCGTTGCCGTGGCCCGGGGCAATGGAGCGCTCTAATCGGATATTCTGGACACCTGTGTTCGGTGCCATTTCGCCTGGAAGGCAGCGTTTTCCGTGATTAGGCACTACTTTTCGGCACATGTCGAACCCTTGACACCAGAGTGAGCCAGGTTACATTGTTGGAGCGCTCCAACGAGCCTCACCGATGGCCAACGACGGGTCTGGGAAGTGCCGATGACCGAACCGCTCCATCCACTGCGTATCACCCCCCTGCGCATCGCCGCCGCGCCGATCTCCTGGGGGGTCTGCGAGGTCCCCGGCTGGGGGCATGTCCTGGAACCGGACATCGTCCTGGCCGAGATGGCCGGCCTCGGCCTCACCGCCACCGAGTTCGGCCCGCCCGGCTACCTACCCGACGACCCCGTCGAGCTGCGAAAGACCCTGAGCACCTACGGTATTGCGCCGATCGGCGGCTTCCTCGCCCTGGTGCTGCACCGCGAACCCGACCGGGCCGTCACCGCCGCCCGCGCCGCGGCCGAGCGGTTCGCGACAGCCGGCGCCGAGATCCTGGTGCTGGCCGCGGCCACCGGACAGGACGGGTACGACACCCGGACACCCCTCGGTGATCGTGAATGGCGGACCCTCATCGACACCGCGGCCGCGGTCGGCGAGATCGCCGCCACCCACGGCCTGCGCGTCGCCCTGCACCCGCACGTGGGCACCCACGTCGAGACGGCCGCCGAGGTCGATCGCTTTCTCGCCGACTCCGGGCTGGACCTGTGTGCGGACACCGGGCACCTGCTCATCGGCGGCACCGACCCGGTCGATCTGGTCCGCCGTCACGCGGATCGCCTCGGGCACATCCACCTCAAGGATGTCCGCGCGGCCGTGGCCGCCGAAGTACGCAGCGGCAGTATGGAATACAGCGAAGCCGTCCGGCAGGGGCTCTACGTTCCGCTGGGTACCGGAGATGTCGATATCGCGGCCCTGGTCCGCGCGGCGCACGCTGGGGGATACCGGGGCTGGTATGTGATCGAGCAGGACACCGCATTGCGTCCCGGCGCCACCGCCGAGGGCCCGACGGGTGACGCTCGGCGAAGTCTGCGACACCTGGCCGAGATCGGTGCTGGTCTCGCCTCGGCTCGGATCTAGTGGGAGGTGACGACGACGATGTCCGCAATCTCCCGATCGCGCCGCCCCCGCCGGCTGCGCCTGTCTCCCTGGCTCGCGGCGGCTGCCGTACTCGCCGCCTGCAGCGGCCCCGGCGCCGATGTCACCGGACCCGCCCAGGCCCCGGTCGCGGTGGGCACCCTGAATTCGGTGGCGGTGGTGACCCACGGCTCGCCCGGTGACGCCTTCTGGAACGTGGTCAAGAACGGTGCGGAAGCCGCCGGGAAGGACCTCGGCGTCCGGGTCGAGTACAACTCCTCGGGCGATCCGACCCAGCAGGCCAAGCTCATCGACAATGCCGTGGCCCAGGGCGTGGACGGGCTGGTGGTGTCCATGGCCAACCCGGACGCGCTGAAGCCGTCGGTCGAGAAGGCCGTCGCCGCCGGGATTCCCGTGGTGACCATCAACTCCGGCGAGGCCGAGAGTGTCCCGTTCGGGGCCATCGGCCACGTCGGCCAGAGCGAGCGCTTGGCCGGTGAATCGGCCGGGAAGCGGCTGGCCGACGCCGGAAAACACAAGATGCTGTGCGTGATCCACGAGGCCGGGAATGTCGGCGCGAACGAACGCTGCGCCGGCGCCACCCAGGGCTTCGGGGCCGCGACCACGCTGCAGGTGGATATCAACAACCCGACCGATGTCCAGTCGCGCATCAAGGGCGCGCTGGAGGCCGATCGCTCCATCGACGCGGTGCTGACGCTGAATTCGCAGATCGCCGCCCGCGCCGTGGACGCGGTGCGGGAGTCCGCCTCGAAGGCGACGGTGGCCACCTTCGACCTGAATTCCGATGTGGTGAACGCGATCCGGGCCGGGACACTGCTGTTCGCGGTGGATCAGCAGCAGTACGAGCAGGGCTATCTGCCGGTGGTGATGCTGAAGCTCTACAAATCGAACCTGAACACCGTGGGCGGCGGCCATCCGGTGCAGACCGGCCCCGCGTTCGTGGACAAGAGCAATGTCGATGCCGTCGCCGCGCTGGTCGGCCAGGGCACGCGGTGAACCGGCCGGGAGACGATGAGATGACAACGACGACAACGACATCCGAGACCACGACGGTCGCGCCGCCGCCGGATCGGCTGGCCATTCTCAACCGGCTGGTAGCGCGCCCCGAGGTGGGCGCGCTGCTGGGCGCGGTGGTGGTCTTCGTGTTCTTCGGTCTCGTCACCACGAAATTCCTGAAGCCACTGGGTATTTCGACCTGGCTGGACGACGCCTCCACGCTCGGCATCATGGCGGTGGCGGTGGCCATGCTCATGATCGGCGGCGAATTCGACCTGTCCACCGGTGTGATGACCGCCTCCACCGCGTTGATCACCGGGCTGCTGGCGGTGCACGCGGGCTGGAATGTCTGGCTCGCGCTGGTGGTTTCGCTGGCCTTCGCGCTCACGGTGGGTGCGCTCAACGGGTGGGTGGTGATGCGCACCGGATTGCCGAGCTTCATCGTCACGCTGGGCACCTTCCTGGCACTGCAGGGCCTGAATCTCGGTGTGACGCGCTGGGCCACCGGCACCGTGCAGGTGTCGGGCGTGCGCGGCGCGGACGGATATCAGTCCGCCGGTTGGGTTTTCGCCTCCACCACCAAGATCGGCAATGCCAGCATCCAGGCATCGGTCGTGTGGTGGATCGTGGTCACTGCCATCGCGGCGATCGTGCTGGCGCGCACCCGCTTCGGCAACTGGATCTTCGCGGTCGGCGGCTCGCTGCCCACCGCCCGCGCGGTGGGCGTGCCGGCCACCCGCACCAAGATCCTGCTGTTCATGACCACCGCGTTCGCGGGCTGGATCGTCGGCGCGTGCAACCTGCTGCGGTTCGCCGGCGTGCAGGCCAATCAAGGTGTGGGACTGGAATTCCAGTACATCATCGCCGCGGTGATCGGCGGCTGCCTGCTCACCGGCGGGTTCGGTTCGGTGGTGGGCGCGGCCATCGGGGCGCTCATCTTCGGCATGGCGCGGCAGGGCATCGTGCTGGCGGGCTGGAACAGCGACTGGTTCATGCTGTTCCTCGGCGTGCTGCTGTTCTCGGCCGTGCTGGTCAACAACGCATTCAAGAAGCGGGCGGAAAGGGTACGCCGATGACCGCGACGGACAACGACAGCGCCGGGACCGCGGTGCCGCTCATCGAAACGGCCGGCATCGGAAAGAGCTACGGCGGCGTGGTGGCGCTGCGCGACGTGTCGACGGTGGTGAAAGCCGGTGAGGTCACCTGCGTGCTGGGCGACAACGGCGCGGGCAAATCGACGCTGATCAAGATCCTGGCGGGCGTGCACCAGCACGACACCGGGGAGCTGCGCATCGAGGGGCAATCGATGCGGCTGTCCTCGCCGCGTGCGGCGCTGGACCTCGGCATCGCCACCGTCTACCAGGATCTGGCGGTGGTGCCGCTGATGAGCGTGTGGCGCAACTTCGTGCTCGGCTCCGAACCGGTCAAGCGCTATGGCCCGCTCGAGCTGCTGGACCGCGGGCAGGCACAGGACATCGCGCGAAAAGGTCTGGCGGACATGGGGATCGACATCCCCGATCTGGAGCAGCCGGTCGGCACGCTGTCCGGCGGTCAGCGCCAGTGCGTGGCCATCGCGCGGGCGGTGCACTACGGGGCCAAAGTCCTCATCCTCGACGAGCCGACCGCGGCCCTGGGCGTGAAGCAGGCCGGTGTGGTGCTGCGATATGTCGTGCAGGCCCGCGATCGCGGACTGGGCGTCGTGCTCATCACCCACAACCCGCATCACGCCTACCCGGTCGGCGACCGCTTCCTGCTCCTCAAACGGGGCGCCACGCTCGGCAGCTACGAGAAGTCCGCGATCGACCTCACCGAGCTGACCCGGCAGATGGCCGGCGGCGCCGAACTCGAGGTGCTGCAACACGAATTGGAGCGGGTGGTGCCGTGACCGAGCTGGAGGTGCTGACGATCGGCCGGGTCGGCGTCGACCTCTACCCCGAGCAGAGCGGGGTGCCGCTCGCCGAGGTGACGACCTTCGCGAAATTCCTGGGCGGCACGGCCACCAATGTGGCGGTGGCGGCGGCGCGGCTGGGCCGCCGCGCCGCGGTGCTGACCAAGGTGGGGCCGGACGGGTTCGGAGATTTCGTGCGCGACGCCCTCGAAGGATTCGGGGTGTCGGCACGGTACGTGGGGACGGCGGCGGGACTGCAGACGCCGGTGGTGTTCTGCGAACTGAAGCCGCCCGCGGACCCGCCGCTGCTGTTCTATCGCGCGCCCATCGCGCCGGACCTCACCCTCACCGGGGACGAGGTCCCCTGGGACGTGGTCGATTCCGTGCCGCTGCTGTGGGTGACCGGGACCGGGGTGAGCGCCGAACCCGGCCGCACCACCCAGCGGGCCATCCTGGAACGCCGGGCCCGGCGCGGGCACACCGTGCTGGATCTGGACTACCGGCCCATGTTCTGGCCCGATGCGGCGACCGCGCGCGCCGAGATCGGCTGGATGGTCGATCACGTGAATGTGGTGGTGGGCAACCGGACCGAGGTGGAGGTGGCGGTCGGCACCGCCGATCCCGACGCGGCCGCGGACCGGCTGCTGGCCCGCGGAGTCCGGCTGGCCGTGGTCAAACGCGGCGCGGAGGGCGTGCTCATCGCCACCGAGTCCGAGCGCTGGACGGTGCCGCCCTGCCGGGTGGAGGTGCTGTGCGGGCTGGGCGCGGGCGACGGATTCGGGGGCGCGCTCATCCACGGGCTGCTGTCCGGCTGGGCTCCGCATCGCCTGGCCGCCTACGCCAATGCCGCCGGCGCGCTGGTGGCATCGCGGCTGGCCTGCGCCGATGCCATGCCGACCGATGCCGAGATCGAGGAGATGCTGTGCACCTGAACGATGCGCGGTGGTACGAACTGCTGCACACCCGCGCCACGGACCCCGAGGCCGTCCGGCGCGCCTACGCCGACCGGCGGCGACGTGCGAACCTGCTGTCGGACCGGGGAACCCTGTTCCTGGTGGCGGCCGACCACCCGGCCCGCGGCGCGCTCGGCGTCGGTGCCGACCGCACCGCCATGGCCGACCGCCGCACCCTGCTGGAACGGCTGCTCATCGCGCTGGCCAACCCCGCCGTCGATGGCGTGCTCGGCTCGCCCGACATCGTGGAGGAGTTGCTGCTGCTCGACGCCGTACACGAGAAGATCGTCATCGGCTCCATGAACCGCGGCGGGCTGGCGGGCGCCGACTGGGAGATCGACGACCGCTTCACCGGGTACGACGCCGAAGCGCTGGTGAAGTACCGCCTCGACGGCGGGAAAATGCTACTGCGCCTGGTCGATTCGGATCCCGGCACCATCCCGACCCTGGAGGCCTGCGCCCGCGCGGTCTCCGAACTGGCCGAACACGGGCTCATGGCCATGGTGGAACCCCTGCCCTACGCCCGCGACGCCGACGGTGCGCTGACCATGCACAAGGACTCCGCCTCACTGCAGCGAGCCATTACCGTCGCCTCCGGCCTCGGGGTCACCTCCGCCTACACCTGGCTGAAAATACCTGCGCCCGACGACGTCTCGGTGCTCGACGCCACCACACTCCCCGTCGTCATCCTCGGCGGTGCGCCCTCCGGCGACCCGGAATCCGATCTCGCCTCCTGGGGCGCGGCCCTGCGCCACGATGTCGCGCGCGGCCTGGTGGTGGGCCGCAGCCTGCTCTACCCACCGGACGGGGATGTCGCCGGCGCGGTGCAGGCCGCCGCCCAGGTGCTGGAGGCGGCACGATGAGCTCGACGCCGAAGGACCTGCATCGACCAGCCGGAACGCTGGTGGATTCGGGCGATCCCGTGCTGCTGACTCCGGAGGACGCGGGCTGGGCCTACGCCGGGTTGCGGGTGCTGCGGCTGGCGGCGGGGGAGCGGCGGGTGGTGAGGACCGGGGACTTCGAGGCGTTCGTGGTGCCGCTGGCCGGGGCGTGCACCGTGCGGGTGGACGGGCTGGTGTTCGAACTCGCCGGGCGGGATTCGGTTTTCACCCGCGTGACCGACTTCGCCTATGTGCCGCGCGACGCGGAGGTGGAGCTGACGACCGTGGAGGGGATCGAGCTGGCGCTGCCGATGGCGCGCTGCACGAAACGGCTGGACCCGAAATACGGTCCGGCCGAGCGGGTTCCGGTCGAGGTCCGCGGGGCGGGGCGGGCGACGCGGCAGGTCACCAACTTCGGGACGCCGGGCGCGTGGACGCACGCCGACAAGCTGAACGCGTGCGAGCTGCTCACGCCCGACGGGAACTGGTCCTCGTATCCGCCGCACAAGCATGACGAGGCCTCCGAGTGCGAGGTCGTCAACGAGGAGATCTATTACTTCCGCATTGCGGGGCGCGACGGAATCGCCACGGGGCCCGAGGGTTTCGGGATGCACCACATCTACACCGCCGACGGCTCACTCGACGAGACCGTGGCGGTCCGGGACGGCGATGTGTTCCTGGTGCCGCACGGCTATCACGGTCCGTGCACGGCCGCGCCCGGATACCCCATGTACTACCTGAACGTGCTGGCCGGGCCCGCGCCCGAGCGATCCATGGCCTTCTGCGACGACCCCGCGCACGCCTGGATACGGGCGGCATGGGCGAGCCAGGCGGCGGATCCGCGGTGCCCGGTCACCTCCCACGAAGGACGGCTCGCATGAAGCTCACGACCGCGCAGGCCCTGGTGACCTGGCTGATCGCCCAGCGCTCGGAAACCCTCGAGGGCGACGAAGTGCCGCTGTTCCCCGCGGCTTTCGGCATCTTCGGGCACGGCAATGTGCTCGGCCTCGGGACCGCGCTGGCCGAGCATCGCGACGAGCTGCCGCTGTGGCGCGGGCACACCGAGGAGGGCATGGCCCTGGCGGCGGTCGGGCTGGCCAAGGCCACGCAGCGGCGGCAGGTCGGGATCGCCACCTCCTCGATCGGGCCGGGCGCGCTGAACATGGTGACGGCCGCCGGTGTGGCACACGCGAATCGGCTGCCCGTGCTGCTGCTCCCCGGGGACACCTTCGTCAGCCGCGCGCCCGATCCGGTGCTGCAGCAGGTCGAGCACTTCGGCGACCCGACCGTCACGGTCAACGACGCGTTTCGCCCGGTGAGCCGTTATTTCGACCGGATCACCCGGCCCGAGCAACTGCTCGCGACCCTGCCGCAGGCGGCGCGGATCCTCACCGACCCCGCCGAGGCCGGGCCCGTGGTGCTGGCCCTGCCGCAGGACGTGCAGGCCGAGACCTACGATTTTCCGGACGCTCTGTTCGTGCCGGTCGTCCATCACGTGCCGCGTCCGCGGCCGGATCGGCGCGGCATCACCAAGGCCGCCCGTGTCCTGCGCGACGCGAAGCGCCCCCTGCTCGTCCTCGGCGGTGGCGTCCGGTACTCCGGTGCGGGCGGGCAGGCGCTGGAATTCGCTCAGCGCCACGGGATTCCGGTTACCGAGACGACCGCGGGCCGCACCCTGGTCCCGCACGACCATCCGTTGTACGCGGGACCGCTGGGCATCACCGGGGCGGCGTCGGCCAATACCCTCGCGGCGGCGGCGGACGTGGTGCTGGCGGTCGGCACCCGCCTGCAGGACTTCACCACCGCGTCCTGGACCGTCTTCGCGCCGGAAGTCCGTCTGGTCCACATCAATACCGCCCGCTTCGACGCCGTGAAGCACGGCGCGCTGGCCGTGGTCGGCGATGCCGACGCCACCCTGCGCGATCTGGAACCCGAAGTCGGCGAGTGGCTCGCCGACCCGGACTGGACGGCACGGGCCGCCGCGGTCCGGGCGGACTGGGACGCGCACATCGACAAACTGCGCGCGCCGACGCCGGGGACGCCCAGCTATGCGCAGATCGTCGGCGCCGTGAACGATCTCAGCGGCGCCTCCGACTACGTCATGACCGCCTCCGGCGGGTTGCCCGGCGAGCTGGTGGGCGGCTGGCGTGCGGCCGGCGGCGTACCGACCATGGATGTCGAATACGGCTTCTCCTGCATGGGATACGAGCTCGCCGGCGCCTGGGGTGCGGCGCTGGCCCGGGTGCAATCCGGCGCCGCGGAACCGGAGGGTCTGGTCACCACCCTGCTCGGGGACGGCTCCTACCTGATGCTCAATTCCGAGCTCTTCTCCGCCGCCTTCGCCGGGCATCCGCTGGTCGCGGTGGTCTGCGACAACGACGGGTACGCGGTCATCGCGCGACTGCAGCGGGGACAGGGGGCCGAGCCCTTCAACAACTTCTACGCGGATTGCCGCACCAATCACGCCACCCCGCCCCGGGTCGACTTCGCCGCGCACGCGCGGGCATTGGGTTGCGCGGTGTTCACCGCGAGCGAACTCGGCGAGTTCCGCGACGCCTACACCGGCGCGCGCGACGCCGCCCGCACCGGGCAGCGGCCCGCGGTCGTAGTGGTCCGCACCCGCCCGTCGACCTGGACCGAGGCCGGCGCGTGGTGGGAAGTCGGTGTGCCGCAGCATCTCTCGGGCCGTGCCGAATACGACCGGAACAAGCCCGGGCAACTGCGCTACACACGTTCCGGATGATCGACGCCGCCACGCCCGGGCGCTCGGAACTCCGGGCATCCCGCCGGTTGGGGCGACCCGCGCGCCGAATATATGGCAGACTCGGCGCAAACACGCGGACGGTCGCCGATCGGGAAGGCGCGTGCACGGGTTACGGGAGTTTGAAGGTCGCAATGGATCTCAGCGCCATCGAGCGCCAGGTGGCCGCGGATCGCGGGGCCGCGCGGGACCGGACGCCCGAAACCGAGCTGGCACTGGCCACCTCGCTGTGCGAGCTCGCCCGCGCGCTCATGGCCACCAAGAACGACCCGGCCCAGCGGGATCGGTCGGCGTCGGCTCTGGAGCCCGCACAGGAGGCGGTGCTCATCCGGCTGCGCTGGCTCACCGCCGGGCATGTCACCGCGCCCTTCGCCGCCGAGGTGACCGAGGCGCTGCGGTTGTTCGAGCAGGCCGCCCGCACCATCGGGCACCGGGAGCTGGCCACCTCCACCATCCGCAATGCCTGCCAGGCGTATCGGCATGTGGCGCAGAACTATCCGCTCGCGGCGGGCGCGTCCGCGGACGCGCTGTCCAAGTGCAGCGTGTGGCTGTGCCGGCTGGACCCCAAGGCCGCGGTCGCGGCGGGGGAGGACGCGGTGCGCATCCGCGCCGGGCTCTTCGCCGCCGACCCGGAGCAGGCCAACCGCTACCTCGCCTCGTTGAACACCCTGCTGCGCACCCTCATGGTGGGCCGCCAGCGCAAGCAGGCGCTGGCCATGTACCGCGAGTGCTACGCGGGTGTCACCACCCCGGCCATGACGCAGCGGCTGCGCGAAATCCGGGTCGAGGACATCGGATTCACCAGCAAGACCGTCACCGCCCTGCGCAAGCTGGAGTGCGCCACCCTCGAACGCGCGGGCTACCTGACCCAGCAGCAGATCCTCTATCAGACGGCCGGTGATCTGGCCACCATCGAGGAGATCAACTGGCAGCTGGCGCTGGTCGGCCTCAAGCCGATCGCCGCGGGCGCGCTGCCGGACCAGCCGTCCAAACCGGTGGAGATCAGCACCTCCTTCGGCGCGCTGAGCGTGCGCTGCTCCTCGCGCAATGCCGTCACCCTGGTGCGCGCGGCCATCCTCGCCGCCTACACCGCCGACGGCGCGCAACCGGTGCCCAGCTCGGCGTATCTCGGTGTCGACGAAAAGCACTGGAGCACACCCGAACCCGAGTCCAACCGCGCCGAACGACTGGGCGGGGACGTGGTGCTGATCGAGAAGGTCTCCGAGCACTGGGTCTCGGTGAAGAGCCTGAACTGGGAGGTGGCTCCGGTCGGCCGCCACCCGCTGGCGCTGCGGCTGTCGCGGGAGTGGCCGGTCGTCAGCGTCACCACCACCGAGCAGATGTCCTACGAGCTGTGCTGGTACGAAGGCGGCGCCGCCACCCAGTACGCGGCCCTCGGTCTTCCCGCGGCCCAGGCGCCGCTCGAAAAGCCGCTGGCCCCCTTGGATTTCAAGGCCCTGTCCGACTACGGCGCGGACTACGCCTCCGAGACCCAGGTCCGCTCCGCGTTCGGTAATACCACCATGTTCACCAAACTCACCTGCCTGCCCGGCAGTGGTATCCGCCAGGCCGCCGAGGCCGGGCCGCTCGCCTCGCACGGCTCCAACATCCTGTATTTCCGCGGCGCCGACGAGTAGTCGCGAGCTGTTCGCCACCCCACCGGATATCTCCACGAGGTACCCGGTGCCGGTGCATGTCGTGCTGGGCACTGGTTTGCAAAACTAGAACATGTTCTAATTCGGTCATGAACGGATTCGTGAAGGGCGAGGTCGATCCCGCCTTCCGGGCTGTGCGCGAGGTGTTCGAATCGAGCTTCGCCGACGGGCGGAACGCGGGGGCGGCGCTCGCCGTTTTCGTGGACGGGCAGGCGGTCGTCGATCTGTGGGGCGGCGTGGCGGATGCGCGGGCGAACCGGCCCTGGGAGCGGGACACCCCCGTGGTGACCTTCTCCTGCACCAAGGCCCTCACCGCCACGGCCGCCCTCGCCGTGGCCCACGACCGGGGAATCGGCTGGAACGAACCGGTGACGACCTGGTGGCCGGAATACGGTGCGGCGGGCAAGGAATCGACGACGCTCGCCGACCTACTGGCCCACCGCGCCGGCCTGCCGGCCTTCGACCGCCCGGTCTCGGTCGAGGAGGCCGCGGATCCGGCGGCCATGGCGGCGCTGCTGGCGGCGCAGGAGCCGATCTGGTCGCCCGGCGCCGAACACGGCTACCACGCGCTGACCTTCGGGTGGCTGGTCGGCGAATTCGTCCGCAGGCACACGGAATCCACGGTCGGCGACTACGTGCGCCGTCACTTCGGCGCGGAGCTGTGGATCGGCGCGCCGCCCCACATCGCGCAGCGGTCCGCGCGCACCGCCTTCCCGCCCGCTCGGGAGATGGCCTGGACCGACCCCGGGCCGATCGACGCGGATACCGTCACCAGGATGGCCGCCGCCTACCGCGACCCCGGCTCACTCGCGATGCGCGCCTCCACGAATCCCGTTGGCTCGTACAACAAGCCGGAGGTCCTGGCGGGCGGCTGGCCCGCCTCCGGCCTGGTCGCCACCGCTCGCGCGCTGGCCCGCTTCTACAGCGACCTGGTGAGCGGCACGCTGCTGCCCACGGCCGTGCTGCGCGACGCGGTGCGTGAGCAGGTGCGCGGTCCCGACTCGGTGTTGTTGCTGGAGAGCGCCTTCGGGCTCGGCTATATGCTCCCGTGTGAGAACTTCATCCTCCCCGGGCCTGCCCGGTCCTCGGCGTTCGGCCACCCGGGCGCGGGCGGCGCACTCGGCCTCGGCGACCTCGACAACCGTGTCGCGATCGCCTTTACCCCGAACCTGCGCCGCGACTGGCTCTCTGGCGATCGCCGCGCCCACGACCTGGTCGCCGCCACCTACAGCGCCCTGTAGCCGGCAGGCCCGGATGCCGGATGGCATAAGCCATCCGGCGCCCCTGCGCGCGGCGCGGTCCGGGCACTCCGTCAGGAAGTCTCGATGCGCGCCGAGCACCTGTTGAGCAGCAAAGTGCGTATGGGGTTGAAGTGTACGAAACGGTTTCGTACACTTCTGGGGTCCTGATGATCGGCAGTGCGGGGAGGGCTGAAATGTCCAGTGTTAGAGCGCATCTGATGATGTGCGCGATGCGAGCGCTGTGTGTTCGGCGTCGTCTCGACGGAGACGAGCGGATTCGGCGGTCGATCGCGGCGGATCGGCGGAAGGGTCCCGCCGTGCCATCGGCCGCGCTCCGGGCGCGGCTGGACGTGCGGGAGGGGGAGTTCGGGGGACACGGCGTCTATGTCCTGGGTCCGCGATCCGGGCAGCCTCGGCGGCGAGTGCTGTACCTGCACGGGGGCGGGTGGGTGCGGCCGATCACCGACCCGCACTGGGAGACGATCGCGAAACTGGTGGAGCTGCTGGACTGTTCGGTCACTGTTCCGATGTATCCGCTGGCACCCGAGCACAACGCCCGGGAGATCTTCGCGTGGCTGATATCCCTCTATGCCGACCGGGCATCCGGCGACGAGCTGACGCTCATGGGCGATTCCTCGGGCGGCAACCTCGCACTGTCCCTGGCGATGCAGGCCCGCGACCGCGGACTCCCCGCACCGGCGCGGCTGGTCCTGCTCTCGCCGCTGGTGGACGCGACCGTCAGTGATCCGCGGATCGACGAACTCGACCGGATCGACCCGATCATCCCCGCCCGCGGGCTACGCGTACTGACTCGGATGTTCGCCGGTCATCTCGACCTGAGCGACCCCGTGGTCAGCCCGCTGTTCGGGAGTCTGGACGGCCTGCCCCCGATCGCCCTCTTCAGCGGGACGCGCGAGATCCTCGGCGCCGACGCCCATCGGCTCTGGTCGAAGGCGACAGCGTTGGGCTTTCCGCTGACCTGGCACGAGTATCCGGGGATGCCGCACGTCTGGCCGCTGTTCCCGATTCCGGAGGCGCGGCGGGCGCTCGACGAGATCGCCGCCTTCGTCGTCGGTGCCGGCGGGATCGATCGGGGCCTGTCACGGGTGCCGGGATCAGCGGAATGAACGAAACCGTGTCGTACTCTTCAGTCGTGGTTCGAGGACAACAGCGTGTCGACGCGATCTTGGCGGCAACCGTGGACCTGGTCGCCGAGCGCGGCTACCCGGCATTGACCATGGACGCGGTGGCCGCGCGGGCCAATGCCAGCAAGGCGACCATCTATCGCCGCTGGCGCAACAAGGCCGAGCTGATCAAGGCGGCGCTGGACGCCCACGACGCCCGGCAGAATGCCGACATCCCGGATACCGGCAGCCTGCGCGGCGATCTGGTGGCGGTGCTGGAAACATTGCGCGACAAGGCGTCCGACCAGATCGCCGCGATGATCGAAGGCCTGATCGCCGCCATGCGTCATGATCCGGAGCTGGCCGCCGCGCTCCGGGAGCACACCGAGAACGAGGAACTGTCCCCGTTCCACGACGCGCTGCACCGCGCGATCGCCCGTGGCGAGCTACCCGGGGACACCGATACCGAACTCATCCACGACGTGGCCGAGGCAATGATCATGCGCCAGTTGCAGATCGGCGCCCCCTTCGATACCGCCTTCATCGACCGCCTCGTCGACGACGTCCTACTCGTCCTACTCCAGCATCGAGGAACCACGCAGTGACCGTTCTGATCGTCGGCGCCGGCCCGACCGGGCTCACCCTGTCCTGCGACCTGGCCCGCCATCACGTCCCGTTCCGCATCGTCGACAAGGCCGCCGGAGTCTTCCCCGGTTCCCGGGCCAAGGGTCTGCAACCGCGCACCCTCGAGGTGTTCGAGGACCTCGGCGTGCTCGACGCCATCCAGGCCGGCGGCGAGCCCTTCCCGAAATTCCGCCTGTACCACGGGCGGGAGGTGGTGTGGGAGCGCACGGTCTCCGAGATGCTCGGCTCCCCCCGCCTCACTGCCTCACCGGCGGTGCCCTATCCCGACACCTGGCTCATTCCGCAATGGCGGACCGAGGAAATCCTGCACGCCCACCTGACCGAACTCGGCGGGCAGGTCGAGTGGAACACCGAAATCATCGGTGTCACACAGGATTCCACCGGCGTCACAGCGCACACTGCGGACGGTGAGATTCGCGCCGACTATCTCGTCGCCGCGGACGGCGGACACAGCACCGTACGGAAGGCGCTCGGCGTCGGTTTCGCGGGCGACACCTTCGAGACCGAACGCACCCTGATCGGTGACGTCCGCGCCGACGGCCTGGACGGCCGGTTCTGTCACATCCTGACCGGGAACGGCGCGGTGGGCGACCGCTTCTCGCTGTGGAACCTGCCGGACAGCGACCACTACCAGTTCGTCGCCTCGATGCCCGCCGACCAGGTGCCGGACCTGACCCTGGACGGGGTGCGCCGGCTGTGCGCGGACCGCTCCGGCCGCACCGACATCCACCTGCACGATCTGCGATGGATCTCGCTGTACCGGGTGAGCGTCCGCATGGTCGACCGGTATCGGGTGGGCCGGGTGCTGCTGGCGGGCGACGCCGCCCACGTGCATTCCTCGGCCGGGGGACAGGGCCTCAACACCGGGGTGCAGGACGCCTACAACCTCGGCTGGAAACTCGCGGCCGTGCAGGCCGGTGCGGACCCGCAACTGCTGGACACCTATACGGCCGAACGAATGCCGGTCGCGTTGGCCGTGCTGGGCCTGACCACACAGCTGCACCGGCAGGACTTCCACGGCGGCGGGGCACCGGCCATCCACCAGCTCGACATCACCTACCGCAACGGTCCGCTGGCGCTCGACGACCGCAGCGAACCGGGCGAGCTCCGCGCCGGGGACCGTGCCCCCGACGGACTCTCCTCCTCCGGCACAAGGCTTTTCGACGCCTTCCGCGGACCGCATCACACCCTGCTGGCCTTCGACGCCCCCACCCCCGACCTCGGCGTCCCCGCGATCGCGGTGCCGGTAGGCGAGGGCTACGACGTGGCACCCGGCACCTACGTCCTGGTTCGCCCCGACGGCTATGTCGGCGCGATCAGCGAATCCGCCGAAGTCATCGGGAAATACCTGCGGCGCTGACTTCGGGGGCGTTTCCGGGCCACTCGGCACCTTCGCTGCGAGTGCCTGGAACACGCAATTTGTCGCAACTGTCCAGTGCGGATTTCGGTAACAGTGATTCAAGTCACTCATGACCGCTACCCTGTTTTCACCCGGCTGCTCGTGCTGCGTCGCGAAGGGCATTTCGGCTGCACGAAACGCCGTGGAGAGAAAGGCGTCTCGAACATGAGTAGCACATCGACCGCGGTACACCCGGCCGCGGACTTTCCCCCGCCGACGCTGGTCACCGGGCTGTGGCGGCGCAAGCTGCCGCACTATCCGGAAACGCCCGCCCGATCCTGGTATCTGTTCCTCGTTGTCGTCGTGTCGGTCGCGCTGTACTACCAGCTGTTCGTGTCCGGCGCGGTCGGCAACCAGCTGATCGCCTACTTCAATCTGAGCTTCCGGTACTTCGTCGGCATCTTCATCATCGGCGCGGCCTTCGGGGCCGTGGCCTCGGTGGTGACCGGGGTGCTCGACCGGTGGGGGCGGGCCAATATCGTCGCCTACGGCACGGTGATCACCTCGCTGCTCACGCTGTTCGCGCAACCGCAGTGCACGACCAAAGAGGCATACCTGGCCGTCTACTGCATGATCAGCATCGTCGAGGGCGCGGTGCTGGTGGCCACGCCCGCGCTGGTGCGCGACTTCTCGCCGCAGCTGGATCGCGCCTCCGCCATGGGGTTCTGGACCCTCGGCCCGGTGCTGGGCGCGCTGGTCACCACCGAGATCTCGACGCACACCCTCGACGCCCACCCGGACTGGCAGTTCCACTACCGGCTGGCCGGAGTGATCTGCACGGTGATCTCGGTGTTCGGCCTGATCGGGTTGCGTGAGCTCAGTCCGAGACTGCGCGACCAGATCATGGTGTCGCTGCGCGACAAGGCGCTGATCGAGGCACGGGCGCGCGGACTGGATGTCGAGGCGCTGGAACGCAATCAGTGGAAGCAGATGATGCATCTCGACATCGTCGGCTCGGCGCTGGCCATCTCGATCTTCCTGGCGTTCTTCTACACCATCGTCTCGTTCCTGCCGGTCTATATGGCGACCAACTTCGGCTTCACCGCCGCACAGGCCAATTCGCTGGGCAACTGGTACTGGATCGCCTCCGCCATCTCACTGGTGCTGACCGGCATCGTGTCCGACGCGATGAAGGTGCGCAAACCGTTCATGGTCTTCGGCGCGATCATCAGCATCATCGGTTGCTACCTGTTCCTCAGCTACACCGACAAACCGGGCACCGACTACTACACCTTCGCGGCAGTCATGAGCTTCACCGCCGTCGGCACCGGCATCGCCTACTCCACCTGGATGGCGAGTTTCACCGAGACGGTGGAGAAACGGAATCCGGCGGCCACGGCGGTCGGGCTCGCGGTGTGGGGCGGCGTGCTGCGGACCGTGGTGACGTTCGTGCTGCTGGGTCTGCTGTTCGTGGTCACCGCCGCAGGCACGCTGGTGAACTACGGACCGCGGCTGCAGACCATCAATGCCAAGTACCACGAGGAGATCGCCACCATCCAGACCGTCGGCGCGGATACGCTCACGGCCCTGGGTAAGAATCCGAACGACGAAGCGGCACAGGTCGCCGCGCTGGTGAAGCTGACGGGCGATTCCGCCTCGGATGTGAAGACCACCGTCGAACTCAATGCCAAGTACCCGGACGAGCTGGCCACGCTCCAGGCGATCGACACGCAGGTCCTGGTGAAGCTGATGACGAACCCGAACGATCAGGCGAGCGCGGCGACCGCGGTCGGCCAGGTCGCGAAGAAGTTCAATATCCCGCCGGATCAGGCCATCGCCCGGATCGCCGCCGCGCAGAAGGTTCCGGTCGATCAGCTCGCGGTGGCGTCTCAGACCGGACCGGCCCTGACGGCGGCGAGCGCCAAGCTCGAGGCTGTGAGCGCCATACCCGCCGACGATCTCGCCTATCTGTCCGCGCACGGCCAGGACGTGAAGCAGGCCCAGATCGACTCGCCCAAGCAGTGGAAGCGCTGGTGGTGGATCTGCCTGGTCGCGCAGATCTGCTTCATCCCGTTCGTGTTCATCATGGCCGGACACTGGAGCCCGAAGAAGGCGGCCGAGGAGGCGGCCGAGCACGACGCGGCCGTGGAGCGTGAGCTGGCGACCATGACCGAGTAGGCGGAAACCGTGCAGGTCCCCGCCCATGAAGTACAGTTATTGAAGTGACGAATCCGGTAGCCGCGACCTTCGATCTGCTCGGTGATCGCCTGACGCTGACGATCTTGCGGCACGCCTTCGTCGACCATGCGCGCCGGTTCACCCAGTGGGCCGATCGCACCGCAGCGCCGCCCGCCGTGCTCTCCGCCCGGCTGGCGGCGCTCGTCGATGCCGGGGTGCTGGTGCGCACGCCGCGGCCGGGCTCGGCCGATCGCTACGAATACCGGCTCACCGACCTGGGTTTGGCGACCTGGGAGATCCTGGTGTGCGTCTGGTCGTGGCAGCGGGAGTGGACGGCCGAGTGGGCGCTGCTGCCGGAGTTCACGCACACCCGGTGCGGGCATCGCGGCCCGCCGGTCGTCATGTGCCGGGGCTGCGGCCGCGACGTCACCGCCCACGACACCGAGGTGGAACTGGATCGGGATGCGCTGTGGCGCCTCACCTCCGGCCGCCGGCGCTCGGTGCGGGCGGCCGCGCTCGCCCGCGGCGACGCGCGTTTCGACGAGATCATGGAGGCCATCGGCGACCGGTGGAGCGCGGCCGTCACCGGGCTGGCCCTGGCCGGGGCGCGGCGGTTCTCGGATTTCCGTGCGGCACTGGGCATCTCGCCGACCACACTCACCGAACGGCTGGCGCGCCTGGTGGACGCGGGCATCCTGCAGCGGCCCGAGCCGGACGGGCGCGACTATCGGCTGACCCCGCGCGGGCGGGCGCTGTTCGGGGTCTTCGCCTTCCTGCTGGCCTGGTCCCAGCGCGCACATCCGGAAACCCCGGAACCGGGGCTGAGCCTCCGGCACAAGGAATGCGGCGCGGTGCTGGTACCCGCGCTGCGCTGCCGGGGCTGCGCGGCCGTGCTCGGCCGGCGGGACGTGCGCTTCGAGCCGCCGGCCGAGCGCCCGGCTCTTGACAGCCCTCAGTGAGACGCGTATCACTTCATTAACTGTAGTGAATCTCGCCGGGTGTCGACTCCCGGTTGCTGGAGGCTTCGCATGCCGCTCAACGAAGAACTCGTCGCGCCCGCCGCCGAGGCGCTCACCAACCCGTATCTGGAAGGCCCCTACGCGCCCTGCGCGCAGGAGACCACGGCCACGAATCTGACTGTGCTGCACGGGGAACTGCCGGCCGACCTCGACGGCGTCTATGTCCGCAACGGCCCCAATCCGCAGTTCGCCCCGATCGGCCGCTACCACTGGTTCGACGGCGACGGCATGCTGCACGCGGTCCACTTCGAGAACGGCCGGGCCACCTACCGCAACCGCTTCATCCGCACGGGCGAGTTCGATGCCGAGCACGCGGCGGGAACCGCGTTGTGGCGCGGCGTGATCGAACCCTGGGACCACAATCCGCCCGGTGACCGCCGCGAACGCAATGCGGCCAATACCGATGTCGTCTACCACCACGGCAATCTGCTGGCCCTGTGGTACCGGGCGGGCAAGCCCTACGCGCTCGACCCGGTCAGCCTCGAGACCCGCGGCGTCGACACCTTCGGGGGCACTCTGCACGGCGAGGTGTCGGCGCACGCCAAGGTGGACGAGCGCACCGAGGAACTGCTGTTCTTCGATTACGGCATCCATTCGCCGTATCTGCGCTACGGGGTGGCCGACCCGGGCGGCACCGTCACGCATTTCACCGGGCTGGAACTACCCGGCCCGCGCCTGCCGCACGACATGGCGATCACCGAGAACCATTCGATCCTCATGGATCTGCCGCTCTACAACGATCCGCGCGCGGCCGCGGCCGGGCGCTTCAAGATCTTCTTCGACCGCACGCTGCCCAGCCGGTTCGCGGTGTTGCCGCGGTATGGCGAAGGGGCGCAGGCGAAGTGGTTCGAGGCCGAATCCGGCTACATCTACCACACCGTCAATTCGTGGGAGGAGGGCGAGGAGATCGTCCTGGTGGTCTGCCGGGTCTCCGAACCCAGCCCGGTGTCCGACCGCGCTCACCCCCTGGCCCAGCTGCTGGCCTATCTGCGCCCGGAAGCCAAGCTGCACAGGTACCGCTTCAACCTCCGCACGGGCGCCACCAGCGAGGAGGTCATGGACGACGTCAACACCGAGTTCCCCGCCATCGATCAGGGCCGCACCGGCCGCGCGGGCCGCTACTCGTATCAGATGCGGCTGTCGGTCGATCGCACCATGATCTTCGACGCCGTCATCAAATACGACATCCGCACGGGCGCAAAGCAGACCGCGCCCTTCGGCGACGGCATCTTCGGCAGTGAGCTCACCGTGGTCCCGCGCCCCGGCGGCACCGCCGAGGACGACGCCTGGCTCACCATGTTCGCCCACAACAATCACACCGGTCTCGGCGAGGTGTGGATCTACGACGCCGCCGACCTCACCGCGGGCCCCGCGTGCCGCCTCGGCCTGCCGGTCCAGGTGCCGCTCGGCTTCCACGCCACCTGGGTCAGTGGGGACCGCATGCGCGCCGCCGCCCGCCCGCTCTCCTGAAAAAGGTTGCCCGCGTGCCCCTTCCGCATCTGAGTGTCAGCCTCCCGTACTGGCAGAACCGCGAACCCCTGGACGCCCTGCTGGTGGCCGAGGCCGCCGACAAGCTCGGCTTCCACCGTCTCTGGGTCGGCGAGATGGCGACCTTCGACGCTTTCGCCCTGGCCACCGCCATCGGCCGGGCCCCGGGCCGGATCCCGCTGTGCCTCGGCCCGCTCGCCGTCGGCGTCCGCAGCCCCGCGACCATCGCCATGGGGACGGCCACCGTCGCCGCCCTCACCGGCCGCCCGGTCGACATCGCCCTCGGCGCCTCCAGCACGGTGGTGGTCCGCGACTGGCACGGCCGCCGAAGGCACCGCACCGCACGGCATCTGGAGGAGACGACCCGTATCGTGCGGGCTCTGCTGGCCGGGGAGAAGGTCGAATACGACGGCCTGATCGAACGCATACGAGGATTCCGCCTCCGCCTGCCCGCCCTGCGCTCGACCCCGGCCCGCAGCGGGTACGGACCGGATGGGTCGGCCGAGGTCGGCTGGCCCAGTGTGGGATCCGAGCACGGCCGGGCGTCCTCGAACGGCCATGCCCGAGAACATCGGTCGCGGGTCCTCACGGTCGGCCCGTCGGCCGGCGGCGAGATCATTGTCGCGGCCTTCGGCGAGCGGGCGCTGGAGGTCGCCGCGCGCTGCGCCGACCGGGTGGTGCTGAATCTGGTGACCCCGGCCCAGGTTGCCCGATGTGTCACCGCGATAGGCGAATTCGCCGCGCGGGCCGGGCGCGCGGCGCCGCCGGTCTCGGTGTGGGTGATCGCGGCCGCGGATCCCGACCCGGACATGTACACGACCGTCCGGCAGGGTGTCGTCGGATACCTGCGCGCCCCCGGGTATGACGCCATGTTCACCGAGGCCGGGTTCGCAGACGTGGTCCGGCTGGCGCACGGCGGAGCCCATCCGCGTGAGGTGCTGGCGGCCATTCCGGATGAATTGCCCGCGGCCGTAGGTATGTTCGGCGATACGCGAACAGTGGCTGCACGCCTCGGCGAGTACGGGGACGCGGGGGCCGACGAGGTGGTTATCGTGCCGGTGACGACCGCCGACGACCCGGCCGGATATCGGACCCTCGACGCGCTCACCGGGATCGCTACGGGTTCGGGCCCCGGAGTGCCGGAGACTGGCGGAGAAGAGTCCGACCCGGAGTCGGCAGAAAAGCGGAGGCATATCGATGAGTGAGGCGTTCGTCTATGACGCGGTGCGGTTGCCGCGGGGGCGGGTGCGCAAGGGTGGGGGCACCTTGGCGGAGGTTCCGCCGTACGAGTTGTTCGGGCAGTTGCTGGCGGCACTGGAGGAGCGGGGCTGTCCGCCCGCGGCGGTCGACGACGTGCTGGTCGGGGTGAGTACCGCGGTGGGGGAGCAGGGTGCGAATGTGGCCCGGGCCGCGGTGTTGTGGGCGGGATGGCCGGATTCCGTACCGGGGGCGGTGGTTTCGCGACTCTGCTGTTCCGGTCTGGACGCGGTGGAGGGCGCGGCGGCGCGGGTGGCGGCCGGATTCGCGGATGTGATCGTCGCGGGCGGGGTGGAGTCGATGTCGCGGGTGCCGATGCTGGCGGATCGGCCGGCCATCGCCGGGGACGCCGATCTGGGGGAGCGGACCGGGTTCGTCACCATTGGGGTGTCGGCCGATCTCACGGCGGCCGAGTACGGCATCACCCGGCCGGAGCTGGACGCCTTCGCGGTGCGGTCACATCGAAAGGCCAGCAGCGCAGCCACATCGGCGTCGGTGATCCCGGCACGCAAGGGCGGCACCGTGCTCCTCGCCGCCGACGAGGGGGCGCGGCCGGACGCGTGCGCGTCGGCCTTCGCCGCGCTGCCCACCCTGTTCGGAGCCGATCCGTCCTGGGAGCGGGTGGCCCGCCGGACGCCGCAGGCGCGGCGGCCCGTCGCCGGCCTGCACACCATTGCCACCGCGCCGCAACTGGCCGACGGGGCTTCGGCGCTGCTGCTGGGCAATCGGCGCGCCGAGCACATGCTCGGGCGGCCGCCGGTGGCGCAGATCGTGGGTACGGCCCAGACGGCCGTCCGCTCACCGCTGCTGACCGCGCCGACCAGTGCGGCCCGGGTGGCCCTGCAGCGGGCGGGCATCTCGCCCGCACAGCTGGATGTGATCGAGGTCAACGAATCCTTCGCCGTCACACCGCTGGTGCTCATGCGTGAGCTCGGAGTGGACGCGGCGCGGGTGAATCCGTCCGGCGGTG
Source organism: Nocardia sp. NPDC059228 (assembly GCF_042754245.1). Taxonomy (NCBI): domain Bacteria; kingdom Bacillati; phylum Actinomycetota; class Actinomycetes; order Mycobacteriales; family Nocardiaceae; genus Nocardia; species Nocardia sp. NPDC059228. Next base: position 26,102 of record NZ_JBHZAL010000010.1, on the reverse strand, counting down.
CGGTGGCGGTCGGGCATCCACTCGGCGCGACCGGCGGGATCCTCATCGCCCAGGCGCTGGACGAACTGCGCCGCCGCGACGGCGAGCACGCGCTGGTCGCCATTCCCGCCGCGCTCGGGCTCGGCTCGGCCGTGGTGCTGCGCCGCATGACCTGACCCACCGCCCGCACTGTCACCGGACCAGCTGCGCCGTCACCGGACCAACTCATCACCAGGGAACTCCGATGGTCGAAATCTCCTCCTCCGCAACGACGTCCCCCGCCCGCCCGGTGCACGTCTGCCATCCGGCGGACACCGTGCGCACCTACCTCGAGCGCGGCTGGTGGCAGCCCGAGACGATTCCCGACGTCTTCCGCCACCGCGTCACCGAGGCCCCCGACGCGCCCGCCATCACCGACCCGGCCAACCTGGCGGACCTGACCGGCGCGCACCCACGCACCCTCACCTGGCGCGAACTCGACGACCACGTCACCGATATCGCGGCGGTCCTGCTGGCCAACGGGATTCGCCAGGGGTCCACCGTCGCGATCCAACTGCCCAACTCGATCGCCCTGACCGCCGTGTACCTCGCCCTGTGGCGGCTGGGCGCGGTGGCCACGCCGATGCCCGCGTCGTTCCGGCGGCACGAGCTGTCGGGCATTGTCGCGGCGACCGCGGCCGAGGCCGTCATTACCGTTGGGGCGCTGGGAGATCGGGCACTCGCGGCGGAGGCCCTGACCATTCTCGGCGGGCACGGCGCTGTCTTCGCCTTCGGGCCGGGAGTCCCCGAGCAGGCGACCGCCCTCGACGGCCCGGTCGGCGCAGCTGCCCGCAAGCGGGTGCGCGACTACACCAGCACGCTCCCCGTCACCGTCAACGATCGCATCACCATCTGCTGGACCAGCGGCACCGAGGCCGCGCCCAAGGGCATCCCGCGCTGCCACGGCGACTGGCTCGCCGTGGCGGGCGGCGTCCAGGACGGGCTCGGCATGACCCCGGATTCGGTGGTGCTCAACCCCTTTCCGATGGTGAACATGGCCGGATTCGCGGGCTCGTTCCTGCCGTGGCTGCTGGCGGGCGGGCATCTGGTCCAGCATCACCCGCTGGATCTGCCCGTGTTCTTCCGGCAGCTCGCCGAGCACCGGGTCACCCACACGAGCATGCCGCCCGCGCTGCTCACCATGCTGCTGCAGAACGACGCCCTGCGTGCCCGGGCCGACCTGTCCTCGCTACGCACGGTCGGCTCCGGCGGCGCGCCGCTGCCGCCGCCGGTGGTACGCCGCTGGCAGGAGGAACTGGGTATCCAGGTGATCAACTTCTTCGGATCCAACGAGGGCGTGAGCCTGCTGGGCGCACCGGCCGATCTACCGGATCCCACCCTGCGCGCCCAGCATCTGCCGTATTACGGTGCGGCAGGCGTGCGCTGGTCCACCAGACTGGCGGACCGGACGGCGGTGAAACTGGTCGACGTCACCACCGGGGCGACGGTCACCGAGATCGGCGGACGCGGCGAACTGCGCCTGCGCGGCCCGGCCGTCTTCGGCGGCTACCTGCCCGGCACCGCCACCGCCGAACCCTTCGACGACGAGGGATACCTGTGCAGCGGTGACGTTTTCGAACGATGCGGCGACGGCGGCCGGTACCTGCGCTTCGTCGACCGCGTGAAGGAGATCATCATCCGCGGCGGCATGAACATCGCGCCCGCCGAGATCGAGGGCCTGCTCATCGACCATCCCGCGATCGCGGATGTCGCCGTGGTCGGCTACCCCGACGCGGTGCTCGGCGAAAAATGCTGTGCCGTGGTCGTTCCCGCGCCCGGCGCCACCGTGACCCTCACCGACCTGGTCGAGCATCTGCGGGCCCGCGAGGTCGCCTCGTTCAAACTGCCCGAGCGCCTGGAGCTCACCGACACGCTCCCGCGCAATCCGGTCGGCAAACTGCTGCGCCGGGAACTACGCGCCCGGCTCTGACCACTCTTCGATCGCAGGAGGACCCCGTGTCCGTGCACATTCTGGGCGGCGGCCAAACCGATTTCGCCGTCAACTGGCACCGCGTCGGCCTCGGCTTCGACGCCCTGATCCGCGCCGTCCTGGACGAGACGCTCGCCGCCGTCCGCCTCGACGCCACCGCGATCGAGGTGATCCACGTCGGCAATGCCTTCGGCCAATTGTTCACCGGCCAGGGCCAGCTCGGCGGCATGCCCGCCACCATCCATCCGGAGCTGTGGGGCATTCCGGCCGCCCGCCACGAAGCCGCCTGCGCTTCCGGCAGCATGGCAGCCCTCGCCGCCATGGCCGATCTCGAATCCGGCCGCTACGACTGCGCACTCGTGATCGGCGCGGAGCTGGAGAAGACCGTCCCGGGCGGGCAGGCGGCCGCCTACATGGGCGCGGCGGCCTGGGCGGGTCACGAGACGCAGGACACCGATCTGGTGTGGCCGACCCAGTTCGCCGCCATCGCGGCCGAATACGACCGCCGCTACGGCCTCGATCCCGCGCACCTGCGCGCCATCAGCGCGCTCAATATCGCGAATGCCCGCTCGAATCCCCGTGCCCAGACCAGGAGTTGGTCCTACACCGACGCGAGCTTCACCGCCGACGACACCGCCAACCCACCGGTGGCCGGCGTCCTGCGCCGCCAGGACTGCAGCCAGATGACCGACGGCGCGGCGGCCGTGATACTGGTCTCGGACCGGTTCCTGCAGCGGCACAGCCCCATCCGCCCCGACACCACCGCGCTGATCTCGGGCTGGGGCCACCGCACGGTCGGCCTTTCGCTCGACGCGAAGTTCCGCGCCTCCGCCGCCGAACCGTATGTCTTCCCGCACCTGCGCACCGCGGTCCTCGACGCGCTGTCCCGCGCCGGTCTGGCCGATATCCACCAGCTCGGCGGTCTCGAGGTCCACGACTGCTTCTCCATGTCGGAGTACGTGGCCATCGACCACCTCGGCCTCACGGCGCCCGGCGAGAGCTGGAAGGCCGTGGAATCCGGTGACATCACCCGCACCGGCAGCCTGCCGATCAACCCCGGCGGCGGGCTGATCGGCATCGGCCACCCGGTCGGAGCGACCGGCGTCCGCATGCTCCTCGACGCGTACCAGCAGGTCACCGGCCGGGCGGGCGACTGCCAGCTCCCCGGCGTCACCCGCTACGGCACCGTGAACATCGGCGGCAGCACCACCACGGTCGCGAGTTTCATCGTCGAATCCGTGGCCGGCTGACCCGGGACGGCCCGGAATCGCCGCTGCGCCGGACGCGAGCCGTGCGAACCAGGGTTACCTCTCACCCGGCGAGTTCGGCTCTCATCCGGCGAGTTTGGCGGGGTCGCGCACCGCGCCCCTATCGGCCGAGGTGGCGAGCAGAGCATAGGTTTTCAATGCGAGCGAGATCTCACGCTCGCGGTGGCGCGGCCGGTAGCCGCCGTTCGACTCCAATTCTGTGCGGCGGATGGCCAATTCGGCGTCGTCGACGTGGAGAGTGAGGGAGCGCGACGGGATGTCGATGGTGATGGTGTCGCCGTCCTCGACGAGCGCCAGCGGGCCACCCGCCGCTGCCTCTGGGGAGATGTGGCCGATGGAGCAGCCGGAGGAACCGCCCGAGAAGCGGCCGTCGGTGATCAGCGCGCACTCCCGGGCCAGGCCCAGGCCCTTGAGATATGAAGTCGGATACAGCATTTCCTGCATGCCCGGCCCGCCGCGCGGACCCTCGTAGCGGATGACCAGCACGTCGCCGGCCTTGATCCGGCCGGACAGGATCGCCTCGACCGCATCCTCCTGCGACTCCACCACCACGGCGGGACCGGTGAAGGTGTGCATGTGCGCGGCCACGCCCGCGGACTTCACCACCGCTCCGTCGGGAGACAGGTTGCCGCGCAGCACCGCGAGACCGCCGTCGCGCGAATGGGCATGGGCGACATCGCGAATACAGCCCGCCGCGGCATCCAGATCGAGGGTGTGCCAGCGCTCGGACTGGGAGAAGGCGCTGGCCGACCGCTTGCCGCCGGGAGCGGCGTGGAACAGCTCCCGCGCCGCCGCGGAGGGGCGCTCGGCGCGCACGTCCCACTCGGCCAGCCAGGCGCCGAGTGAATCCGCGTGCACCGCATGCACATCGCGGTGCAGCAGTCCGGCCCGGTTCAGCTCGCCGAGCAGGGCCGGGATGCCGCCCGCGCGGTGCACGTCCTCGATCAGATAGTCGCCGTTGGGCGCCACTTTGCACAGACACGGCACCTGCAACGACATCTTCTCGATCTCGGTGAGCGTGTAGTCCAGCCCGGCCTCCTGCGCCGCCGCGAGCAGATGCAGCACCGTGTTGGTGGATCCGCCCATGGCCAGGTCCAGGGCCATCGCATTGTCGAAGGCCTGGTGGGAGGCGATATTCCGGGGCAGGACCGAGGCATCGTCCTCGTCGTAGTAGCGGCGCGCCAGCTCCATGACCGTGCGTCCCGCCGCCCGGTACAGCTCGGCCCGTGCGGTGTGGGTGGCCAGCGTGGTGCCGTTGCCCGGCAGCGCCAGGCCCAGCGCCTCGGTGAGGCAGTTCATGGAGTTGGCGGTGAACATGCCCGCGCACGAGCCGCAGGTCGGGCAGGCGTTCTCTTCGATGCGCTCCAGATCCGCGTCGGACACCTCGGGCGAGACCGCCTCGGCCATGGTGACGATGAGGTCGAGCCGGCTGCGCACCGTGCCGTCGACCAGCACCGCGGTGCCGCCCTCCATCGGTCCGCCGGAGACGAACACGGTCGGGATGTTCAGTCGCAGGGCCGCCATGAGCATGCCCGGAGTGATCTTGTCGCAGTTGGAGATGCACACCAGTGCGTCGGCGCAATGCGCGTTCACCATGTACTCGATCGAATCCGCGATCAGGTCCCGGGACGGCAGCGAGTACAGCATGCCGCTGTGCCCCATGGCGATTCCGTCATCGACCGCGATGGTGTTGAACTCCCGCGCGATACCGCCCGCCGCCCGCACCGCCTCGGAGACCATGCGGCCGACCGGCTGGAGGTGGGTGTGGCCCGGCACGAACTCCGTGAAGCTGTTCGCGATCGCGATGACGGGCTTGCGGCCGATATCCGCCGAGGGCACGCCGCTGGCCCGCATGAGGGCGCGGGCCCCGGCCATGTTCCGTCCGTGCGTGACCGTACGGGAGCGCAACTCGGGCACGATGCCACCTCCTCCTCAATCCGCAACCGGATGGTTGCAACCGTGTGGTTGGAGTTTGCCACGACCGTGGGCCCAAACGCAACCGTGTGGTTGGAGATGGTTGGATGGACGCCATGGCGTGGGATACCGAGAGGACCAGACGGCTGCTGCTCGAGGCGGCGGTACTCGAGTTCGCCGAACGCGGACTCGACGGCGCCCGGGTGAACGCCATCGCGGCCCGTGCCGGGATCAACAAGGAACGCATCTACCAGTACTTCGGCGACAAGCGCGGCCTGTTCGAGGCCGTGCTCACCGATCAGCTCGAGCAGCTCGCCGCCGCCAGCCCGCTGACCGCCGACAAGGCCGGCGACCTGGCCGAGTACGCCGGGCACGTCTTCGACTTCCACCGCACCCACCCGCAGTTCCTGCGCCTCATGTACTGGGAAGGGCTGCAACCGCAGGACGGTCAGCTGCCGGGTGAGTCCGCCCGCGCCTCGCACTACGCGGACAAGGTCGCCGCGCTGGCGGCCGCACAGCGGGCCGGGACCCTCCCCGGCGACGTCGCGCCCGGCTATCTGCTGTACGCGGTCGCGGCCCTGGCCGCCTGGTGGTTCGCCGCCCCGCAGGTGGTCCGGATGATCCTGGGCGCGGACACCGATAATCCCGACGCCCTGCGGGCAGCGCTCGTCACCCTGGTGCGCCGACTCGAGGTACGGGACTAGCGCCGCGCCAATGCCCTCGAGGCTCCGGCCTCGCCGGACGCGAGCGCATCCGCGAGAGCGGTGAGAACCGGCGCGCAGCCGGTGTCGAGCGTGAGGGCGGCAAGATCGTGAGCGCGGGTGCGGCCGCGGTTGACGATGACGACCGGACGTCCCGACTTGGCAGTGCGGCGGGCGAAGCGCAGTCCCGACATGACCGTCAGCGAGGAGCCGACGACCAGCAGGACGTCGGCGGCATCGACCAGGTCGAACGCGGCGGCGACACGGGGCTTGGGGACGGACTCCCCGAAGTAGACGATGTCCGGTTTGAGGAGGCCGCCGCAGTGCAGGCAGTCGACCATCCGGAATGAGCCGGTGTCGGCCACGACCGCGTCGGCGTCGGGCGCCACCTCGAGACCGTCGAGGGGAACCGATTCGGCGAAGCCGGGATTGGCGGCCTCGAGCCGTTCGGCCAATGCCATGCGGGAGGTGAGCGCGTCGCAGGTGAGGCAGCGGACCCGGGCGTAGACGCCGTGCAGGTCGATCACCCGGCGATGACCGGCCTTGGTGTGCAGCAGATCCACGTTCTGGGTGAGCAACCCGGTGACGATGCCCGCCCGTTCCAGATGGGCCAGCGCGCGATGCGACGGATTCGGCCGGGCCGCGTCCATTCGCCGCCAGCCCACATGATTGCGGGCCCAATAGCGTTGGCGGAACACGGGATCGCCGACGAACTGCTGATACGTCATGGGTGTCCGGGGCGGTGCGCCGGGGCTGCGGTAGTCGGGGATCCCGCTGTCGGTGGAGATGCCCGCACCGGTGAGCACCGCGACCCGGCGCCCGGAGACCAGGTCGAGCAGGCGATCGAGCTGCTGCGCGGAACCGGAATCGGGCATGCGGCCAGCCTACGACGCATCCGTCGGGTGCCGCCGGTCACGTCGTGTCACATCCGCCGGCGCTGCGTCGTCAGCTTGGCAGGATGCCACCACAGCGGCGGCGCGAGACGAAGGAGATGGTCATCATGGCGAAGACGGTTCTGGTCACCGGCGGCACCGGCACCCTGGGCAGCCTGGTCACGCCGCTGCTGCGGGAGGCCGGCGTGCACCTGCGCGTGCTGAGCCGCACCGCGCGGGCGGCGCAGGACGGCATCGAGTACGTGGCCGGCGACCTGCAGACCGGCGCGGGTATCGCCGAGGCGGTCGCCGGCGTCGACACCGTCCTGCATCTGGCGGGCACCACCAAGGGCGACGGTGAGAAGGCGCGCATTCTGGTCGAGGCCATCCAGGCCGCGGGCGTGTTCCCGCACCTGATCTACATCTCGGTGGTCGGCGCGGACCGGATCCCGGTCGAGAGCGCCATCGACCGCCAGACCATGGCCTACATGGCATCGAAGCGGGAAGCCGAACTGGTGGTGGAGAATTCGGGCCTGCCGTGGACCACCCTGCGCGCCACCCAGTTCCACGACCTGCTCTTCACCATGGTCTCGGCGCTGGGCAGGATGCCGCTGGTGCCGGTCTTCGACTTCCGCTTCCAACCCATCGAAACCGCCGAGGTGGCAGCACGATTGGTGGAACTGGCCCTGGGTGAGCCCGCGGGCCTGGTCGACGAGATCGGCGGCCCGCGCGTCTACACCATGAAGGAACTCGAGCGCAGCTACCTGGAGGCCACCGGTCGCCATCGCCCGGTCTTCACCATGAAGGCCCCGGGCAAGGCGGCCCGCGCCTACGCCGCGGGCGGCAACCTCACCCCGGAGCACGCCGTCGGCGGCCGCACCTGGGAGGAATTCCTGGCCGCCAAGTTCGCGGCCGCGTGAGCGGACGACGTGCGGAAACCGGTGTCAGCGCGGTCCGTTGGTGTTGAGGTACACCACCGGACCGTCGAACCGGCCGTGCGCGTTCATGTCCAGCAGCGCGGCCATGGCCTTCGCGGTGTAGACCGGCTCCAGCCGCATGTGCTCCCGATCCTCCGAAAGCGCCTGTGCCGTAGCTGCTTCCGGCATCGGATAGCCGTATCCGGGACCGAGGTAATCGGTGACGATATCCAGATTGGCGGTGGGGGAGAGGTTCTCGGGTAACCGCGCGCCGCGGGCCCGCAGCAGCCGCTCGGCACGGCCCGCCAGCTTGGCGAGCGCCGGTTCGTCGAGGCGCAGCGTGTCGTTCACGACCACACAGACCACCCGAGTGCGCAATCCGGCCAGCCGCAAGCCGAGTGACAGCCCCGCCGCCGTCCCGCCCGACCCGACCGGGATCACGATGTGGCCCGGTTCCGGGAGCGCCCCGATGCTCACCTGATCCGCCAATTCCAGTGCGGCCTCGACATATCCGAGCGCACCCACCGGCGACGACCCGCCCGCGGGCAGGAAATAGGGCGGTCGCAGGCCGGTGAAATGCCGGCCCAGCAGGTACGGAGCACTCAGGATGGTGCGCGCCTTGGAGTGGGTGAAGTGCAGCTCGGCGCCCGAGGCCCGCAATCGCTCGAGTTGCGCCCGCACATGCTCGTCGACCGGCTGATCCACCAGCGCCAGCACGGTTTTCAGCCCGTGTTCGCGCCCGTACAGCGCGGTCGCCAGTCCCCAGTTGGTGCCCAGCCCGCCCACCGTCACGATGGTGGTCCGCCGCCGGCGCAGTGCGTCGGGCAGCAGCCATTCCAGCTTCCGGACCTTGTTGCCGCCCCAGCCGCCGTCACCGAAAGCGCTGTCGTCCTTGAGCCAGATGTCCGCGCCCGCCGTGTCGAGCGCCTCCAGTCTCCGCACCGGCGTCGGGCCGGTCCCCAGCCTCACATGGGGCAGGGTCCGCTGGAGCTCGGGATAGTGGCGATGCAGGTGCGGGGTCATCACGCCAACCATATCGACTGTCCAGTTTTTCGACGAGTGTGGCAGGCAGCACACGGGCGCCGAATTCGCTCCTGCTACGTTCCGAACTGTCATCAACTTCGGCAAGGAGAGTTCATGCCTGGTGTAACCGATCGCGTCGTCATTGTCACCGGAGCCGGTGGCGGACTGGGCCGGGAGTACGCATTGTTGCTCGCCCGCGAGGGCGCGCTGGTCGTCGTCAACGACCTCGGCGGTGCGCGCGACGGCTCCGGATCCGGGCACAATATGGCCGACGCCGTGGTCGAGGAGATCCGCGCGGCCGGCGGCACCGCGGTCGCCAACTACGACAGCGTCGCCACCGAGGAGGGTGCGAAGGCGCTGGTCCAGACCGCGATCGACAGCTTCGGTGCGGTGCACGGCGTGGTCAACAACGCGGGCATCCTGCGCGACATGAGCTTCGTCAAGATGACCCCCGAGGCCTTCGAGGCCGTGCAGCGCGTGCACCTGTTCGGCTCGTTCTACGTCACCCACGCCGCCTGGCCGCACTTCCGCGAGCAAGGATTCGGCCGCGTCGTCATGGCCACCTCCACCTCCGGCCTGTACGGCAACTTCGGCCAGGCCAATTACGGCGCAGCCAAACTCGGCATGGTCGGCATGATGAACACCCTCGCCATCGAGGGCCGCAAATACGATATCGGCGTCAATGCCGTCGCGCCCATCGCCGCCACCCGCATGACCGCCGACATCGCCTCGGCCGAGATGCTCGAGAAGCTGCCGCCGGCCCAGGTCGCGCCCATCGTCGGCCACCTGATGAGCGAGGACTGCACCGACTCCGGCATGGTGCTGGTGGTCGGCGGCGGCTCGGTGCACCGGACCCAGCTGTTCGCCAACCAGCCCGTCTTCTTCAGTGAGGTCCCGACGATGGACCAGGTGCGAGAGAATTGGAGTCGTATTACCGATATGTCCGACGCTCGGCCCGGGGTGAACCCAGCGGGCTGAGCCTGCTCGAGGGGGCTCGCCATGAGCGAGAACACGTGGGACGCACTGGTTGTCGGAGCCGGAGCGGGCGGGCTGTGCGCGGCCGCCCGGCTCTCGCACCACGGCTACCGCACCCTGGTGGTCGAACGCCTGGACCGGATCGGCGGACGAGCCTCCACCACCGAACTCGACGGTTTCATCGTCAACACCGGCGCGGTCGTCGTCGAACTCGGCGGCATCACCGAACGGACCTTCGAGGAGGTGGGCGCGAAATTCGAAGTGCGCCCGGCGGATCCGCCGATCCTGTACCGCATCAACGGCCGTGACGTGGATGTCACCAGCGGCGGCTGGGGGCTGCTCATCTCCCAGCTGACCCGCCAGGGGGCCAAGCTGCTCACCGGAATCGGCGCGACCCGCACCGACGGCGGGCTGTCCGACCGGGAGCTGTCCACCGCCGACTGGGTGCGGCGGTACACCAAAAACGATGCGGTACAAGGAATCTTCCGCAATATGTGCGGCTCGATCTTCGCGGTCGGCTCGGAGGAGCTCCCCGCGCGCGTGTTCCTCACCTACTTCACCCGTGCGTCGGCGTTCAAGAAGCTCGGCTTCTGCCCGGAGGGCACCATCGGCCTCTGGAAGGCCCTGGCGGAGGTGGTGGAACGCAATGGGGGACAGGTGCGCATGGGCAGCGAGGTGCAGCAGCTGCTCGTCGAGGACGATCGCGTTGTCGGGGCGCGCATCCGGCGCGGGGGTGAAACCTCCGATGTCTCCTGTGCTTTCGCGGTCAGCGACATCGGGCCGTCGGCCACACTGGATCTCGTTGGCCCCGAACACTTTCCGTCCGACTATGTCGGCTCGGTGCTGCAACGCGATCTGCCGTGCGCCATGATCTCGGTCAACTTCGCCAGCCGGGAACCGCTCATCGACGCGCCCGGCCTGCTCAGCTTCGCCCGCACCAGGCGGCTGTGCTACGTCGCCAACTTCACCGCCACCTGCCCGGAGATGGCCCCCGAGGGCTGGCACCTCTACGTCGGCACCGGGGTGCCCAAGCCGTCGGTGGGCGACTTCGACTCCGAGGCCGAAACCGCGCTCGTGCTCCAGGATCTGCGCGAGGAGATCCCGGGCTTCGACACGGCCCGCATCCTGTCCATCGCCGTCACCCGCGACGACTGGCCACCCCAGCGCACGGTCGCCGGCTACGACCTGCCCCACGACACCCCGATCGCCAATCTCTGGAACGTCGGCGACGCGGTCAAGGAGTACGCCAACGGCGGCATCACCGCCTGCACCGAGACCGCGAAGATCGTCGTCGACGAGATCATCGCCAGCGGCATCGGACGCCGCGCGTCCTGAGTCCTGCGGACCCGCTCAGCCGAGCTTCTCGGTGATTCCGGGGAGCCGGTCCACCATGGCCACAACGTAATCCGCGACGATCCCGATCAGCACGGGCCGCTCCACCTTCAGGCCGCCGTCGAGCCACACCAGGATCAGCTCGGCCGCGCCGCCGGTGATCAGCTGGGCCAGTGCGGTCAGGGCGGTGTCGTCGCCCTCGGGAATATCGAGCAGCACCCGCGTCTGCTCGATGAGCAGCTGCGCCACCCGGCGCATGCCCTCGAAGCGGCGGCGCATGAGCAACTCGCTGCCGTAGGCCTGCGCGAAGGCGATGTTCGCCCGGCGCGGATCGTCGGTCACCGTGATGATGAGCGCCGCGACCCCGGCCCGCAGCTTCTCCTCGGGCCCGCCGGGGGTCTCGGTCATGGCCGTGCGAGCCTGCTCGAGGGCCGCGCCCTGCACCTCGTCCAGCAGCGCGGAGGCCAGCGCGTCCAGGCCGGTGAAGGATTCGTAGAAGAAGCGCGGCCCCACCTTCGCCTGTTCGCACACCCCGCGCACGGTCAGCGCGGCCAGCCCCTGCGTGCCGACGATCTCGAGGGCCGCGTCCAGCAGCCGCCGCCGGCGCTGCTCCCGACGCTCGTCGGTCGTGGTGCCGCGATAGGTCCCGTTGAAAGCTCGCGTCACCCTGACAGCTTGGCACAGAAATCGGGAAACGACCGTTTACGGAAACTATCGTTTCCGCTACCGTTGAGGCATGGCTGTGCGAAAAGCCGTGGTGAACCATCGAATTCAGTGCCGCGCCGCCGGGGTACTGGAGCGCTATCCCAGCGTGCCGCGGGCACTCGCGACACCGCCGCCGGGCAGCGGGCTCAAACCGGTGATGGGTGACTACGGCCCGCCCGGCATCGGCCACGTGGTGAGCACTCTCGCCGACCCCCTCACCTTCGGCCGCGACCGGATGCGCCGCTACGGCCCCGTGCAGTGGATGGGCGTCTTCGGGCGGCAGGTGGTGGGCATCGGCAGCCCGGCCGCCGTGGAGGAGGTGCTGCTGGACCGCAAGCACGTGCTCTCCGCGCAACAGGGCTGGGAATTCCTCATCGGCCCGTTCTTCCGCGGCGGAATCCTGCTGCGCGACTTCGACGATCACGCCTACCACCGCCGTATCCTGCAGCAGGCCTTCACCCGCCCGCGGCTCATCGGCTACCTCAACCTCACCACGCCGCGCATCGTGCGCGGCGTCGACTCCTGGCAGCCCGCCCCCGATTTCCCGCTCTACGACCATGTCAAGCGCATGCTGCTGGAACAGGCCACCGTGGTCTTCGCGGGCGCGGAACTCGGTCCCGAGGGCACGCGCCTGTCCCAGGCCTTCGAGGACGCTGTGCACGGCGGCAAGGCCATCATCCGCACCAATATGCCCGGCGGCGTGTGGAATCGGGGCCTGCGCGGCCGCCGGCTGCTCGAGGACTACTTCCGCCGGGAACTGCCCGCCAAGCGCGCCGGCGACGGCGAGGACCTGTTCAGCGTCCTCTGCCACGCCGAGACCGAGGACGGCGAATCCTTCACCGACGCCGACATCGTCGACCACATGATCTTCGTCATGATGGCCGCCCACGACACCAGCACCCTGGCCATCTCCATGCTGGCCTACGAACTGGCCCGGCACCCGGAATGGCAGCAGCGGCTGCGCGAGGAATCGCGGGCGCTGGGCAAACCCACCCTCGATTACGCCGACCTGGACCGGCTGCCCGCCCTGGAGATGGCCTTCCGCGAAACCCTGCGCATGTACGCCCCGGTCGGCCAGATGGTGCGAGAAGCGCTGGAGGACACCGAGATCGCCGGGTACTTCATCCCCAAGGGCGCGCTGATCATGGTCGGCTCGTACTCGATGATGCGCAGCGAGGAGTACTGGCACGACCCGGACGTGTTCGATCCGGAACGCTTCGATCCCGCACGCGCCGAGGACAAGTCGCACCGCTACGCCTGGCCGCCCTTCGGCGGCGGCGCGCACAAGTGCATCGGCCGGTACTTCGGCGGCATGACCGTCAAGGCCACCATGCACCGCATGCTGCTGAACTACCGCTGGAGTGTGCCGGACGGCTACCAGGTGCCCCTGGTCGCCGGTACCGGCCCGACGCCGGCGGACGGCCTGCCGATCCGCCTGCGCCGGCTCTGAGGCTCACCCGCGCCCGGCGACCGCCGAATGGCGGGTCACCGGACGTCGCGCGGAATCCCGAGTTCGATATCCAGATAGCGCAATTCCGGATCGCGGCGGCGGCCGTTGCGGAACGCGCGGAACACCAGATCCTGCGGATGCCCGACGGTGAACACCTCGGTGAAGGTGGCCACCGTCCGCCGCGGCGCGCCCTCCAGGCTGGGATTGAACCCGGTCTTGGCCAGCGGCCCCTCCCAGATGAGCGCCGCCCCGCCGGGCACGCTGTGCGGGGCGAAACTCCAGCCCAGCTCGCGCATGCGCCGGTCGAACTCGCCCGCGCCCAGTCCGGCCACATCCCAGCCGCTGGCCTCGTTGAAAAGCTGCCTGCCGTGCAGGAATTGGACGAAGCACGGGTCCGGTCCGGGGTGCGGAGTGCTGAGGTTGATCACCCCGTCCCAGGGCAGCGTGGTCAGCGCCCAGCTCAGCCTGTCCTCGAAGTCGGCCCAGTTCGAACACGCCACCGGCGCGTCGCGCTCGCTCGGGCGGTCGGCGGGCAGGCCGTAGCTGCCGCTGCCGGGCGCGTCCATGCTCCAGGTGGCGAAACGCAGCCGGTCCCCGTCCATGTCGAGCCCGTCGCGCAATACCGCCACCACGGATTCGGCCACGCCGCGCCGATGATCGACCGACTCCCCGCGCTGCCATCCGGTGCTCCATTCGCGTGCCAGCCGCGGCTGCTGGTGCACCCGCTGCATGGCCCGCCACTGCGGATCCGGTGCGGTGGCATCGGATTCCGAGGGCAGCGGCACCGGATCCCAGGTGCCGTCGGGCTGCGCGCGCAGCACCGTCAGCAGCGCTTCGGCCTCGGCGGCGTCGTCGGGGACGGCGATCAGCACCTCGATCTCGGTGCCCTGCTGCGCGAAATGCACACGGCGGCCGGTGAGTTCGTCACGAACCTGAACGAAGCGCGGGTTCCATCCGAGTCCGGACTCGTCGGCGTCCTCGTCCTCCTCGAGAAAAAACGGCATCCATTCGATCAGCACATCCCATCCCTGCGAACCCACCTTGCCTCCCTCCGGGTTCTCGCCAAACTACCCGCCGGACACCGTTCGCGCCCCCCGGTAAGTACCGGCCAGGCCGTGCACTGTGGTAGAACCTGTTCTAGTTTTTCGACCTGAAGGACCGCGAATGAACTGGTACACCGGCAATACCGTCTACGACACCGTGCTCACGATCGCTTTCGCGTTCGCAGCTTTCGTGCTGATCGGCGGCCTCTTCGGGCAGAGTCCCTACGGCCGCTTCGCCACCGCCAAACTCGGACTCAATCTCAATCCGAAGCTCGGCTGGTGGTTGATGGAGATTCCGGCCACCGTGGTCTTCGCCGTCGCGTACCTCAGCGGTCCGCGCCGCTTCGAGCCGACTTCCCTGGTGCTGGCGGCCATCTGGATTCTGCACTACGGCAACCGCGGCTGGTTCTTCCCCCTCTCCATTCGCCAAGTGCCCGGCAAGACCAGCAGTTTCAATGTTTCCGTGCTCGGCATGGGCATGTTCGTGACCGCGCTGCACGGCTACCTCAATGGTGCGCTCTTCAGCCACGATTATCTCGGGCAGTACGACACGAATTGGCTGACCGACCCGCGCTTCATCATCGGGCTGATCGTCTACCTCTGCGGTTTCGCGCTGCTGGTGAGCTCGGAGTGGATCGTCCGGAATCTGCGCGACAAGAACAACCCGGGGGCAACGGAATACAAGATCCCGTACGGTCTGGGATTCCGATTCGTCACCAGCCCCACCTATCTCGGCGAACTGGTCGCCTGGGCCGGATTCGCCATTCTCACCTGGGCGCTGCCCGGCGTGGTCATCTTCCTGATCACCTTCGGCAATCTGGTGCCGCGCGCCTTCGCCACCCACACCTGGTACCGGGAGAAGTTCGAGGACTACCCGGCGGAGCGAAAAGCGCTGGTGCCATTCGTCATCTAGGGTCGCCGAGCACGCCGTGGCGCAGCGCCTTGTCACGGTACATGGCGACGTCCACGGCGTGCATGAGCTCGTCGATGGCGGTGGAATCGGTGTCCACCAGCGCGGTGCCGATGCTCGCGCCCACCTGCACCAGCAGCCCCGCCACGTCGAACGGATCGCGCAGCGCGGCCAGCAGGCCGTCCGCGACGGTGTCCAATTCGTCCTGACCTGTGCAGTTTTCGACCAGGACGATGAACTCGTCGCCGCCCAGCCGCGCCGCCACCCCATTCGGCGGCAGGGCCCGGCGCAGCCGCTGGCCCACCTCGCACAGCACCCGGTCGCCGGCGGTGTGGCCGCGGCGGTCGTTGATCTCCTTGAAGCCGTCCAGATCCAGGTAGCAGACCCCGACCTGGCCCGTGGCCGCGGCGAGACGGTCGAAGAACAGCAGGCGGTTGGGCAGGCCGGTGAGTGAATCGTGGTGGGCGTCGTACCAGAGCTGATCGGCCAGCTGCTTGCGGTCGGTGACATCGACGGTGACGCCGATCAGGAAGCGCGGCTTACCCTCGCTGTCGCGGACCACCGTCATGGACAGGTCGATGACGGTGTGCGTGCCGTCCGGCTTGGTGTGCCGGGTCTCGAAGCGGAAGCGGTCGATCTCACCGGAGAGCAGGCGCTGGAACAGGGAGAACGCCTCACCGATGTTCTCGGGGCCGAGAATGTCGGACACGGTGCGGCCGGGCATGGATTCGGCGGGCACGCCCAGGGTCTCGGCGAAGGCGTTGTTGACGTCGACCACCTTGCCGGTGGCGGCATCGACGGTGCCGATGCCCACCGACGCCCCCTCGAAGATGGCCTGGAACCGCGCCTCCGACAGCTGGCGCCGCGCCTCGGCCTCCTGGACCGCGGTGAGGGCGGCGCCGAGCGTCGTCTCCTGTTCGGCCAGCGCCACATTGCGCAGCCCGGCGGTGAACTCGGCGGCGAATTCCGCGGCCAGTTCGATGGCGCGATCGCGGACCGGCCCGTAGTCCGCGCAGCCGGGGTCGGGGCAGGCGTCGGTCACCAGGTCCTTGCACAGCACCAGCACCGAGCGGTGCACGGCCAGCGGGTCGCGGTAGTTGGCGGCCACCAGGGCGACGGCGGCCTCCCGCGCCACCGACATGTCCCCGGTGCCGCGCACGGCCGCGATCAGGCGGTCACCGAAACCGTCGAGCAGCTCCTCCACCTGGGCCCGGGTGAGCGTCGGCGCGACCGCGCCATCGAGAGCGTCGGCCCATCGGACCGCCAACTCGTGTGCTGCCACCGGTGACCCCCTGCCCCTGACTCGTCCGAACCACTCAGGCCTTGCGGCCCACACCCGCCAGACCTAGCGAACGGCCCGGCGCCTCATGCTGGTCACGGTCGGATTCCGGCCGCCACAGCGGCAATTCCACCACACCGGGCTCGATCGGCTCCCACTTGCCGAACAGCGCGGCGATCTCGTCGCGGCTGCGGAACTGCAGTCCTATCTTGCTGACATTGTGCGAGTTCTCCACCAGCTTCGCCGCGTCGTCGGGGCGCGTGGCCGAGGTGAGATGCGAAATCGCGACGTAGCTGCCGACGGGCACGGCGTCGTGGAGGGCGTTGACCTTGTCGATGGGGGCGTAGTCGTCGCTCATCAGGTGCAGGACCGCAATGAGAAGGATGCCGACGGGTTGGTCGAAGTCAATGATGCCGGTGCCCCGCGCCTGCTCCAGCAGCGCCGCGGGCTCGCGTAGGTCGGCCTCGATGGCGGCCGCCCGGTCGTTTCCCCGCAGGATGGCACGGGAGTGGGCCACGGCCACCGGATCGATATCGACGTAGAGCACCCGGCACTCCGGATCGATGGCGTGCGCCACCTCGTGCACATTGCCCGCGGTCGGAATGCCGGAACCGATGTCGAGGAACTGCCGTACACCCGAATCCACCAGGAAGCGGACCGCGCGCCGCAGGAAGGCCCGATTGCTCAGCGCCAGCCGCGGCAGGTCGGGGACCAGCGACTTGCCCGCCGCGGCGGCCTGCCGGTCGACCTCGAAATTGTGGGAGCCGCCCAGTAGCGCGTCGTACATGCGCGCGGGGCTGGGCCGGGTCATATCCACGCCCTCCGGGGCCCATGCCGGTCGTTCCATCCCGAATCCCTCCTTGCCGCAACGATGGAGCGCCCGCCGGCGGTGCGGGCGGGCCAAAGATCCGGGCAAATCCGGTGTTCGGGATCACCCGGACGGTGTAGGGCGAATGTTAGTCCCCGTTCACCAGAAACCTTGCAGCGATACCACTCTCGCCCTGAGGTGGGAGAATGCTCACCCGGCGGTTGACGCCGCGCAGGTGCTGTGCGTGAGCGGGGGAACACAGACCCCGGTCACATCCGCGAGCAGCAGCCGCGCGCCGAAGGCCAGTGAGCACAGCGCGATCGCGCCGAAGGCCAGCACCCACAGCAGGCCCGGGATCCGGGTCAGGTGGGCCAGCTGGTCGGCGTCGGAGTTCGGCTCGTGTGCGCGATTGCGCTGCAGCTCGATCACCGGCCGCACCGCCGCCAGCAGCAGGAACCAGGCCGCCAGATACGCCAGCGCCGCCTGGGTGGTGTCGCTGCCGAACCAGGACACCGCGAACACCACGCCGCCGGTCACCAGGATCGACAGCAGACCGTACCAGTTGCGCACCTTCACCAGCAGCACCAGCAGCAGCGCGATGGTCAGCCACAGCATGAGCGTGAGGCGATGCGCGCCCAGCAGCGCCGCGTAGGCCAGTCCCAGCAGCGCGGGCGCGGGGTAGCCGGCCGCGGTCGTCAGGATCATGCCGAGCCCATAGGGTTTCCCGCTCGACACCGTGAGTCCGGAAGTGTCCGAATGCAATCGGATGCCGTTGAGCCGCCGCCCGGTGAGCAGCGCCGTGAACGCGTGCCCGCCCTCGTGGGCGATGGTCACCGCATTGCGCAGAATCCGCCACGTCGGCCGGAACGCCACCAGCAGCAGCGCCACCACTCCGGTCCCGACCACCAGTTGCCACGGCGGCGGTGACTGTGTGGTGGACAGCCGATCCACGACCGTGCTGCCCCGCTGAACGAATTCCGCTGTATTCACCGCCGCACCCTATCGACTCGGGCCGGGAGCGACCACAGCTCGCGGCCCGGCCGGCCGGCCCGGCGGCGCACCGGTGCGGATCCGCCGGGTCGCGGCGCCGCGGAGCAGCAGCGGCACAGGTGGATTCAGTTCACGAAGATGTCAGGTTCCGGACGGCGGATATCAACGCGCACAGCCGTTTTGGGGACTACTCTGCATATCGGCAGTGACACCGGGTGCCCGTCCGGTACTGCCCGGGTGGGTCTCGTCGGTATCCCGAGGCATGGTCCCCGAATAGTTGATGCCGCCGGAATCCCATCCCCTGCTCCGGCGGCATCGCCGGGCAGGGGTCTGTCGGTTTCGCCGGCCGCGGTTCAGGCCGCGGCGTAGGGCCTCGGATCCGGCGTGGTTTCGTGCTTGGCGTCGGCGCTCGCGCCCGGTGCCCGGTGGGCGCGCAGCCGGAAGGCGATGCATTCCAGCAGTTCGCGGGTGTGGACCGGCAGGAGCAGGCATTCCGAAGCGCCTGCGGCCAGGATCGTTTCCAGAAATTCGGGGTTGTGGTCGGTGCTGAGCGCGATGATGGGCGCGGTGGTCCGCGCGCGCAGATCGCGGCACAGCTCGGCCGCCGCGACATCGGGCACCGCCCGGTCCAGCAGGATGACATCGGGTTTCAGGCGGTCCTGGGTGCGCAGGGCCTGCCGTCCGCTGGCCGTCTGGAAGGTGTGGTAGCCCGCCGCGGCGAGCACCAGCACCGTGATCTCGGCGACGGCCGGATTGCTCTCCACCACCAGGATCTTCGCCGGCGCGGTGGCTCGCTCACTCTGTGGTGAACGCGCATGTGCCGTAGTTGTCGATTTCTGAACTCTGTTCATGATTGCGGTCCTCCGCTCGGCGGGATCCCCCGACCCATGCCGTCAACCGTCGAGCGAAACATCACCACGTGGGCAATTCGTTCCGACTTTGCCCTTTGTGCAATCGACGGAACCCGACGCTATCTCGTTGCCCGTCCGTTATGCCAGGAAAATGCAAGAATTTGCCAAATGATCGCTGAAGTCTTCTGGGCTCGGCCACTGGCCGTTCACTTACCGTACACTTCAAATTCACTGCCCAGTTGGCTTTGTGACCAGGTGTAATGGTGAAGGCCAGAAGCGGATCGCCCGCTCAGGACCGGAATCGGCGGGATTATCTGCTCTCGCCGGGGAACCACGGCACAACGCTGCCGTAGCGGATCAATTGCCCGTAGTGCTGCGGCTCGGCTGATTTCCACGCGAGGTCGAGTAGCTGTGCGGCGGCCTGCGCCGGAGTGGGTGCGCGGGTGACGTCCCACCAGAGCGCCGAGGTGGGAAAGGGCCCGGGCATGTGGCCGGCGAGAATCCCTCGGACGTGGTACGCGTGAATGTCGTGGCCTTCGGTGATGCGTCCCTGACCGCGCTGCGTGTCTTCCGGGAGGTGGCCGAACGCGGAACGCTCACCGCCGCGGCGACCGCGCTCGGGTACACCCAGTCGGCGGTATCGCGGCGCTGGAGCGGGCGGCGGGCACCGCGCTGCTGCAGCGGCGCCACGACGGGGTTCGGCTGACGCCCGCCGGTCAGGTGGTGGCGCGGCGCGCGGCCGCGGTGATCGACCAGATGGACGCCGCCCGCATCCATGCCCGACCCGGCTGCGCGTCTCGCTGCCGCCCTCCGCACTGCCGCTGTGGGCTGACGTCTGTCCGGAGCGCGGGAACCGGTGCGGGGGGCCTCATTTCGGTGTCGGCTCGCGGGAGTGCCGCCGTCAGGACGGTTTGTTGTGTCCGATCCCCGGGGCGAAGTCTCGCCATTCGCGCGCCCAGGCGGTGTGGTGGCGGTGCAGGAGGATGCGGTCGGCACACCAGACCAGAACGGTTGCGCCGCAGCAGGTTGCGATCACTGTCAGGATGGCGGTGTCGATGCCCTGGACCACCGCGTCGGACGTGGGCCGCGGCGCGGTGGTGGCCCGGCCCGAGGAGTCCAGCCACTGGGTCACCGTGCTGCCCCGCTTCGCCGAGTTCGGGACGACGACCACGGCGATATCGTTGCGGCCGTGGAAATTCCACGCCACGGTGGCCTGCGGCGGTCCGGACGCCACCACCCCCTGGCCGACCGGAACCGCGATGCGGAGGGGATCGGAGACGACCGTGGCCGTCACCGCGGTTTTGGCGGCGTTCTCGGCGCGGATGTGCGCGCCGGTGGTGGTGGCGGCCGAGATTCCCACGACGACCGCCAGCGGAATGGAGGCCACGGCCACGAGCACCGCGACCAGCCGCCAGGCCGCCTGCAGACGGTCCGAGGAACGCATCAGCCGATTGCGGCTCCACGGCGCGTTCCGGTGGATCCGAACGGGTAGCGACGCCGAGCGCGGCATCGTCGTTCGCCTCCTTCGATGGATCAGTCGCGGCCGAGAGCGTGCGCGAGCTGAGCCTTGGACATGCCGGATCGGCCCTTGATATTGCGCTGCTTGGCCTCGTTGTAGAGCTGGTCCCGGGTGAGTCCCTTGGGACCGCGGCGCCCCGAGCGCTGGCCTCCACGCTGCTGCGGGGACTTGCCCTCGAGCGACGTCCGGCTCGCGGTCGCGGTCTTGCCGGCGCGGGCGCGGTTCTTGTTCACGGTACGAGCACCGATCTCTTTGGCGCGCTTGGGCGATGCGCCGCGGTCCTCGGCGGAATCGCGGATGTGTTCGTACTGACGTTCCTCTTTGCCGGTCCATTCCTTGGGCATGATTCCGCCTTTCGGTCAGGGGAGGGGGCCATCGGTTTCGTCGGTCCATTCGATGCCGCGATACCCGGACAGGGCGTGGTGAAACGGGCTGGGAGTAGCCACCCCGGCGGTCAGGTGGCAGACTGAGTGCAGGTTGAGACTCCAGCCGATCCCGATCCCCCCATGCCTTCTCGCAGTTCGAGCGTGTCGTCGATACGACCTGCGCTCGGACGCTCTCTCGTCGAGGCGGATCGGCCACTCCCTGCTGGGAGGTATGTCATGTCAACGGTGTCCCTCGCACATAGCCATGTTGCGAATGAGATGCCCGGCCGCCGCTCGCGCCGCACGCCCGATGGGACCGGAATCACCGATTGCCTCATCATCGCGGTCACGGGCGAACTCGACATGAACGGGTTGCCCGCGTTCCGGACCGCGCTGTCCGTCGCCGTCGATGCCGCGCCGCCCGCGGTGATCGTGGATCTGCGTCGTGCGCGATTTCTGAGCGTGCGCAATGCGGTCGTGCTGCTCGATGCCGTTCAGCGTGCCACCCGGTGTGGTGTCGGCATTCTCGTACCGAACGCGCCGCGCGCCGTCGAACGAGTACTCGAC
Source organism: Nocardia sp. NPDC059228 (assembly GCF_042754245.1). Taxonomy (NCBI): domain Bacteria; kingdom Bacillati; phylum Actinomycetota; class Actinomycetes; order Mycobacteriales; family Nocardiaceae; genus Nocardia; species Nocardia sp. NPDC059228. The sequence goes on along the minus strand of NZ_JBHZAL010000010.1, from coordinate 4,665 downwards.
GTGACCGGGGTCAGGACCCTGGTCCATCGCGAGCAGGACCTGTCGAGCAACTGATCGGCAGATCCGGCCCGGTCCTGCTCTCGACCGCGCACGAGCAAATACCCGATTGATGAATTCCGCCGGTTTCCCGACCGCTTCGCGGGGTACGCGATGAACGAAACGGGGTCCGATCGCAAAACGGGATTGATTCGATGGGGTGGTGACCGATGAGTGAATCGCCACAGGGTGACAGGATCGGGGACGGCCGAACGCCGAGCCCGGTATTCACCGACCGGCAGAACAACGGTAAGGCGCACCGGTTCACCGACTCCGCGTCGCTGGAGTCGCCCGCTCCGGCCGGTCGGGTGGCGCTGCGAATCCCGGCCGACGCCGGACAACTGGCGATGCTGCGTGCGCTCGCCGAAACCATCATGCTCACAGCCGATTTCACGATCGACGTGGTGACCGATGTGCGGGTCGCACTGGACGAGGTGGCGACGACGTTGATCGCGGCCGCCGTGCCGGACGCCTCGATCGAGTGTGAATTCCGGTTCGACGAGCAGCGGGTCCGGGTGCGCGTGGGCGCGGTGACCGGGAGCGACGCCGGATTGATCGAGCACAGTTTCGGCTGGCATTTCGTGGAAACACTGACCGATTCGATCGCGGTGAGCAGTGCGGAATTCGACGTGGTGCAGTGCGGGTACCCGGTCGTCGTGGAGCTCACCCGGCTCCGTGGGGAAGCGCGCCCGGGATAGCAAGGGCAGGAATTCGTTCGGTGTCCCAGCGCCACGATTCGACGATCTCGGATGACGAAGGGTCAGCCGGGCAGTCCGGCGCGCCGACCGACAACGGTTTCAGCGCGCGGGACGTCGTCCGCCCGGGTCTGGTGATCGGGGCGCTGGGGGTGGTGTTCGGGGACATCGGGACCAGCCCGATCTATACCCTGCGAACGGTGTTCGATCCGTCGGATCCGCACCCGGTCCCGGTGGATCCTGTCAATGTGTACGGCGTCGTGTCACTGGTGTTCTGGTCGGTGCTGATCATCGTGACGGTGACCTATGTGCTGCTGGCGATGCGGGCCGACAATGACGGCGAGGGCGGGATCATGGCGCTGATCACGCTGGTGCGGCGCTGGGCCGCGCGCGGCCGGCACCCGGCGGCCGTGCTGGCGGCGCTCGGAATCTTCGGCGCGGCACTGTTCTTCGGCGACAGCATGATCACCCCGGCCATCTCGGTGCTGTCCGCGGTCGAGGGAATCGAGGTGGTGGAACCGCCGCTGGCGAAGGCCGTCGTGCCGATCACCGCACTGATCATCGTGCTGCTGTTCGTGTTTCAGCATCGCGGGACGGCGTCGGTGGGCCGGTTGTTCGGTCCGGTCATGGTGGTGTGGTTCCTCGCGATCGGAGCGTGCGGCATCGGTGGAATCCGGCAGCAGCCGGGAATCCTGAAGGCGTTGTGGCCGGGCTATGCGCTCGGCTTCCTCGCCGGCCACTTCGCCATCGCCTTCTTCGCACTGGCCGCCATCGTGCTGGCGGTCACCGGGGCGGAGGCGCTGTACGCGGATCTGGGGCACTTCGGTCGCCGATCCATCACTACCGCTTGGCTTTTCCTGGTGCTGCCCGCCTGTCTGCTCAGCTACTTCGGGCAGGCCGCCCTGGTGCTCGGGAACCACGGGCACGTCGCGAGCCCATTCTTCCTGCTGGTCCCGGGCTGGGGGCGGCTTCCGATGGTCGCGCTGGCCACCGCGGCGACGGTGATCGCCTCCCAGGCGGTGATCACCGGCGCGTACTCGGTGGCCTCGCAGGCCGCCCGGATCGGGTATCTGCCGCGGCTGCGCATCGCACATACCTCGGAGTCGACGCCCGGGCAGATCTACGTGCCGTGGATCAATTGGCTGCTGCTGGTCTCGGTGCTCACGCTGGTCTTCGCCTTCCGCAGTTCGACCGCGCTGGCCTTCGCGTTCGGCATGGCGGTGACGTGCACGATCACCATCACGACCCTGCTGCTCGGTTACCTCGCGCACGCGAAATGGCGACTGCCGCTGTGGCTGGTCGCCGTGGTCTGGACGCCGCTGCTCGCGGTGGACCTGCTGTTCGTCGCGGCCAATCTCACCAAGCTGGTGCACGGGGCCTGGCTGCCCCTGCTGATCGGACTCGCCGCGTTCACGGTCATGACGACCTGGCAGCGTGGACGCGAGGTGGTCGCCGACGAACGGGACCGGATGGAAGGTTCGCTGCGTGAGTTCGTCGACGAGCTGTGGCACGACAGGTCGCGGTTGACGATCATCGACCGGACGGCGGTATTCCTCAACCGCAGCAAGGAAACCGTGCCGCTGGCCCTGCGCGCCAATGTCGAGCACAACGGTGTCCGACATCGCCAGACCGTCATCGTGTCGGTCGACACCGAGCCGGTGCCACGCGTTCCACCGGACGACCGCGTGCGGGTCGATCACCTCGGCTACCGCGACGACGGCATCGTCCACGTGACCGTGCGGGTCGGCTATATGGAACACCCCGATGTCCCGGCGGCGCTGGCCGGGCTGGATTCGGACGAGACAGAAGGCGAACTCGACCTCGACCGGGCATCCTACTTCCTGTCCGAGATCGAGTTGCGCGCCGCGGCGAAGCCCATCATGTCCCGATGGCGCACAAGGCTTTTCATCGCCATCAGCTATATCTCGGCCGACGTCGCCGACTACTTCCGGCTGCCCCGCCACCGCACGGTGGTCCTGGGCGAGCGGATCGAGGTGTGACGCCGGGGGTCAGCTGGATGCGCGGAAGCGGGTGGCGGGCACGGGCGGGGCCGGATGGAGCTCGTAGACCGCGTATGCGGTGCCCAGCACGGGCTGGGCCACATTGCGGACCGGTATCCCACCGGGCGTCTCGCCGTGCTCGGTGCCCGCGTGGGCGTGGCCGTGCAGGGCGAGGTCGGCGCCGGCCGTGTCCATGGCCTCGCCGAGCAGGTAGGAACCGAGGAAGGGATAGATCTCGCGGGGCTCGCCGGCGAGGGTGGCCTCGATGGGCGAGTAGTGGGTCAGGGCGATGCGGATATCGGTGTCGAGCGCACTCAGCGCCGTGTGCAGTGCGTTGGCGAGATCAACGGTGTGCGAGGCGAATTCCCGCATCAGGGGTTCGCCGAAGACGCTCGCGCACCGGCCCGCGAAGCCGCCGCCGAAGCCTTTCGTACCGGCGACGCCGAGCACTGTCCCGTCGATGCTGAAAGCGACGCCCGTGCCCTCGAGCACCACGATTCCGGCATCCGCGAGGACGGCGGCGACCTCCTCCGCCGCATCCCCGTGATAGTCGTGGTTGCCGAGTACCGCCGCAACCGGGATGCCGAGCCCGGAGAACTCGCGCGCGGCGACCTGGGCCTCGGCCACGGTGCCGCACTTCGTCAGATCCCCGGCGAGGAGCAGGACATCCGCGTGCCGGTGCAGGTCCTCGAGCGCGGGACGGTACAGGCCCTGGGAATCGGTGCCCACGTGTACATCGCCAACGGCCGCTATCCGCATGTGCCACTGTCCTTTCCCGGGTCACGTCCCGAGCGTTTCGGCGGTCCCGGGTGTCCTCGGCGGGGTCACGCGGACCTCGTTGCGGATTCGGGATTCGGGAAGTTGTTCGCGTACAACGAGTTCCACCTGCCGCCGGCGCTCCTCGGTGGCCACCGTGCCGGTCAGCACCACGATGCCCGCCTGGAGCCGCACCTGGACGCCGAGTTCGGAGGTGCGGGGATCCTCGGCCAGCGCTCGATGTACGTGCGCCGTGTCATATTGCGGGAATTCGCTCATGACGGCACTCCGATCACCTCGAGGTCGGCCAGCAGGCCGAGGAATGCGCGGGCGTAGGGCGAGTGCCGGGTCTGCGTGCGCACCTCGGCCCAGTCGACCTGCTCACGCAGGTCCCGGGCGATCCGGAGCAGCGGCGCCAGATCCAGCCGGTGCGCGTCGAACACCAGCATCTTGTCGATCATCAGATCGGTTCCGCTGATGACCGGCGCCACTGCGGACCCGACGCGCATGACCTCGGCGCGATCCAGCATCTCGTCGGTGACCTCGCGATCGCTGGGGCGGAAGATCAGGTCGATCAGGACGTCTCCGTCGTATGCCTTGGTGAGCCAGTCCTCCGGGGCGTCGGCGATGCGCAAACCGCCCGCGACCAGGGCGCTGCGGGCCCGGGAGACATCGGCGGGCTTGATGAACAGATCCACATCGTGTTCGGATCCCGGACCGCCGCGGGCGTACACCGCGCACCCGCCGGCCACCGCGAATCGGATATCGGTCTGCGCGAGCGTGTTCACCGCCCTGGTCAGCGTGTGCAGCAGTTTGTCGACGGAGGTCGCCATACTGGCGCGGTACCCGCTGCGGCCTCGATCAATCGCTGCGGGTGCGTCCGTATCCCGCGCGAGTGGGAGGACGATCGACGCTATTTCTTCGGTACGAGGATGCCGGTCAGGTCGGCGTCCCGGATCGGGGTGTCCGGGTTGCGCTGGGCTCGGCACATGAGTGTGATGGCCGCGATGGATGCGTCGACGGTGTCCGGATCCGCCGTCGGTGTCACCTTCGTGTCGTGCTCGAGGTATTTGCGGACGGTGCCCCGCTGCTTGCTCTGGTCCTGTGCCATGAATTCGCTGCACGGGGTGTTGCCGCCCTTGTTGACGGCCTCTTTCGCCTGCTCGCAGGCCCCGAGG